>DATKXL010000124.1:0-2076 GCA_035529055.1 Bacteroidales bacterium
AAACTTGCTCCGTTGGGTCATATTAAGCCTACAGCCCCTATGCCATGTGCAGGGGTCTACCCGGGAACAGCTCCTTTTATTGTGGGTGAATATGGACCTGATATTGTAATACCTGCCGGAGGTGGAATGCTCGGACATCCAGATGGATATACCGCAGGAGCAAAAGCCTGGCAGCAAGCCATAAAAGGTTCAATAGAAACTGAAAACGACCTACAGTTTATTGAGTTTGTCAAACAGCCTGAGAATTATGAACTGAAGCGTGCTCTGGAAAAATGGGGTATGCCCAGGAGACCAAATTCGCACTGGCTAAGAGCGTCTGAAGAGCTTCGCCCAAAACCTATGAAATTCGACTAAATAACAGAAAACCGTAAACACGAGGGGAGTTTTAAAGAGCTTTCCTTTAAAGATTTTTTTGTAATAAATAAAAGTAAATATCGCCATAATTTTTTCTAATAAATTTGAAGATTTTTATATTTAATGTGACTATATACTAGACTGAAAAAATGATGAAAATATTAGAAACTTCAATGTTTTTTGTTAAAATTAAAAGGGAGCTAATTGTACTATGATTAAAGAAATAAAAATGCCTAATCTTGGTACTACAGTTGATGAAATGAAGATAGTTAAATGGCTTAAAAGTGAGGGAGACAGTGTAGAGCGTGGTGAGCCCATATTTGAAGTGGAAACCGATAAGGCAATAATGGAGGTTGAATCATATCTAGCAGGGTATTTGAAGAAAATAGTAACAGGTCCTGGAGAAGCAGTAACAACGGGAAGTATTGTCGCTTATATAGGGGATAAAAATGATAAGTTCCAGGATATTTCCTCAAGTGAACCGGTGAAAGCTGAGGATAAGGTTAGAAAGCCTGTGAAAGCCACACGGGAGATATCTGAAGCAAGGGTTTCTCTTATGATTAAGAAGCTAGCTGAAAAGCGTGGAATTGATATTACTAAGATAAAAGGAAGCGGTTCCAACGGTCTTATTTTAAAAGAAGACATA
This sequence comes from Bacteroidales bacterium, assembly GCA_035529055.1. Taxonomy (GTDB): domain Bacteria; phylum Bacteroidota; class Bacteroidia; order Bacteroidales; family VadinHA17; genus LD21. The sequence continues at coordinate 1,001 of DATKXL010000124.1, forward strand.
ATAAGTGCAGATGTTTCCACCTATACTGAAACAGATAAATGTAAGCTCGTTGAGGCTGTGAGTCAAGATTCATCTGAGGTTGTTCCATTCAGCCGGGTTGGTACTGCTATTGCAAAGGCAATGACCAGAAGCAAGACAACAATTCCACACGTTTATTTGGTCATTGATGTAGATGCAAGTGCTATGAAAGAGCTCTATGTATTATCAGGTAAAAAATACTCCTATAATGCAATGATTGTCTACAGTGTTGCGAAATGCCTGAAAGCATTTCCTTATCTTGCAGCCAGATATGATGAAAAGGGGCGCATAATGGCTAAAGAAATCAGTATCGGATTTGCTGTAGCAAAAGGCGACGGCCTTTTAGTTCCGGTGATTAAAGGAATTACCGACAGTAGAAATGAACTTGCGAGAATAGAGCAGGATATGCAGCAGCTTATAAAAAAGGTTGAAACTGGCGAACTTAAGCAGAAAGACATATCAGGAGGAGTGTTTACAGTATCCAATCTGGGTTCCTATGGTGTAAGATCATTTACAGCCGTAATAAATCCACCGGAAGCTGCGATACTAGCGGTTGGAGCCATACAGGATAGAGTGATGGCAAAAGGTGGTGGCGTTTTTGTGAGCCCGATGATGACATTAACCTTATCAGTGGATCACAGAATAGTTAATGGGGCATACGCTGCTGCGTTTTTGAAGGAATTGAAGGAGAATATCGAGAAGGTTTAAAAAAGATTTTATTTGGGGGTTTGAATATGTCTAAAATTATTCAAAAGATTGGAGTACGGAAAGCGCTTGAGATGTATAAGAGAATGCTGGGAATCAGAAGGTTTGAGGAAAGAGTAAGGTACCTTTTTCTTGAAGGCATTATGCCGGGAACAATACATCAGTATGACGGACAGGAAGCTTGTGCAGTAGGAGTCTGTTCAGCTTTGATAGATGGAGATGTGATTGCCTCCACGCACAGGCCACATGGTCATGCTATTGCAAAAGGTTTGACCTACAAGGAAATAATGGCTGAGCTTTTCGGTAAAACTACGGGATGCTGTAAAGGCAAAGGTGGTTCAATGCACCTTGGA
>DATKXL010000125.1:0-3717 GCA_035529055.1 Bacteroidales bacterium
ATATTAACTAACAATAGAGAGATGAACTACTACACTCTTTACAAAAAAGCCTTCGATCTTAACAACAGAATAAGATCGGCAACAGGGGAAGAGAAAATTCGCCTTGAGCGTGAATATTGGAAGGTTATAAAAGCGATGCAAACTAAAAGTAAATGATATGAAAGAGCAGTTAAGAACTAAAATAAAAGAGATATTGGACGAGGAGTTCAGTGGTCACCCATCGAGAGAAGATGAGCATGATATAAGACAATTAAAAGAGGCTATCCTTGAAATAGCTGCATTTATTGATAGGTATTTATAATTAACCTGATAAAAAGCACTTAACAAGGTGTTAAACAACACCCGAAACGATTACCCAATACGGAATAAACGAATTAACTTTGAATAAAAACAGAGACATGGAAAGCGACTTTATTAAATCAATATCAATTACTGAACTATCCGGTACAGATGCAGAGTATCATGCCAAAGAATATATATCTGTATCAGGTATGAAAAAGATAAAAGTATCTCCTGCTCATTTTCGTGAAGCCGAAAAGGTAATACCAACCGATGCAATGCGTTTCGGATCCGCTTATCACTGTTACATTTTGCAGCCTGATAGATTTGAAGATGAGTTTTATGTATTTGATGATTCACATATTTATCAGGTGTTACAGGGAGAGGGTTATAAATCTCCCCGGTCAACAAAAGATTATAAAACATGGTTGGAGAGTGAAAACAACATGGTAGGTAATAGGGAAATGATAAGCAAAGATGAATTTGAGAGAATCAAAGCAATGAAATATAAATTGTTTTCTCATCCTTATTCAAAAATGCTGCTTACAAATGGCCGCCAGGAAATAGGTTTTGCCGGAGAGATTGAAACAATGGCCGGGACTATTAACGTAAAATTCAAACCTGACATAATAAAAGACAATAAGCGTATTGTTGTTGACTTAAAAACTACTATTGATGCTTCGGTTGATGGGTTCACAAAGGCTGCTGCAAGTCTGGACTATCATCTTCAGGCTGCTTTTTATGCTGATATGTTGACCTTAATGGATGGTGATGGTAGGGATTATGGTTTCTATTTTGTGGCACAAGAGAAAAAGGCTCCTTTTGCTTTTAATATCTTTGAGTCAGGTCCCCGGTTTTTAGGACAGGGAAGATATGAATATGAATTACTGTTACAACTTTATAAATACTGTATTGATAATGACAAATGGCCGGGGTATCAAGTGTTCTGTCAAAACAAATACGGTATTAACGAACTTAATTTACCCCCGTGGGCAATCAAATCACTTGACTATTTTATACATAAATAAACAGAGAAATGGCAAACAAGAATTTACCAACAGTGCAGGAACTTCGATCAGGAGATATTGCGCTAAAAGAGGAGCAGAACCAATTTAACGTAATTGTTAATATGGACCCTCCTAAAGATTGGATTAAACAGCATCCGGTCGTTAAGAAAGTTAGATATTTACCTATTGAGAGGGTTGAATATCTACTGACCCGAATTTTTATTAACTGGAATGTGGAAGTAAAGCAGGTGCAGGTTCTAGCTAATAGCGTTGTTGTTACTGTCAGGCTTTTTTATCAGGATGTTTTTTCAGAAAAAATGTTATGGCAGGATGGTATTGGCTCTGCTCCTTTACAAACAGATACCGGGGCCGGGGCTATTGATTGGACTCATATCAAAAATGATGCAGTAATGAAAGCGGCTCCTGCTGCTGAAAGTTACGCAATAAAAGATGCTGCTGAAAAAATAGGGAAACTATTTGGTAAGGATCTGAACCGTGCAGATCAGATTATGTACGATAGTCTTGTTCCGGCAGAAGATAAACACGCTGAATTATTTGATGAAGGTGAAATAATAAATACAAATGAAAATGAGTAAAATATCAGGCAAAATTAATCTGATGCAACTAACTGCTGCACTCAGAACAATGAAAGGACAATCCGGTGAAGTGGAATGTCTTGTAATCCCTATCAACCAGAACAGGTTATTTAAAGGAGAGAAAGGTATTTACCTTGACCTTATCGCTTTCGAGATCGAGAAAAAGGGAGATTCAAAAGATACTCACCTTGTTAAGCAATCACTGAGTAAAGCAGACAGGGAGATAATGACTGATGAAGAAATCAAGGCAATGCCAATACTCGGTAATTTACAGGTGTGGTCCGGTCAGGGTAGTTCAGAACCTGCGAGCAGTATGGAAGTGAGTGGCGAAGATGAAGACCTCCCGTTCTAATGAAAACTTTTCAAATACCGGCACAATTAGAGGGTTATCGTTCTTTAAAAGATCGCACCCTTAAAGTAACCTTTGAGACGAATGAATTAACGCCCGAGCAAATGGCTAATATTCACTACTCTCTTAACAAGGTTGGATTCCTGGCATTCGCACCAGACCCATTCGCAACGCAGGAGCTTGCCGATATTGACTCATTAAAGGTGGAATATAACGATACAGGCAAACCGCCTTCACAGAGGCTTAGAGGGGTGTTGTACAGGTTATGGGAGCAAACACCGGAAGGTTATAAGGTTTTCAATGATTACTATGTGAGCAAAATGGAGACTTTGATTAATCACTTTAAGGATAAATTGGATTGAAACCGCACGTTAAGATATACATGAAGCACTTTGAATATGGTGAACAGGACTTTGTACCATGCGAATGTTGCGGAAGGGAATCGAACGATTGTCACCATATAATATTCAGATCGCAGGGAGGAGAGGATAAAATTGAGAACCTTATCGGGCTGTGCAGAAAACATCACGACCTAGCGCACAACCATAAAATACCTGCCTCAGAATTGCAGTACATTCACAATAATTTTATGTTAGGAAATAGAAACGTATTTATTAAATAAAGGAATTATGCCAATATTAAACTTTCAAAAACAGTTTGCAGAAGCTGTCAAAAATGGCACTAAAAAGCAAACAATAAGAGCTACCCGTAAATATCCTATAAAGAAAGGAGATACTCTTTATTTGTATACCGGACTGAGAACTAAGTCAGCAGAGAAGCTCAAAGAGGTAATCTGTAAAGATACTTCCGACATCACAATTGATATTTGTAAACACAAAGTGGTAATCCCAAACATTAGAATCAACTATCTGGAAGAGTTAGATTCATTTGCCAGAGCGGATGGTTTTAAAGATTGGACTGCTTTGTTAAGTTGGTTTGAGAAAACTCACGGACTCCCTTTTAAGGGTCAGTTAATACTCTGGTAATTAAATAAAGGAACTATGCCACTAATAAACTTTCAGAAACAATTTGCAGAAGCTGTCAAAAATGGCACTAAAAAGCAAACGATAAGGGCTACCCGGAAATATCCTATTAAGAAAGGAGACACTCTTTATTTGTATACCGGACTCAGAACTAAGTCAGCAGAGATGCTTAAAGAGGTAATATGCAAAGATGCTTTAGACATCAAAATAGACTGGTATAAAGTTGTATTACCAACCACTACAATTAACTACTTGGAAAAGCTAGAGGCGTTTGCTAAAGCGGACGGTTTTGAAGATTGGACTGCTTTGCTAAGTTGGTTTGAAGATACTCATGGACTGCCGTTCAAGGGTCAATTAATACTCTGGTAATTATGAAACGAAAAACAGTAGCTTTATTGATCGGCAATACTCGTTATCCGGTAACTGACAAAGGCGAGCAAGCTTTGAAACGCAGGCTTTATGCGAAGTACACAGCGACAACTCCGGTAGAGGTCTGGGTCGAT
>DATKXL010000126.1:0-4731 GCA_035529055.1 Bacteroidales bacterium
CTTCGTAAATTTTACTCGTAAGTTCCTGCAACTTATTTTCCATAAAAACTCATTATTAAAAATCAAAGATATATTAAAGTCTTATTAATGGATTTATTAATTTATTGGATATTAATGAATTAAGGATATTTCATTTGTAAATTTAAACGAATGCAAATTTAACATATTAAACTAAAATATGCAAGTAGTCGAGTTGAATAATCCGGGTTTAGTAACAGCAATACAAAATCGGATGAGGTGACACACTGGAACATAATATCTGCACCGTTGATATTTCCAGAGCGTAGTACGAATAATTCCGGGATAAGATTACACTTGTAAAAAAAGAATTTTCCGGATAGATTCTGCTACCAATCCTATTATTTTTATAATTTTGCATGTTTATTTAGATTAAATATAATTAATGGATTTTAAGAATTTCTATTGTGTATCAAATTGTTGACTTGTTTTTATGTGAAAATCAATTTATAAATTAACAATTAATATTTCAGATTGTTAATTAGTTAGAGCATCAGGCTGTTTAGAATAATGTAATGGAAAAAGACCAGGATAAGATTTTAAGCGATGTAACCTCAGGTGAATATAAGTACGGCTTCTATTCCGACATTGAAATGGAAAAGATCCCCAGGGGTCTTAACGAAGAGATAGTCAGGATCATTTCAGCAAAGAAAAATGAACCTGAATGGCTTCTTGAATTCCGTCTGAAGTCATTCCGTCACTGGCAGACCATGAAAATGCCGACCTGGGCAAACCTTAAGATACCTCCCATAGACTATCAGGATATTATTTATTATGCAGCACCAAAGCCAAAAGCAACACTGGAAAGCATAGATGATATTGATCCGGAACTTAAGAGGACTTTTGACAGACTGGGGATACCACTGGAAGAACAGAAACACCTTTCCGGCGTAGCTGTTGATGCCGTTATGGATAGTGTTTCAGTTAAAACAACATTCAAAGAGACACTCGCTGAGATGGGAATAATCTTCTGCTCGTTCAGCGAAGGGGTAAAAGAGTATCCGGATCTTGTAAAGAGATATATGGGCACCATTGTGCCTTATACTGATAATTTTTTTGCATCACTTAATTCGGCTGTCTTCAGCGACGGATCATTCTGCTATATTCCGAAGGGTGTCAGGTGCCCGATGGAGCTTTCGACATATTTCAGAATTAATTCCGCGAATACCGGACAGTTTGAAAGAACTCTTCTGGTGGCTGATGAGGAGAGCTATGTAAGTTATCTTGAAGGATGCACGGCACCGGCGAGAGACGAGAATCAGCTTCATGCCGCAATTGTTGAAATAATAGCTGAGAAAAGTGCTGAAGTTAAATACTCCACAGTCCAGAACTGGTACCCTGGTGATAAAGATGGGAAAGGTGGCATCTTCAATTTCGTTACAAAAAGAGGACTTTGCAGGGGAGAGAGTTCAAAAATATCATGGACACAGATCGAAACAGGTTCTGCGATAACATGGAAATATCCCTCATGTATTCTCCGGGGAGATAATTCAACCGGGGAGTTTTATTCAGTTGCGGTTACCAATCACCATCAGCAGGCTGATACAGGTACCAAGATGATCCACATAGGTAAGAATACAAAAAGTACAATTGTATCCAAGGGGATATCAGCAGGATTTGGACAAAACAGTTACCGCGGCCTTGTTAAAGTGCTGAAAAATGCAAGTAACGCACGAAATTTTTCGCAGTGCGATTCGTTACTGCTTGGTGATAAATGCGGAGCTCATACTTTCCCATATATCGAGGTTGATAACCAGACAGCTATTGTGGAACATGAGGCAACGACATCAAAAATAGGGGAGGATCAGATATTTTACTGCAACCAGAGAGGTATATCAACTGAGGATGCAATAGGGCTGATCGTAAACGGGTATGCACGGGAAGTGATAAACAAGCTTCCAATGGAATTTGCTGTTGAAGCACAAAAGCTGCTGCAGATCAGTCTTGAGGGAAGTGTTGGTTAGAATGAAATTTTCAAAAATCACATATTTACATGCTTATAATAAAAAACTTAAAAGCTGCTATCGACGGTAAAACCATACTCACAGGGATAAGTCTTGAAGTTAAGCCGGGTGAAATTCATGCCATAATGGGGCCCAATGGATCAGGTAAAAGCACACTTGCAGCGGTTCTTGCAGGCAGGGACTTTGCAGAAGTAACAGAAGGAACGATAACCTATTTTGGCAGAAATCTCTTCGATATGCCCCCCGAAGAGCGTTCAAAAGAGGGTATTTTCCTCGGATTTCAATATCCGATCGAAATTCCCGGGGTAAGCATGGTAAACTTCATGAAAACAGCGGTAAATGAACATCGGAAGCACAGAGGACTTGAGCCTCTTTCAGCATCCGATTTTCTGAAGCTGATGCGTGAAAAGAAAGAGCTTGTTGAGATTGACTCAAAACTTGCAAACAGGTCGGTCAATGAAGGATTTTCAGGCGGCGAAAAGAAAAAAAATGAGATATTCCAGATGGCTATGCTGGAACCAAAGCTGGCAATTCTTGATGAGACAGACTCCGGTCTTGATATTGATGCTTTAAGGGTAGTAGCAAACGGGGTTAACAAACTTAAGCGTCCCGATAATTCTGCGATTGTAATTACCCATTATCAGAGACTTCTTGACTATATCGTACCTGATGTCGTGCATGTACTGTATGACGGACGAATCGTCAGGACAGCCGGTAAGGAACTTGCCCTTGAACTTGAAGAGAAGGGTTACGACTGGATAAAAAAAGAAGTTGAAATCGAGAAATGAGATGAACGGGAAACCTGAAATAAAAGAAAGATATCTGGATCTGTTTAAGGGCAATATCGGAAAAATTGAGGAGAAATCTTCTCCTTTTATCAATTCTTTCAGAGGCGCCGCAATTGATAAGTTTAACCACCTTGGTATTCCTACAAAAAAAAATGAGGCTTATAAGTACACAAACCTCGACACTTTTTTCGAGCATGAGTTTAACAGCTATTTTCTGCCGAAAGAATCTGATTTTGTCAAGGCTGAAGAGTTCCGGTGCGATGTGACTGATCTTGATGCACACGGAATAGTCCTGCTGAATGGCTTTTATCCTACAATCAATGATAAACTCCGCCAGTTACCGGGTGGGGTTTGGATCGGGAGCCTTAATGAGGCATCAAAAAAATTTGGAGATAAAATTGAACAGCATTACAACAGGTACGCAAAAAGTGAAACAGACGGACTTGTTCATCTGAATACAGCTATGGCTTCCGATGGAGTGTTTATCTATGTTCCTGAAGGGGTGGTCCTTAAAAAACCGGTTCAGGTAATCAATCTTGTGCACTCCGAAAAGGATATTTTCAACCAGCTCAGAAATCTGATTATTGTTGACAAGAATACTGAAATCACACTTATTGTTTGTGATCATACCCTCTCTCCCCAAAAGTTTCTGACTAACGCGGTTACTGAGGTATATGTGGGTGAAAATTCTCATTTTGATATAATAAGAGTGCAGAATGAGCATAATAATGCATGCAAAATTACCCATACTTTTATTCACCAGGAGAAGAACAGTCATGCCTCCTCAAATAATTTAACACTTCATGGAGGGCTTGTCCGCAACAGCACCTATCACTATCTTGGAGGAGAGGGAGCAGAAAGTTTTTCCTATGGATTATACCTTGCAGATAAATGGCAGCATGTCGATAATTATGTAAATATTGATCACGCATCTCCTCACTGCACAAGCAACCAGCTCTTCAAAGGTGTCCTTGACGATATGTCAACCGGTGCTTTTAACGGACGTATTTATGTTGCGCCCGATGCACAGGGAACATTGGCATATCAGAAAAATAATAGTATCCTTCTGACTGACGATGCCAAAATGGATACCAAACCGCAGCTTGAGATATATGCTGATGATGTCAAATGCAGCCATGGCGCCACGATCGGTCAGCTCGATGATAATGCACTCTTCTACCTTCAATCAAGGGGGATTAATAAACGTGAAGCAAGGCTTATGCTGATGTTCGGATTTGCGCATGAGGTGATTCAGAACATTAATGTCGAGGCTCTCCGCGACAGGATGGACAACCTGGTTATGCAACGGTTAAAAGGTGAGCTTTCACGCTGTGCAAGCTGCATGGTCAAATGCGGATAAACTATAACTGAAGTGAAAGATATATCAGAAATAAGAGCAGACTTCCCGTTGCTGAGTCGTATGGTTTATGGTAAACAGCTTGTTTATCTGGATAACGGCGCCACAACCCAGAAACCGATGTGCGTTATTGATGCTGTAAAAGAAGTATATACAAGTTATAATGGCAATATTCACAGAGGTGTGCACGCCATGAGCGATATGACCTCTGAAGCATATGAGAAAGCCAGGGAAAAAGTAAGGACATTTATCAATGCGGACAAAAGGGAGGAGATAATCTTTACTTCAGGAACCACAGGCTCAATTAACTCTGTTGCATTCTCTTTCGGTGAAAGATTCATCAATGAGGGAGACGAGATAATTATAAGTCATCTTGAACACCATGCAAATATTGTTCCCTGGCAGATGATGTGCCAGCGAAAAGGAGCCATTCTGAGAGTTATCCCGATAAATGACAACGGGGAGATTCTTTTTGATGAATATCTCAGATTACTATCGCCGAAAACAAAGCTTGTTGCAGTTACTCAGGTCTCGAACGCACTGGGAACGGTTCTTCCCGTACAAAAGATTATTGAAACCGCACATTCCATGAATATTCCGGTTC
>DATKXL010000127.1:0-2658 GCA_035529055.1 Bacteroidales bacterium
ATCTCTCCTCCGGAAGAGCAGCACAGATGAGTCCCCGGCCATGTATAGCCATGAAATTCAATATCTCCGGTGTTATGAGCTCAGCCGAACAGATAAAATCCCCTTCATTTTCCCTGTCTTCATCATCTACAACAATAAGAAGCTTACCGTTCCTTATATCTTCAATCGCTTCTTCAATCGTATCAAGCCTGATATCACTCATATTCAAATTGTTTTGTTATTCCTCAAATGATGGATTACGGCGTATTCCAATGATAAAAAGCCGGTATAAATAATCTTTGATCTTTTTAAAGAATAAAAGATAAGTCTCTATATTCATAATAACCGAATCAGTTGCTGCCTTATATGTCAGGAACAGACCCGCAGGCAGCAGGATATATGATGCTGCCCACACCCCGGCAAATGTACTGACCAGGTTCTCTTCAACAAGTTTCTCACCCGAGAGGGAGATCACATACCAGATCACAAAAAGCAGTATGGAGATAACAGCCGGAGTGCCAAGACCGCCCTTCCTTATGATAGCTCCAAGCGGGGCACCAATAAAGAAAAAGACCAGGCATGCAAAGGACAAAGTGAACTTTTTGTTCCAGTCCACCTCAAACCTCTTGATGTGTTTAATTTCTGTGTGAAAGGATTCATTTTTCCGGGTAAGGAAGCTGCTTCCATCCTTCAGGTTCTGGATAGCGGATGATATGATTAACTTTTTTTCCATTACTGAAAGAGAATCATAAAGGGGTCTGACATCAAATTCTGGTTGAATCTGTGTGTTAGTGGCATCATCATTTCCTGATGCATTATCCATGTAGATTCTTCCCAGGTATAGTTTTGTTGTATTAAACTCTTTAAGCTGCTGATTGAGCCTGTTATTATATCTGGTATTCAAGGAATCAATATAAAAGGTCAATTGTGAAATATTTAACATTGCAGAATTAGACTTAAACAGATCTATTTCACTTCGTTCAAGGTCAAAGCCGGAGAGAGCCAACACCAGAGTTTGTTCTTTAAAATAGTCTTTACGGAAAGGAAATTTTCTTTCTGAATAAATCGCATTTTTTTCTTCAAGTTCAGTATAGGAATAACCGTTATAGAGGATCATGACCATTGCTGTTTCGTCGTCGGTCACCTTCATATAACCTGAATCAGCATATGTAACAGCAGTGTTGCCTTTATTATTACGATGATCGTAAATAAACAGCTTGTTGAGACGATTGGACACAGGATCTTTTGAAGTTATTTTGATGCTGAAACCGTCGATGTCGTTATTGAAAGTGCCTGCCTGTATATTGATGTCAGGTCTTTTCCGGCGTATATCATATAAAAGGGTTCTGGCCTTCCGGTTTGAATATGGGAGGACATTATTTGAGAAGAAGAAAGATATGACTGATATAAATGCTATGAGGAAAACCAGAGGTCTCATTATTCGTTGAAGAGAAATACCTGATGATTTAAGGGCTGCAAGTTCGCTGAATTCACCCATGTTTCCGAATGTCATCAGGGCAGCCAGAAGAATAGCAAGAGGTAGTGCTGTCGGAACAAAAGAGAGGGAGAACTGGAACAGAAGCTCGGCAAGGATTTTAATCTCAAGGCCTTTCCCGGCAAGTTCATCTACGTACATCCATAAAAACTGAAGAATAAGAATGATAAGCACAATGAAGAATGTGAGTATAAGCGGACCAATAAAAGATTTCAAAACAAATTTGTCAAGCTTTTTCACTGCCTGTGTGATTTTAGATGACAAAACTACTTGATTTTTGTCAAAAATCACATTTTCGACATCACATATGTTTTACATAAGGGGTATTGGCATTTGAATAGTCGCACCATCGCACCGATGTACCTTTGTACCGTTGCACCATTGTACCTTTTAAATTCCCAGCACCCTCTTGAGGTCGCTGATCTGTGAATCCCAAAGGTAGATTGCATCCTCCTTTTCGTCGGGTTCAGCAAAATCGGTTATCAGGAGTGCTGTATCGCCGGTAAGTTCATGAACGATTATTTTGAATTCAAAGTAGTTGGATTCTTTGTCCTTCGAATCGATCCATTCAAACCGGACCAGTTTATTTTCCTTTACTGTTGCAAGGCGTGCTTTTAATTCTGTTTTATTCCAGTGGAAAGTAAAGATATCGCTTTCCACGGTGACATTATCCGCAAACCATTCACTGAGTCCTTCAGGAGTACTTAGTCTTGAGAAGAGCACTTTTGGTGAGCAGTTTAAAGTATATTCAAGTTCGTACTGCATTTATTCAAAGGTCAGAATGGTTTATTTGCTACTTCTATGCAATATAGTAATAATTATCAAAATAAAAAATCGAATTGTTTTTTCAGCTTATACTATTTATATTTGCACCCGCAAAAGTATTGCTGGCGAGATAGCTCAGATGGTTAGAGCGCATGATTCATAATCATGAGGTCCGGGGTTCAATTCCCCGTCTCGCTACAACGGAAAGCCCCTGCACCGAAAGCGCAGGGGCTTTTTATTGAAAATTATATTTTTAAAGCATCCTGAATCAGCATCTGTCTTGTCCTTGAGATGCACTCTGAAAATATGGTTATAATACTCGTCGGTTATTTTATATGTAAAGCAAAGTTCTGAATAGTCCTGTTTCCCTCAATCACTTTAATTCCGGCATATTCTACTGTATCATAGTTTTCTTTGGT
>DATKXL010000128.1:0-23209 GCA_035529055.1 Bacteroidales bacterium
ACCTGTTAAATTTGAGTTTACTTATACGGAATTCTAGTTTTGTGAGTCGGATTATTGTATTTTCATTCCTGTTTTTCTAATACTGTTTAACTATGTGCGGAATAGTTGGTTATATAGGATCCAGATCTGCCCGTGAAATCATTATAAATGGGCTTAAACGTCTTGAATACCGCGGATATGATTCTGCAGGTATGGCACTCGTAAATGGCGACACAAGGATCTTCAAATGCAAGGGAAGGGTAAAGGATCTCGAAGAAATGGTCAATCAGTCAGGTTTTGATGGTACAGTGGGAATGGGCCATACCAGATGGGCGACACATGGTGAACCCAATGAGCTGAATGCCCATCCGCAGGTATCCTGTAAAGGCAATTTTATTGTAGTGCATAACGGTATAATTGAAAATTATGCACGTCTTAAGCGGCATCTGGAGAGCCGGGGGATAGAGTTTTCCAGCCAGACCGATACGGAAGTGCTGGCTAATCTGATTGAACATCTCTACCTTGAAGGAGACCTCAATGCAGAACAGGCAATCACACTCGCTCTTAACCGGGTGGAGGGGGCTTATGGTCTTGTGATCATATGTAAACAGGAAGCTGATAAACTGTTTGCTGCAAGAAAAGGAAGTCCCCTGGTTATCGGAGTCGGCGATGGAGAAAACTTCATTGCATCCGATGCCACACCTATTGTTGAATATACTAAAAGGGTAATTTACATGAATGATGATGACCTTGCCATCATAAAGAAAGATGAGCTTATCCTGAAAACCATACGACCCGGGAATAAAGAACTGGAGGTAAAGGAGCTTGATCTGAAGATAGGAGAGATTGACAAAGAGGGATTTGCGCACTTCATGCTGAAAGAGATATACGAACAGCCAAGAGCAATCCACGATACATTCAGAGGCAGAGTTTTACCCGATTATTCCGGAATAATGCTGGGAGGCCTTCATGATGTCATTGAGACACTGGTTCAGTCGGAGCGCATAATAATCATTGCATGTGGCACATCGTGGCATGCCGGGCTGCTGGGGGAATACCTGTTTGAGGAATATACAAGGATCCCAGTGGAAGTTGAATACGCGTCTGAATTCCGGTACAGGAATCCCATCATAAAAAAGGGCGATATAGTAATTGCAATAAGTCAGAGCGGCGAAACAGCAGATACTCTTGCAGCGGTTAAACTGGCAAAAGAAAAAGGAGCCAAAGTAATTGGAGTATGTAATGTTGTCGGATCGAGCATCCCCCGTGAGACTGATGCCGGAGTCTATACACATGCCGGACCCGAAATTGGTGTTGCTTCGACCAAAGCATTTACAACTCAGGTTACCGTACTGGCAATGATGGCATTTGAAGTTGGACACCAGAAAGGTATTATTTCAGCTTCTGATTATAAAGAACTTATTACCGAACTGGTTTCAATACCTGAAAAAATAGAAAAGGCGCTAAAGGTAAATGAACAAGCACTTGAACTTGCAAAAAAATACCAGCATACCCTTAATGCCCTTTACCTTGGAAGAGGATATCTTTTCCCGGTAGCTCTCGAAGGCGCCCTAAAGCTGAAGGAGATTTCATATATCCATGCTGAAGGTTATCCTGCAGCCGAGATGAAACATGGGCCGATAGCCCTGATTGACGAAAATATGCCTGTTGTTGTTGTCGCTACCAAAGATGATACATATGAAAAAATAATCAGCAATATTCAGGAGATAAAAGCCAGGAAAGGCAATGTCATAGCTATTGTGACCGAAGGGGATGAACTGATAAGAAAAATGGCAGATTATGTTCTTGAGGTCCCGGAAACGCTTCCGGCATTTTCAGGACTTCTGGCAGTAATCCCGCTCCAGCTTTTATCATATCACATAGCTGTCTTAAGGGGGTGTAATGTTGATCAGCCCCGGAATCTTGCCAAATCAGTAACTGTCGAATAAACAAACCAAACACTGTCAAAATGATTTCTTCAGAAGACTACAGAAAAATTTCTGATGCTGAAGCAGAAACCTTAATGTCGAACGGTTGCAACTGCGACGACTGGAGCAGAGTTCAGGTTAAGGAAGGATTTGACCCGTTGCGATGTCTGAATGTTAATTTTTCAGGTGATGTAAAACTTGGTGTATTCAGTAAAAATTTAACTGATGATTCGGGTATTTGTATCCGGAGCGGGATCTCAAATGCTCATCTTCATAACTGTACTATCGGATCGGATGTTGTGATTAATAATATCGGTGATTATATAGCAAACTACAACATTGAAGATGATGTGGTTATAAGGAACTGCGGAAAGATCACAACTGAAGGGATCTCAACTTTTGGCAACGGAACAGAAGTGGCTGTGCTGAATGAGACCGGAGGCCGGTCGGTAAAGATATGGGATCAGCTTTCGGCACATCAGGCATATATAATAGCTCTTTACAGGCACAGGGTTCAGGCGGTAAAGAAAATAGAACAGATGGTGACCGATTATTCGAAATCCATAAGTTCCGAAACCGGGACGATTGGCCGTAATTCACGGATCCTTGACTGCCGCAATATCCGGAATGCAAGAATTGGCCCCTTCAGCCGAATTGAGGGAGCAATAAGCCTGAATGAAGGCTCAGTTAATAGTTGCAAAGAGGACCCAGTTTACATAGGTCATGGTGTTATTATGGAACACTTCATTGTCTGTTCAGGATCAATAGTAACCGAATCGACACTTATTGATAAATGCTTTATCGGCCAGGGCTGTGTGCTTGGGAAACATTATTCTGCTGAAAACTCCCTGTTCTTTGCCAATTGCGGCGGATACCATGGTGAAGCCTGTTCAATCTTTGCCGGACCCTATACTGTTACTCATCATAAATCAACACTACTGATTGCAGGTATCTTTTCATTTATGAATGCAGGTAGCGGATCGAATCAGAGCAATCATATGTATAAGCTTGGTCCCATTCATCAGGGGATAATGGAAAGAGGTTCCAAGACAACCAGCGATTCATATCTCTTATGGCCGGCACGTATCGGACCATACACACTCGTCATGGGCCGGCATTATAAGAATATGGATACTTCATCGCTTCCATTTTCCTATCTTATCGAAAGCAAAGATGAGAGCATCCTGGTTCCGGGAATTAACCTGAGAAGTGTCGGAACAATAAGAGATGCTCAAAAATGGCCTGTACGCGACAGGAGAAGAGACCCTATGAAAATCGATCAGGTCAACTTCAATCTTCTCAGTCCTTATACCATCCGGAAAATGCTTGAGGGAAGGAGCCTTCTCAAAAGGCTTAAATCTGTTTCAGGAACAGTATCAGCCTCATATACATACAACAACATGATGATAAAGGGGCCCTCTCTGGAAAGAGGAATTGAACTCTATCAGACAGGAATCAACAAATTCCTTGGCAACTCCCTGATAAAACGTCTCGAGAATATCAGGTTCATGACGAACGAAGAATTGCAGAAAAGGCTTATCCCTGATCAGCCAACAGGAACCGGAGAATGGGTGGACCTGTCCGGTTTAATTGCACCTCAGCAGGTGGTGAATACTTTTCTGGACGACATCGAATCGGGCAGGATCGATACAATTGACGGAGTTGCAGATGCATTCAGGACTATGCACAGATCATACTATGACTGGGAGTGGACATGGGCTTGTGAAAGACTTGAGGAGGAAGCAGGTAAACCTGTTAATAAATTCACAGCAGGCGATATTATAAGCATAGTTGAAAAATGGAAAAAAAGTGTTGTGGATCTCGATAAACTGCTCTATGAAGATGCAAGGAAAGAGTTTACCCTGTCATCCATGACCGGATTCGGGATAGATGGCGGTGATGAGATTAAGAAGCTTGATTTTGAGCAGGTAAGAGGAGATTTTGAATCAAACAGCGTTGTTGCCGCTATACAGGAGCATATCAGACAAAAAACTGCACTGGGCGACGAACTGATAGAACGGATGAGTATTATAAGTCAGTAGCAGCTATCTTTCGGAATACTGCTGTTCATAATATTTCTTATAATCGCCAGAAATTACTCTCTCAAGCCACTTAGTATTTGACAGATACCAGTCCACCGTTTTTTCAAGCCCAAGGGCAAATTCAGGAATCGGCGCCCATCCGAGCTCACTCTGCAGCTTTGTGGAATCAATAGCGTATCTCAGATCATGACCGGGACGGTCCTTAACAAATGTTATCAGCTTCTCCGAAGAACCTGATGCACGCCCCAGTTTTTTATCCATGATCCGGCAAAGTAGCATTATGAGATCAATGTTCTTCCATTCATTATTCCCGCCGATATTATATGTTTCTCCAACATTACCCCTGTGAAAGATGATATCAATTGCCTCTGCATGATCTTCAACATAGAGCCAGTCGCGTATGTTTTCACCTTTACCGTAAACAGGTATCGGATTGTTGTTTTTAATATTGTTAATCGCCAGCGGAATGAGCTTTTCAGGGAACTGGTTGGGACCGTAATTATTTGAACAGTTGGAAATAATTACAGGTATCCCGAACGTGTGTCCGTATGCCCTTACCATGTGGTCAGAACTTGCTTTTGAGGCAGAGTAGGGGCTTTTGGGATCGTAAGCGGTTTTTTCGGTAAATAATCCTTCTTTCCCAAGCGAGCCAAAAACCTCATCCGTCGAAATATTATAAAATAGTTTCCCTTCCGGTTTGTTTTTCCAGCTGCTGAGAGCCGCATTAAGAAGATTTACTGTGCCGACAATATTTGTGTAAACAAATTCATCAGGACCTGTTATCGATCTGTCAACATGCGATTCAGCTGCAAGATGTATTATCCCGTCAAATTCATTCTTGCTGAAAAGATTAATAACAGCCTGCTTGTCAACAATATCAATTCTTTCAAAGGAATAATTGCTTTTTGTTTCAACATCTGACAGGTTTTCCAGATTACCTGCATAGGTAAGTTTATCAGCATTGATAATCCTGTAATCAGGGTAATTGTTTACAAATCTCCTTACCACATGTGATCCTATAAACCCGGCTCCGCCAGTAATAAGGATCAACTTCTTGGTTATCATATCAATCAGGTTTTACTTCTTATATACTTCTCCCATTCCCAGGCTGTTCTCATTGCTTCATCAAGGGTGCTTAATGTTTTCCAGCCCAGTTCTTTATTTGCAAAAGCAGGATCAGCCCATATTTTTTCAATATCTCCCGCTCTTCGCCCGGTAATTTTATAATTCAGCTTCTTACCGGTAACCCGTTCAAATGATTTAATTGCCTCCAGCACCGAAACGCCTTCGCCTGTACCCAGATTAAAGACCTCATAGTTCTTTTTATTTCTCTGGTCAATGAGTCTCTTTACGGCAACCACATGTGCTTTCGCGAGGTCAACAACATGGAGATAATCTCTGATACACGATCCGTCAGGGGTGTCGTAATCATTCCCAAAAACCTTAAGTTCTTCACGCAAGCCATAAGCTGTTTGTGTAATGTAAGGGACCAGATTCTCCGGAATACCTCTTGGAAGCTCGCCGATAAGAGCTGAAGGATGTGCGCCGATGGGATTAAAATATCTCAGGGAAATTGCCCGGACATTCTGATCCGAGGCTGAAGTATCCCTGATAATCTCTTCTCCTATCTGTTTGGTGTTTCCATAAGGTGAGACCGCAGGTTGTATAGGGGCATTTTCTGTGACCGGCAGATCGCTTGGTTGTCCGTAAACAGTGCACGAGGACGAGAAAACAAGGCTGGATATACCATTTTTTTTCATGGCATCGAGCAGGTATATCAAAGAGACAAGGTTATTTCTGTAGTACTCCAGCGGTTTATGGACAGATTCGCCAACAGCTTTATAAGCAGCAAAATGAATAACAGCCTCAATATCCTTATTCTTCTTGAAAAACTCATTCAGCTTGTCCTGAATGCAAATATCAAAGATCTCCAGTACAGGCCTGATCCCTGTTATCTGCTCAATTCTGTCAACAACTACTGCTTCGGAATTATACAGGTTGTCAATTATTATTACATCAAAATTCTCTTCGATGAGTTCAACTGTTGTATGCGAACCGATATATCCGGTACCTCCTGTGACAAGGATCTTCTTTTTCATTTTCAAACTTGTTAGCCTGTTTTTTGAATCTATTGAAAGCTATCTGTTCCTTAAAAAGGGATGATAGTCGCCCTGCAATCTTATTGGTTTTGAATTTCTGATAGTGTAGGCAGTAACCACTGACTCTCGCGCATCCCGTAGTCCGAATCCGTTTCCCGAGAGGATATCCTTATAGGATACAGTGTGCAGATCGGTGAATCCTACGCTGAATTCAATTTCTTCTCCATCTACTCTTACCGACCTGAAAGTTCTTAATCCGTTTTCCCTGGCATGGACAGGGATGTCATTATAATCGAGACTGAGATACCATCTTATCCTCGCTCTCCTGAGTTCGAGGTATCCGGCAGCTTTATTGGGTTCAGAGAGATGTACAATATTCTGCTTTGTTTCTCCGAAGATCCAGCTCAGCATATCAAAAAAGTGGATGCCGATATTGGTCGCCACCCCTCCGGATTTCTGAATATCACCTTTCCATGAGAAAAAATACCAGTTTCCGCGACTGGTTATGTACGACAGGTCAACATCATAGACTTTATCTTCAGGTCCGTTAAGAATTTTCTCCCTAAGCTCAATAATCTTTGGATGAAGACGCAGCTGAAGAATAGTATATATTTTATGTCCCGTTTCATTCTCTATCTCCTGAAGAGCGTCTATATTCCATGGATTGAGAACAATGGGCTTCTCACAAATAGCTTCCGCCTGATGACGTAAAGCAAACCGGATATGTGAATCGTGGAGATAATTGGGAGAACAGATACTTACATAATCTATTTTGGTTCCGGTCCTTTTCAGTTTATCAATATGTCTGTCAAATCTTTCAAATTCAACAAAAAAATCACTTTGCGGGAAGTATCCGTCAATTAAACCGACACTGTCGAAAGGATCGAGACTTGCAAGGAGATTGTTGCCGGTTTCCTTTATTGCTTTAAGGTGCCGTACAGCAATATATCCTGCCACGCCAATAAGACAGAAATTTTTGGGAGTAGTATCCATATACACTTTTTTGAGGCTTAAAACTAATCAATTAATTTCGATACTCTGCCTTCCTTAAGCTTGTATTTCTCGCCACTTTCCGGGCATTCAGCAATGCCGTCATCATTAAATTTAAGCCTGTGTCCGTATTCGCTCATCCATCCTGTTTGCCGGGCCGGATTGCCGACGACCAGGGCATATGGCTGTACCTCTTTTGTTACCACGGCACCGGCACCTGTAAATGAGTATCTGCCAATAGTGTTCCCGCAAACAATTGTTGAATTGGCTCCAATGGAAGCACCTTTTTCAACAACAGTCGGAACATAGCTGTCTTTACGGATTACGGCGCTTCTTGGATTTATAATGTTGGTAAATACCATTGATGGACCCAGGAATACATCATCTTCGCATGTCACACCTGTATATATGGAGACATTATTCTGAACCTTGACGTTTTTCCCCAGCTTTACCCCGGGTGATATAACAACATTCTGTCCGATGTTGCAATTCTCTCCAATTTCGGAACCTGTCATAATATGACTGAAGTGCCATATTTTGGTTCCTTTCCCAATTTTACAACCATCATCAATGACGGCAGTCTCATGAGCAAAATATTCTTTCTCCATTATTTTTCAAAAAATTTCAAAACACTATGAGTTATATGATCAACCTGTTCCTGGTCAATATCCGGGTGCATGGGCAGCGAAAGAACCTCTTTGCACAGAGCTGTTGTGACGGGGAAGTCAGATTCCTTATATCCTAGGTACCGATAAGCTGCCTGTATATGAAGAGGAGCAGGGTAATAGACCATTGATGGTATCTTTTTCTCTTCAAGGAAACGCTTTAATTCATCTCTTTTCTCATTTTTTATTTTAATTGTATATTGATGAAAGATGTGAGTTGAGTAGTTAACCCTTTCAGGAACAGTGATTTCAGGGCATTCTCTGAAAGCTTCATCATATTGTTCGGCAACTGACCTCCTTGCCAGGTTATACTTGTCGAGATATTTCAGTTTCACTCCGAGAATTGCCGCTTGCAGGGTATCAAGCCTTGAATTAACACCTATGTCGTCGTGATGATACTTGATTTTCATTCCATGATTGGAAATGCTCCTGAGTTTAGCTGCCAGGTTATCATCATTGGTATAGAGCGCACCTCCGTCTCCATAGCAGCCAAGATTCTTGGAGGGGAAAAAAGATGTTGTTCCGATATTACCTATCGTTCCGGCTTTTTTTCTGGTTCTGTTGGTAAAGATGAAATCGGCTCCGGTAGCCTGAGCAGCATCTTCAACAACAAAAAGGTTGTTCTGATGTGCCAGTTCCATAATGCTTTCCATGTCGGCACACTGTCCAAACAGATGAACAGGAACAATAGCTTTCGTCCTTGGGGTAACAGCTTTCCTGATTGCTTCAACAGAGATATTAAAGCTGCCAGGATCGGGATCAACAATAACCAGCTTAAGTCCAAGCAATGCAACAACCTCAACAGTTGCGATAAAAGTGAAATTTGTAGTTATCACCTCGTCGCCCGGTTTTAATCCCAGAGCCATCATTGCAATCTGAAGAGCATCAGTACCGTTTGCGCAGGAGATAACGTGTTTAACAACCAGGTAATTCTGTAATTCCTCTTCGAGCTTTTTTACTTCAGGACCTTTGATAAAAGCTGTGGAATCGAGAACCGATTTTATAGAATTATCTATTTCAGACCTGATCTTTGCATACTGAGTTTTCAGGTCAACCATTTGAATCTCTCTCATGAGGATTTTTACAATATTTGAAGTACGAAGATAATACTTTTTTATGGGTTAAACAGCCTAATCAGCTGTAACTCATCCCTTCTTAAAAATGGTTCCTCAACAGGATAATAGTGTTCGTCAAAATGTTCATAAGTCTGGTCTATTTTTTTATACAACCAACAGGAATTATAATATTTTTGTTTCATAAGAAACCATCAGAATTTGAATATTACTGCCTTCATCAGAGAGTTATTGTTCAGTCATGACTGCGTCATTATTCCTGGCTTTGGAGGGTTTGTCGGTAACTATACCCCGGCCCGTATTGACAGGAACAGTGCGACTTTTTATCCGCCTGTTAAAAGAATTTCTTTCAACCGGAATCTGAATCACAACGACGGGCTGCTGATAAGTAAAATTTCAGAATCGCTGAAGATCAATTATAGTGATGCAAGGTATAAAGTCGAGGAGTTTGTCAAAGGATTACTTGACAGGCTTGCAAGAGGTGAACAGGTGGGTTTTGATCATATAGGGAGTTTTGTAAATAACCACGAGAATAATGTGCAGTTTGAACCTGACAAGGATGCCAATTATCATCTGGATTCTTTCGGGTTTGAATCTTTTCAATACATGCCTGTTGAAGGGTATGACGTCAGGAAAAGGATTCTGAGACACATGGACAAGGAGCCGGCAAGGCGCAGCTCCATGGGCAAGATAATGTGGAGAGCAGCAATAGTTGTTCCTATACTTGCATTGCTGGTGGCAGTTTCACTGCAGACAGATCTCTTCAAAACCAGGGTTGAAACCTCTTCGATGAATCCTCTTGTCACCGCTGAATTTGAGAGTAACAGGACGGCCCTGGAAAGCGAGCTCAACACCGGATCGGACATCACGAAGGAACCGGTTATCCTGGCCCCGGAAAATATCACGGTTCAACCTGAAGAAACAGCTGTAAAAGAACCAGTCTTAACTGTTACCGGCCCGGAAGTGGAGTTTTGCATCATCATTGGAAGCTTTACAGAAGAAGAAAATGCATATACCCAGGTCAATAAACTGGAAGCTGATGGCTTTGTTCCGGAAATAATCCAGGCTTCCAACGGATTTTACAGGGTTATTGCTATGAAATATGATAATTTGACTAAAGCCATATCAGCAAAAGACAGCCTTTTAAAAAAATATCCCGGAACCTGGATTTCCAAAAAGAAATAAACCTATTTTATAATACTGCCGTTACTGACTTTTTGATCGGGAGCTACCAGCACCAATCTTCCATCATTGTCTTCAGCCATAAGGATCATCCCTTTTGATTCAATTCCTTTTATCTTCCGTGGCTCCAGATTGGCAACAATTGATATCTGCTTCCCAACAATATCCGCAGGTTCAAAATATTCGGCTATACCTGAAACAATTGTCCGGATATCAATACCCGTATCTATCTTAAGCTTAAGGAGCTTAGTGGTTTTTGGCACTTTCTCCGCTTCAAGAACGGTCGCAGTCCTGATATCAATCCTGGTAAAATCATCAAAGGTCACGGGATCTTTAACCTGAACTGTTTTGGCTGATGCCGCTTCATTTGCTTTTTTTGTTGCCAGAAGTTTGTTTATCTGTCTGGTAATCTCTTCATCCTCAATTTTTTCAAATAGCAGTCCGGGCTTCTTTATAGAATGTCCGGGGTTTAGGAGATCTGTTTTGCCGGCATCATCCCAGCTATAATGAGTGCTGCTGAGCCAGCTCCTGAGTTTCTCCATGGAAAAGGGAAGGAAAGGCTCAAAAACAATTGTAAGATTTGCAGTGATCTGCAATGCAATATTCATAATGGTCTTTACCCTTTCAGGATCCGATTTTATCACCTTCCATGGCTCCGCATCAGCAAGATACTTATTGCCGAGCCGTGCAAGATTCATTGCTTCCTTCAATGCTTCCCTGAATTTATAGTTCTCAAGGCTGTTTTCAACGCTCTCCTTAAATCTTAAGATCTCCTGAAGGACCAGATTGTCATTTTCGTCTGTAATGCCTCTTTCGGGCACCTTACCTTCGTAATAATTATTGGTGAGGACAAGGGTGCGGTTGACAAAATTGCCCAGGATGGCAACCAGTTCGTTATTGTTGCGAGCCTGGAAATCCTTCCAGGTGAAATCATTATCTTTTGTTTCGGGAGCGTTAGCACAAAGGGCATACCTTAAAACATCCTGCTTTCCCGGGAAATCCTTGAGGTATTCATGAAGCCACACAGCCCAGTTACGGGATGTTGATATCTTATCGTTTTCAAGATTCAGAAATTCATTGGCAGGTACATTCTCAGGAAGGATAAAGCTGCCCTCAGCTTTCAGCATAACAGGGAATATTATGCAATGAAAAACAATATTATCTTTTCCGATAAAGTGAACCATTTTTGTCTCTTCGTCCTTCCAGTATTTTTGCCAGTCGGGTGTAAGCTCTTTTGTGGCAGATATGTAACCAATTGGGGCATCGAACCACACATAAAGAACCTTTCCCTTTGCTCCTTCGACCGGAACCGGAACACCCCAGTCGAGATCACGACTTACTGCCCTTGGCTGCAAACCCTGGTCAAGCCACGACTTACATTGTCCGTACACATTTGTTTTCCATTCCCTGTGATCTTCCAGGATCCATTTCTTGAGCCATCCCTCATATTTGTCCAGAGGAAGGTACCAGTGCAGGGTTTCACGCAGCAGGGGCTTGCTGCCGCTTATTGTGGAATGTGGATTTATCAGTTCATTGGGACTCAGAGATGTTCCGCATTTTTCACACTGGTCACCATATGCATTTTCATTACCGCAATGAGGACAGGTTCCCATAATGTATCTGTCGGCAAGAAAACAGCACGCCTCATCATCATAGTATTGTTCTGATGTCTTCTCGACGAATTCGCCCTTTTTGTAAAGTGTCAGGAAAAAATCTGAAGCAGTCTCATAATGAACATTATTGGATGTCCTTGAATAAATGCTGAATGCGATCCCGAAATCTTCAAATGCTTTTTTGTTTAACGAATGATATCTGTCAACAACCTGCTGCGGGGTAACTCCCTCATTGCGGGCCTTAAGAGTTATAGGCACTCCATGCTCATCCGAGCCGCAGATTGAAATCACATCTGCTCCCTTCATCCTCAGATACCTTGTATAAATATCTGACGGAACGTAGACTCCTGCCAGATGTCCGATATGAATAGGTCCGTTGGCGTATGGGAGAGCTGAAGTGATAAGATATCTCTTATATTTTTTCATGATTCTGATAATGAAGAATTAACAGTTTTTAAAATTGCACAAAGATAATAATTTTAATTTTCGGCCGGGATCAGCCGGATTGTTGTTGGAAATTGAAACCAAAGAGGTTATTTTTACGTATAATATAATATATGCCTTTCAGAAAAACCAAGCCGGAGTACCTTAACCCGGGCAATGAAGTTGCGATCGTTTCACCCTCCTGGGCTATTGAGGAGGGAAAAATCATTGAAGCCATCACATTCCTTGAAAAGTGGGGATTGAAAGTGCGGATTGGCAGGAATACCCTGAAATATTCCGGGCCTTTTGCCGGCACGGATGAGGAACGTTTATCTGATCTGCAGGCAATGATTGATGATCCGGAGATCAAAGCGGTTTTTTGTTCACGGGGCGGGTACGGCCTTTTAAGGGTTATAGGCAAGATTGATTTTTCCTGTTTGAAAAAGAGCCCCAAATGGTTTATTGGATTCAGTGATATAACAGTGTTGCATCTTTGGCTCAGCGAGGTATGCAATATGATGTCTATACATGGGGAGATGCCTCTCAATTACTCAGATACCGAAAAATCGCAGGAGACTTTTAGTTCCTTACGCAATGCACTTTTCGGCGATTGCCAGCCTCTGATCTGGGAGGGTGATTTTGTCAGGCCTGCTGTTGTCAGAGGTGAGCTTACAGGAGGAAATCTCTCCCTGATCTGCAGCCTTACCGGAACGAAAGCTGAGCCAAAGACCAGAGGAAGGATCCTGTTCATCGAAGATGTAGGGGAATATTTTTATCATCTCGACAGGATGATGAATTCACTTAAGCTGGCCGGTAAGCTGGAGGGTCTGGCTGCCCTTCTTGTTGGAGGTCTGAGTAAGATGGAGGAGATAAAAATTCCCTGGGGTAAAAGTGCTGAAGCCACAATTTATGATATTGTAAAGGAATATGACTATCCCATCTTTTTCAATTTTCCTGCCGGACATGTTCCCGACAACAGGGCACTTTATATAGGAGGGAAAGCATCAATAACTGCTTCCGGAGGAAGAGGGACCCTTACATTCCTTTAGGAATCAGAAGGCGGAAATAAGCAGATCGAGATCTTTAGAGATTATCCCGAATTTCTGACCCAATGTTTCATTTGTCAGAATACCATTAAAAAGGTAAGCTCCTTTCCGTAAGTCAGGGTCATTCTTAAACAGACTTGTTATTCCACCTGCTTCTGCCATATTTTGCAGGAGAGGTGTGAAGATATTGCTGAGGGCAATGGAGGCTGTACGGGCAACTCTCGATGGCAGATTCCAGGCAGAGAAATGAATTACACCATGTTTTTCATAAACCGGATCGTTGAGAGCCCGGCACTCTGTTGTTTCTATACATCCTCCACGGTCGATGCTCAGATCAATTACCACGGCACCTTTCTTCATGCTTCGGATCATATCCTCAGTGATATAATACCACGGGCGGAGATCTTCAAGCTCGATGGCACCAATAAGCACATCGGCTGATTTAAGCGCTTTCTTTAACACCTGGGGATGAAAAACAGAAGTCTGAAGCCGCTGGCCGATCAGATCCTGGAATCTTTTCAGCCTGTGAAGAGAATTATCGAAAACCCTTACCTGCGATCCTGTTCCCAGTGCTGCTCTGGTGGCATACTCTCCTGCCGTGTTGGCCCCAATGATAACCACCTCTGTAGGTGTTACACCTGTAATGCCTCCAAGCATTACCCCTTTCCCTCCATGATGATTGCTGAGATAATCGGAGGCAATAAGGATTGATGTGATTCCGCTGATCTCGCTCATTGACTCCATGACCGGCATAACACCGTTATTATCACGAATTTTTTCAAAGGCCAGTGCCGTGACTTTTTTCCTGACAAGCTTTCCCAGAGTCTCCTCGCTGAGCTTCAGGACATTCAGAAAAGACATAACTACCTGGTTCCCTTTCAGGTAATCAGTCTCGTGTTCGGTAAATGGAGCAACTTTTATAACAGCATCTGCACTGAACACCCTGGCCGGGGAATCAGTAATAATTGCTCCGTTTTCACTGTAGTCCTTATCAGAGTAATTTGCTCCGGCACCTGCACCTTTCTGGACAATAACTTCATTGTCGCTTTCAACAAGAAGGTTTACCGACTCAGGGGTCAGTGCAACTCTTTTCTCGTTGTTTTTTTTATCGCTGGGAATACCAATGGAAATTCTGCGATGTTTTATGGCTGTTTCAAGATGTTCCTCTTTAGGCATGAAGGCTGTATTGCCAAAACTTACATTTCCGCTCTTACTTCTTTCGTTCATTTCAGGGGAGTGGTTATTTTTTCAAAGGTAAAAAATTTGGAACAGAGCAGCAAAATATGATCATATTATGATAAAGCAAGTACCCGTTGCTCATTTTTATCAACTGTAATTCTGATTTTTAACGTACCTGGCGGAATGATATCTTCGACCACCTCGGGCCATTCAAGGAAACAATAGGAACCGCCGGAAAAATACTCTTCTATACCTATGTCAAACACTTCATCCTGGATTTTTATTCTATAGAAATCAATATGGTATAAAACTTCACCTCCGGTTGTTTTATATTCATTTACCAGCGTGAAAGATGGACTGGTCATAGTGCCTGTTACCCCCAGTGTTTTACAAATTGCTTTGATGATTGTTGTTTTGCCTGCCCCCATAGGACCATAAAAGGCAAATATTTTTTTCCCCCCGGAGCTGGCAAGCAGCTTTTTTACGGCCGTTGGAAGATGTCTTTTATCTTTTATGATAATCTTCATTAAAATCAACATGCTGATTAAGAGACCGGCTCAAGACAGGCTACAGGCAGCATTATTTCCTGCATTGAAATTCCGCCGTGCTGGAAAGTATCTTTATAATAACCAGCGTAATAGTTATAGTTATTCTGATAGACAAGAAAATCCTTATTGAGGGCAAAAATATATTTTGAAGTCAGATTGGTTTTGGGCAGTCCGGCTTTCTCGGGATTTTTTATCTCGAAGACATATTTGGGATTATAATCAAGATTTCTCCCCATTTTATATCTTAAATTCGATGATGTTCTTCTGTCTCCAATCACTTTCAGGGGATTCTGAACCCTTATTGTTCCATGGTCTGTGCTGAAGATCACCCTTACCTGATGTGATGAAAGAGCATTCAGCAACTCAAAAAGAGGTGAATGAATAAACCACGACCGTGTTATGCTCCTGTAAGCACGCTCATCATTTGCAAGATCCCGGATCAGACCTATTTCGGTTCGGGCATGCGACAGCATATCAACAAAGTTGTAAACAAGGATATTGATGTCATTATCAAGCATTTGCTTGACCTTTTCATTCATTTTTTTACTTTCCTGGTTGCTGCTGATCTTGTTGTATGACCATTTATAGTGCAACCCTTTCCGGACAAGCTGATTCTTAAAGAGCTCCTCTTCAAAGTTGTTTTTACCCTCATCTTCATCGTCATTTATCCATAACTCAGGCAAGAGTGTGGCAATTACCGATGGCATTAACCCTGCAAAAATCGCATTTCGGCTGAACTGTGTTGCTGTTGGAAGAATACTGAAATAAATATCTTCCTCCATAAGCCTGTAGAGTCCTGTTAATTCTGACGAAATAGTTTTCCACTGATCAAATCTCAGGTTATCGATGAGTATAAAAAAGAGTGGCTTGTTATTTTGGATGTAGGGGAAGATTTTTTTTGAGAAAAATGTATTTGAAAGTACAGGTTTGTCATCCAGGTCGGGATCAAGCCAGGTCAGATAATTATTCATCATAAATTTACCAAATGCGTTATTTGCCTCTGACTCCTGCAGTTTAAGGATTTCGCTCATTCCCGAATCAATTGATTTATCAAGTTCCGATTCCCAGAAAGTGATCTTCCGGTACAGCTCTGTCCAGTCTCTGTAATTCCTGGCTGTATCGATCATTGTTCCTATGCGGCTGAACTCCTGTCTGTAATCAACGGTGGTCTTTTCAGTAACAAGACGGCGCTGATCAAGAATTCGTTTCATAGCCAGGAGTATCTGATTCGGTTTCACGGGTTTAATAAGATAATCAGCAATTTCCGATCCTATAGCGGCTTCCATTATCTCCTCATCCTCGCTCTTGGTAATCATTACCACGGGAATATCGTTCCTGAACTCCCTGATAAGCCTGAATGTTTCAATTCCGCTAAGCCCTGGCATGTTTTCATCAAGGAAGATAATATCATACTGATTCTGATGTACCAGGTCAAGAGTGTCAATACCGTTTGAACAAGTATCAATTTCATATCCTTTCTCCTGAAGGAAGAAAAGATGGGGCTTCAGCGATTCAATTTCATCATCTGTCCAAAGGATCTTGATCTTTCTCATTATCAGCAATCAATTTAATGGGGGAAGATACTAAATTTTAACGCTTAATGTCTCCTTTCAGGTAATTCTCATTAAAGAAAAGAAAGTAACGTTCGGGATTTTTATCCTTCTTAAGAACTTCCTGGTTGGCATTATTAATCAGGAACGACATTATTACGACATCTGAAGGATTTCTTATAATCTGGCTGATACTGAAATTCGTGTAATAGTCCCAGGCTTCCTGGTTATTGGAAAAACCGGATACCGTGATCATAATATATTTATCATCAACAAGGGTTCCTTCGGTGCGATAGTTTTTATTTGTGTAATTATCAATGTTAAAACTTATTACATCAAAAGAGGCCTGGTTTATGTTGAAAGTCCGGTCCAAAATGATCAGTGAAAAAATATAAGGAGCAGTGAAATCAGCAATATATAATTCTGCTGCAATCACTTTCTCTTCTTCAACCTTGAGTTCGGGCAGCCTCTGATTCAGGTATCCTATAAGCTCACCCGCTTTCTTACTCTCCTCGGTACCCGGCCATAATTTAATAAGGTTGCTCAATTCAGCCCTGAAGCTTCTCTCATCACCCATTCCTGCCAATGAATAGGCACGAAGCAACAGGAATTTAGGAACAAGGGCATCCTGTCGGTGTTTATTCAGAGCATCATCGCACAAAGCTGTTGCTTCAACAAAATTTTCAAGGATGTATGCATTATAGGCCGACTGATATAGACTCTCAACCAGTTTCAGTTCGGCCATCTTCTTATTATAATAATCCGGATCAGAGAGAATTTTTGAAAATTCACTTTCGGGATATTTTTCAAGCAATCGCTGCCGGTAAGTCTCAGATTTCTGATTGTTATCGTCCTGATAAACTTTATACAGATTATATAATGCTTCAGTAATAAGCTCATGCTCTGGATAGCGTTTGATTATTGATTCAAATGACTCCGCTGCTTGTGCCTGGTCATCTATTTTTTCGGCATAGACTTTTCCGGCATTAAGATAGGCAACCGCTATTTTTTCATTTGAAATGGCAAGTAAAGAATCATTCAAAGGAAGGTTTTTGATGTAAAATTCAGGCTTTTTATAATCCATTACCGTATCGGTAGTATCTGAAACAACTTTAGATTCTACATCTCCATTGGCGGCAATCTGCTGAACAGCTACCCTGGCCTTGTTCGATCGTCTCCAGTTGTCTTCAAGCCTCCGTTCTCCCCATCTTCTTCTGAACTCTGTCCGTCCGAAAGTCAAAGCTGACTGATTATAAAAATACCATTTCCCCTCCTGATTGATATTCTCCTGAAACCGTCTTTCATTTTCATAATACTGCCCCAGATTATACCTGTCGGCATATTCCGATGTTCTTCCTTCCCTTTCATCGCTGACGATCTTGTCAATTATTCCGGATATGAAAGCATTTCTCTCCTGTTCGCTCATAGCTGCAACCTTTTGCAGACTATCTTCCGTCTGAATGACCGTTAGCTGGGCAACAAGAGAATTAAGGTTCTGCGATTTAGTTTTTAATTCCAGGTAATCGGGATGTTTCTGGTCAAGGAAATAGACAGCGCTGTCATAATACCTGCCTGCCTCCATATAATCAGGTTTATCATAAAAGTGCGAGGCAAGAGCAAGATAGGATCTACCTTTCTGATTCTGGTTGCGCGAAAGCGATGAGGCTGATTTTTTGTAGTATTCCAGCGCTTTTGCTTCATCCCCTTCCTTCATCGCCATATTGCCCAGAGCAAAATAAATCTGATCCTGGTAATCTTTGTTCTTTGAATCCTTCAGCATCTTTTCAAGTTCTTTCTTTATTTCCTGAGGATTTCCTGAATTGGAATCAAAAACTCCGGCAATATTGATCCTTGCATTAAACTCAACATCATAAGGAGGGTTCATTCTGGCAACCTCACGGTAGAGTGATGTTGCTTTTCCGGCATCACCTGTATTTTCATAGAGCTGAGCAAGGAGATAAGTAAGCCTGTATTTTGTCCTTTTGCCTGAAAGGTATTCCAGGGATCTTGAAAGAGGATCAATGGCCTCAGAATATCTTTTTTGCTTTATGAACAGATCTGCCATCGTTGTATAATATATTGCTTTAAACGACCTGGAAGAAGACGGGGTGACTTCAAGCTCATTCAGGATCCTGTACGACTCATTATAGTTACGTGTTTCGCTATTAATCCTCGCCAGCCATACAGCAGACTCTGTTTTGATGGCAGGGTCATTTGCCTCGGCGATAGAGTGATTAAATACTGAAGCTGCTTCGATAAATTCATGCTTATAGAACCTGGCTTTACCAATAAGAAGGTAACTGTCGTCAACCCACTCATTATACTCTTTTTGTTCAAGCAGCTGCTTCTCTTTTTGACTGAGGTCTCTCTTTGTTTTGAATTCAGGTTTTGATGATATGGATTTCAGGGAAATTAACTTTGAGGCCTTTTGTATTGCCTTGTCCATATCCGATGAGCATAACGATGCTGTTGAAGGATCGCTGTGCTCAAATACTCTTAGTAATTCAGCATAATCATCGTTGTACCCGTTACTGATCTTTGAAAGGCCTGCTTTATAACTCTCATAACCATTAAAATAGATATTGAATCTTGAAGTAAGACCATGATAAAATCTGGTGGTACCTGTGTTTTTTTCTACAGAACAATTTGTCAGGATCATGACAAGTCCCGAGAGCACAAGGAATTTATATATAGCTTTCTCTGAAGGCAATAAAATACTTTTAATACTATAAACTTACTATAATTGAGTATAGTATTGCAAAGGTAAACAAAATTGGGATGCTGCGGATTATCAGGCGGCAACAACTCTTTTGATCTCCGGGACCTCTTTCATTACAGCCTGTTCAACACCAGCCTTTAAGGTCTGCATACTATAGGGGCATCCGTGGCAGGCCCCCGTCAGTTTTACTTTAACTGTAAAGTCATCGGATATTTCAATAAGTTCTATATCTCCGCCATCATTCTGAAGGTAAGGTCTGATCCTTTCTAAAGCTTTAACAACACGTTCTTTAATACTATTCAACTCTGCCATATGGTTAAACTATTTGTTGATTTCCAATTTTTTTGAAGGGCTTTTAATGTTTGATCCCGATGAAAACATCACCCTCCTTATTTTTATTTAATTTAATTATAAAGAAGCTGCAATTTTAATAATTTTTTTCCGGATAGCAAAATAATCATTGAAGTTCACGAAGCGGATCCCAGAATTTTTCATTAAAGTTTATGATCCTGTCACCTTCCACAATGAAGCCTTCGTTTTCAAGAAGCTGCTGCATAGTGGTGCTGTTACCGAAATGATGTTTCCCTGTAAGAATGCCATTCCGGTTGACAACCCTGTGAGCAGGAATGAACACAGGATTATTATGAGAGACATTCAGTGCCCATCCAACCATTCTGGCCGATCGGCCCGATCCCAGATAGCGTGCAATGGCTCCATAGGTTGAGACTCTTCCGTATGGGATAAGCTTAGTGACTTCATATACCATATCAAAAAAATCATGATTTTTGCTGATCTTCTTACCTGACATCACTGATAATCTTTTCTTTATCAAGCCTGAAACCAAGATAATGTATCTTTAAACCCTCCTTAATAAAGATATTCTCATAGTGAGTTCTGATTGAAAGGATATTGCCCGAAAGAGATTCAGAAATTCCGGGATCTCTTTCCTGGGAATCATTAACCATGGCAGAAAACTCTTCTGAATAGAGGTTATTTGTTTCAAATATTAATGCAAGCTGGTTTTTAGTTACCAGTTTCCGGGTATAATTATAAAGCTCTTCATTATCGGTTTTAAGATGAATTATACCATTATTCTTTAAAAATCTTCGGTAGGAACGAAGGAACCAGGGGCAGGTAAGCCTCTTGTTTGAATTCTTCTTGCCGGGATGAGGATCGGGAAAGGTTAACCAGATCTCATCAACCTCATCTTCGGAAAAGAATGAATTTATGAATTCTATCCTGGTTCTGAGGAAAGCTGCATTAGGCAATTTACGTTCATTTGCTGTTTTAGCCCCTCTCCACATACGTGCTCCCTTAATATCAACTCCTATATAGTTTCTTCCGGGGAACATTTCCGCCAGACCGGTTGTATATTCCCCTTTGCCGCATCCAAGTTCAATGACAACAGGATTATCATTCATGAAGATTTCTCTTCTCCAGTTACCCTTTATTCTGTGATCTCCGATCAACAGATCGGCTGTTTCAGGCTGAATAACATTGATAAATGTACCCAGTTCAGTCCATCTGGCCAGTTTGTTCTTTCCCACAACCTGTTGTTTACTTGCTTATTCTTTCTATTCTCACACCGAGGTCATATACCCCTTTGAGGTCTTCAACACGCATTCCGTGCTGAACTTTAATATTATAGGTGCCTTTTAGGGGAAAATAGACATTTGATTTATAGGGGAGGTTTAATTCATGGATATCTCCGAATCCTTTGCCATACCAGTTCCCTTTTTCATCAGCAAGGTTATAATTGAGGGTGTCGGTAATGCTTTTTCCATCCGGTGAAAATGTGGTTACGAAGAGGTAAATATTACGGAATGGATAGGATGATCCTGTTCTGATAGTGAAGAAAATATTATTTCGGTTCAAAGTATCATCTATGGAGAAATTAAAATCAGCAATATTGGTCAGATGCCATTTTTCATCGGGTATGGGAGCCGAATCTGTAAACACAACGTTACTGTCGCACGACAGCAGGGAAGAGAGCAATATCAGAACAGTAAAAAATTTAATTATTTCTTTTGTCATTAAATCTTTTGTTTTTTCTTTTATTGGGATGTTTTCGTTGCCGGTCTTTATTGGAACGTACATCAAAACGCGTAAGGCTGCTGTCTTTAAGGAGATCATGGGAGACAGTTGCCGTTTCCCACGAGGATTCACCTGATGCGATGAGTCTTTCGGGTTTCTTGCCTTTTTTATTCAATGCCTGGATCTCTCTTACCCTCTCTACCGGAACCGCAATAAGATTAATCGACGATTGATAATCAGTTGTGTACCAGTAAATGCCTTTGTGCACCTCCATTTTCTGAAAATAGGCTGTCGAATCTGCCAGTTCCAGAGGTACCTCTTTTGGCGGGAAGGATCGTTGTGCCTCGACATAGCAATCAAGCTCAAAGTTTAGGCAGCATTTTAATTTGCTGCATTGCCCTGCAAGCTTCTGAGGATTTAATGAAAGTTCCTGGTATTTCGCGTGGGTGGTGGTTACCGATATGAAATTTGTGATATGAGTGGAACAGCATAATTCCCTTCCACAGGAACCTATTCCGCCGATTCTTCCGGCTTCCTGCCTGGCCCCTATCTGGCGCATTTCAATTCTCACTTTGAACTCATCGGCCAGCACCCTTATAAGCTGCCTGAAATCGACTCTTTCATCAGCTATGTAATAGAAAATAGCCTTTGTTTTATCTCCCTGATATTCAACATCTCCAATCTTCATATTCAGCTTAAGCTCTTCCGAGATCTTTCTTGACCTTAACATGGTCGGAGCCTCAAGTTTCTTTGCCTCTTCCCACTTTTGTATGTCAACAACTTTTGCTTTGCGATAAACCTTTTTAAGGTCATCGGGAGAAGGCCGGACTTTTAGTTTTTTTAACTGTTCATTTATCAGGTGGCCGACCATTGAGATTCTCCCAATGTCATGTCCGGGTGAAGCCTCAACGGCAACAACATCCCCGACCTCAAGCCTGAGCCCGTTCACATTACTGTAAAATCCCTTTCTTGTGTTTTTGAACCGGATCTCTACAATGTCATCTTCACATACTGTATCAGGTATATTCTTCAGCCAGTTGAAAGAATCAAGCTTATTAAGTCCGGGCTTATATATTAATTCAGGCAAACGGATCTCTTCACCGTGCTGCCCCTGCAAATCTTCATTCTCTGTCATAAGACTCTTATGCTACTGAATTAGTCTGCAATATTAGTGAATAAATGCAACAATTTCAATTTTGAATGACTGCTCAGCGAATGAGCCGCGTAACTTTTAAAGCCAGATCGAGAAAGATGATTTTTGCATTTCCGTTGGCTTCTATATGAGAATAGGTCAGATTGAACTCATCAGTGAGAGGATAAATATTCTCCTGATTAACAAAAGGGTTAAACTTATTTGAGAATTCTGCTTCTTCACCGGTCAGAAATACCAGTTTGTTCTTCTTCTGATCGAGCGAAAGCATAAGGTTCTCCCTGAGTATCCTCAGCGAAAAGGAAATAAAGTTTTTCTGTGCCTCTCTCCCGGTTGCAGCCATTTCCTCCGACCAGCTGATGATTGAAATAATGTCGCGTTTCCAGGCAAGCCTCATCAGGTTTTTAAAGTGGTTCAGGTTAAGAAGGGAGGAATCTTCGTTTTCGCCCAGCTCTGCTGCTCTTATGATATTACCGTTAGCTACCTGTGCAATATCAGATGCCTTAGTCCGGTTAATATCAAACTGGTTTACCAGGTAGGTTTCAATTTCCTGTCTGGTGAAAGAAGGGATTTTAAAAAGCTGGCATCTCGACAATATTGTAGGCACAACCTTGTCGGGGTCTTCAGAAACAAGCAGGAAGAGAGTTTTCTCAGGAGGCTCCTCAATCATTTTCAGCAGTTTATTGGCGGTTGACAGATGCATTTTTTCCGGGAGCCAGATTATCATCACCTTGAAATCCGATTCAAAGCTCTTAAGGCTAAGCTTCTTTATTATTTCTGAAGCCTCTGAAGCAAAAATAAGTCCCTGTGCATTGCCTACCTCAATAGTATCGAGCCACTTGTTAATTGTAAAATAGGGAGAGCGTCTCAGGAATTCCCTCCACTGTTCAATATAGTAATCGCTTACAGGCTCTGCATTTTTTTTATCCCTGATCACCGGAAAAACAAAGTGCAGATCAGGATGTATTATCTTCTCATATTTTACACAC
>DATKXL010000129.1:0-31871 GCA_035529055.1 Bacteroidales bacterium
CCGTATGATTCCGGGAATGAAGGACATATACACATTTAATCTTTTATCACTCTTTGCCTTCTCATCGGTTCTGATGACCTATTTCGGAGTGAATTATTACCTGTCGGGTCTCCATTCCTATGCTGCAGGAGATCCTGTCCCGGTGCCGGTGTTTGTGTATATAGCATTTTCAGTTCTTATTGCTCTGGCTTTTTCGGGGTACTGGAAATACAGGAAGTGGGAACGATTAGAAAGTAAATAAACAGATGTAGAGACGCCCAATTTGGGTGTCTCTACATCCCGGGCCTCTCAGCTTGTTTGGGTGGAAGATGGGATTCGAACCCACGACCTTCGGAACCACAATCCGACGTTCTAACCTACTGAACTACATCCACCGTTTCAGGAGTGCAAAATAAGGCCAAAAATTCCATTTTGCAAAATTTTGGTTTTATTTTCTCACCCTCTCTTCAACTGGCATCTTTAATGTTTTTAAAAAAAGAACCTTCCGATACAATTTTTAATGATAAAGGATAGTTATCAGAGTGAATTTTATCACAAGCTCAAGTATTGAGAAGGATTAAATTGATAGACAATATATCGGGACTGCAACTTTTTCAGTTGATGCGATTTACTGTCTTCCTTATCATCAGTATAGTATTTACAAAAAGTCATCTTACGAGAGCCGATATTGGTTCATGGGAAATGTTCCTGTTTATAGCAGGATTGGTGACCTTTTTCTGGGTAACAGGTATTATACAATCGCTGCTGCCCCTTTATCACCGGAATAAGACCTACAGAAAACTTGGAGATAACGGTACAACAAAATCGCCGGAGATATTCAATGCGTTCCTGCTGCTTTGCTTTTTCAGTCTGTTGTTCTTTATAATGGGCCATTCAATAAAAAACTATTTCTCAGTCTTTAACATGTCTGGTAATGTGCCCTATATCAATTTCTTACTGCTTTATATCCTTTTAAGCAGTCCTGTTTGCCTTATTGAGTACATCTATCTTCTAAACAACAGATCTTACAGGATTTTTCAATATGGGGTCTATACATTTTCGCTCCAGCTCATACTTGTTATAACGCCAATTCTTTTTGATAAGGATATAATCTGGTCAATATATGGATTACTTGGAGTGGCTGTTGTTAGATGGGTATGGCTCATTATCTTGCTAAGGAGATACACCGAAATGAAGATTTCGTATGAGTTCATGAAAGAGCATCTGTACATGGGCACTCCGTTGATACTGACTTCTCTGATCAGTGGTTCGGCTCAATATATTGACGGTGTGATAGTCTCGGCAGTTTATCGTGATCCGGCAATGTTTGCCTGGTTCCGATACGGCGCAAAGGAATTTCCATTGGTGCTGATGCTGGCAAGCGGACTGAGCAATGCCATGCTTCCGGAGTTTTCGACCAGATCAAGAATGAAAGAGTCCCTTGCGAAAATAAAAGTCAAATCGAAAAAGCTTATGCATATATGTTTTCCTGCCACGATGCTCATAATGCTTTTTGCAAGATGGATCTTTCCAAGAATGTTCACACCTGAATTTCAAAAAAGTGCAGATATCTTCCTTATTTATGCTCTTCTGGTGATCCCAAGACTTCTTTTTCCCCAGACAGTCATTATCGGAAGAAAGAAGACCCATATATCCCTTTTTGCAGCTCTGCTGGAGCTTGCATTTAATATACCATTAAGCCTTTTAATGATAAAATGGGGTTATGGACTTGTCGGTGTTGCCCTTTCAACATTTATTGTTTATACAATCGGTAAGATCTACCTTTCAGGCTATCTCTGGGTTAAAATGAAGATCAGGCCAACCGATTATATTCCTGTTAAGCTGTTTATTTTCTATTCATTTCTTCTCGCACTTCTTTTTGTTCTTATCGACCACAGGATTATAGATATCCACTAATTAGCAGAACGACACTGGTAACAGAGGTTTTTTTGAAAAATCTGTCTATATTTGCCTGTGGCTGACTGAAAAACCTGAAGGATTAAATAAAACAGTGTCTTAGTGAAAACATAAAATAATCCCTTGCCATGCAGATCATTGAGGTAAAAACTCCGAATGACAAAAAGGAATTTATTGATTTCCCCAAAAGACTTTATAAAGAAGATTCATACTGGGTTTGTCCACTGGATGCGCATATTGAATCATTATTTGATCCGGAGCTTAACTACTTATTCAAACATGGTGAGGCTGTCCGATGGATCCTGAAAGATGATAACGGGAAGACGATCGGTCGGATAGCTGCTTTTATCGACCGTGTAAGGTCATCTGTTTACAATCAGCCGACAGGAGGCGTTGGATTCTTTGAGGTTACAGACAACAGGGATGCTGCATTTGCCCTTTTTGATGCCGGTAAAATATGGCTGGCTGACCGGGGGATGGAAGCAATGGATGGACCTGTCAATTTTGGCGAGAATGATAATAACTGGGGTTTGCTGGTAGAAGGATTTATGCAGCAGGGCTTTGGAATGCCCTATAATAAGAAGTATTACAAATCCTTCTTTGAAGAGTACGGATTCAGGAACTATTTTGAGCAGTACTCCTATCACAGAGTTGTACGCGGATCTGATAAAAAGATTGAATTGTTCCCTCCGCGGATTATGAAAATTGCTGAATGGCTCTCAAAGCGTCCGGGCTATGCATTCCGGCATTTTGAATTCCGTGAAAAGAATAAGTTTATTAAAGACCTTGTAGAGGTCTATAACACGGCATGGGCTGTTTTTAAGGAGGATTTCACACCACTTGATCCGTATTTTATCGAGGCTACATTCAGGAAAACTAAACCGATAATAGAAGAAGATCTCATCTGGTTCGCATATTTTAATGATAAACCAATCGCTTTCTTTATCCTTCTACCCGATGTAAATCAGATATTGAAGCATTTAAACGGCCGGCTTCACCTATGGAACATGCTGCGTTTCATGTATTATAAGATGTCGCATAAAATGACAAGAATGAGAGCTGTTGTGGGAGGTGTGAATCCCGCGTATCAGAACAGCGGAGTGGAATCGGCAATTTTTATTCACCTCTATGAGGTTTTTAAAAGAAAACCCTGGTATAATGAACTCGAACTCTCATGGGTCGGTGACTTTAATCCCAGGATGATAGCAATTTATGAAGCACTTGGCGCACAAAAAGCTAAAACGCACATCACTTACAGGTATATGATTAATGATAAGCTCACTTTTATAAGATATAAGGACGAAATGGCTCAAAGACAAAAGGTTAACGAAGAGACTATACCAGGGGATCAATAATTTTACTTTTCCTTATTGTATTTTACAATAATGTTGATTAATTTTGCAAACCCTGATTACGGGCAATAAAACAGAATAACAGGAACTTAAAATTAATTAAAGATGAAGCAGGGAATACATCCGGAAAATTACAGGTTGGTAGTATTTAAGGATATGTCGAATGGTTATTCCTTCATGAGCAGGTCAACCGCACCTTCAAAAGAGAAGATCAAATGGGAAGATGGCAATGAATATCCGCTCATTAAACTGGAGATCTCAAATACTTCACATCCCTTTTACACAGGAAAGATGAAACTTGTTGATACGGCCGGAAGGGTTGATAAGTTCATGAACCGTTACAAAGACCATGTCGGAAAAAAGAAATAGAAAATAAGTTTACGATTTAAATCCCGGTTATAAGCCGGGATTTTTTTTGAAAGATAATCCGGCACGATGATTGCACGATGACCAAACTGGTTAATGAACGAAAATATTATGTAAATTTGGCACACTTAAGAAAGTAAAAAGTAAAAAGTAAAAAGTAAGAAACAGGGTAGAGAGGGGGTTGGGGGGTGAGTTCATGAAGACAATATAAAAGGAGACTTTATTAAATGGAAAAGAAATCCAGGAGAACGCTGAACGAGTTTTTAATGCCGGACCTGCTGGATGGGGAAGGAGATATTATTCCCATTATAGCTGACGGGGAAGACAGGGATCTTGAAGATGTAGATGTTCCTGATTCAGTTCCTATATTATCTCTCAGAAATACAGTTCTTTTTCCGGGTGTTGTTCTTCCAATCTCTATAGGACGGCCTAAATCAATACAGCTGATAAAAGATGCATACCGGAATGATAAAATAGTCGGGACTGTTGCACAGAAGGATCCCGATACCGAAAATCCTGCCTTTGAAGAACTTCACAATATCGGAACAATAGGCCAGATTGTCAAGCTTCTGGAAATGCCTGACGGCTCTACTACTGCAATAATCCAGGGCCGGAAGAGAATGGTACTGAATGAACTTATTACAAATGACCCTTATTTTATTGCCAGGGTAAAAACTATTCCCGAAATAAAACCTGAGGTTTTCAGCAAGGACTTTGATGCGATCGTCGGATCCCTGAAAGATCTGTCGCTCAAGATAATCAAGATCAATCCGAATATCAGCCCTGAAGCAACTTTTGCCATAAAGAATATTGAGAACAATACCTATCTCATTAATTTCATCTGTTCCAATACCGACGTAAAAGTGCAGGACAAGCAAAGATTACTTGAAATTAACAGTTTGCGCGACAGGGGATTTATGCTTCTCGAATTTCTGGTTCAGGAGATACAGGTTCTTGAGCTTAAAAATGAACTTCAGTCGAAAGTTAAAAGCGACCTTGATCAGCAACAACGTGAATTCCTGCTTCATCAGCAGATGAAGACGATTCAGAATGAGCTTGGCGGAAATCCTGCCGAGAAGGAGATTGAAGAGTACAGGAAAAAGGCTTCGACAAAAAAATGGAACGACGATGTTCAAAAGATTTTCAACAAAGAGCTGGATAAGTTGCATCGGCTTAATCCGGCTGCTGCAGAATACTCGGTACAGGTTAATTACATACAAACCCTGCTGGACCTTCCATGGGGATATTATTCTTCCGATAATCTCGATCTGAATAATGCCAGGCGGGTGATGGACGATGATCATTTCGGACTTGACGAGGTCAAGGAAAGAATTCTGGAACATCTGGCAGTCCTTAAACTGAAGGGTGATCTGAAATCACCGATACTCTGCCTTTATGGCCCGCCGGGCGTCGGAAAAACCTCTCTGGGGAAATCAGTAGCCAAAGCCCTCGACAGGAAGTATGTAAGGATGTCGCTGGG
The DNA here is from genome assembly GCA_035529055.1 of Bacteroidales bacterium. Taxonomy (GTDB): domain Bacteria; phylum Bacteroidota; class Bacteroidia; order Bacteroidales; family VadinHA17; genus LD21. The sequence continues at coordinate 5,095 of DATKXL010000129.1, forward strand.
CGGACTGCATGATGAGGCTGAAATAAGAGGTCACAGGAAAACCTATATAGGTGCAATGCCAGGCCGGATAATACAGAATATTAAGAGAGCCGGCACATCTAATCCTGTATTTATCCTTGATGAAATTGATAAAGTCGGACAGGACTTCAGAGGCGACCCTTCATCCGCGCTCCTGGAGGTTCTTGATCCTGAACAGAACAGCACATTCTTCGACAACTTCCTGGAAATGGAGTACGACCTGTCGAAAGTGTTGTTCATTGCCACAGCAAATACTCTTTCCACTATAAGTCCGGCCCTGAGGGACCGAATGGAACTTATTGAAATAACAGGTTACCTGGTAGAGGAAAAACTCGAAATAGCGCAAAGGCACCTTCTGCCAAAACAGCTTGAAAATCATGGGGTTAAATCCGACCAGATTGCTATTGACAGGAAGGTGACGGAGATGCTTATTGATAAATACACAAGGGAATCGGGCGTAAGAGAACTTGATAAAAAACTTGCTAAAATAGTCAGGGTTACTGCTAAAAACATTGCTTCAGAGACTGATTATGATCCTGCTCTCTCATTTACATCTCTTCAGGAAATACTTGGACCTCCGAAGTACGTCCGTGACCTCTATGCCGGAAATGATCAGGCAGGAGTTGTTACAGGTCTTGCCTGGACAGCTGCCGGAGGGGAAATACTATTCGTAGAAACAAGTCTCAGCAAAGGTTCCGGCAAACTGACACTAACGGGTAACCTCGGGGAGGTTATGAAAGAATCGGCTGTTATTGCACTTGAGTACCTGAAATCGAATGCAGATCTTCTTGAATTGCCGGAAAATTTCTCGGAAAATTGGAATGTCCATATTCATGTACCGGAGGGCTCAATTCCCAAGGACGGACCATCAGCGGGAATAACAATGGCTGCATCCTTAGCATCTGCCTTAACTCAGAGGAAGGTTAGGAAATACCTTGCAATGACGGGTGAAATAACCCTAAGAGGGAAAGTGTTGCCTGTTGGTGGGATTAAAGAAAAAATACTGGCTGCAAAAAGAGCCAAAATTAAGGAGATCATATTATCCGAGGATAACAGAAAAGATGTGGAGGACATCAAGGAAATATATATCAAAGGACTGAAATTCTGTTATGTTGACACAATAATGGAAGTCCTGGAGTTATCTCTGCTTAAACAAAAGGTGAAGAATCCGAAAAAAATAATATTTTGAATGAAAAAGGTTGCTGTCTTTCCCGGATCGTTCGATCCTTTCACAATCGGTCATGAAGGAATTGTGAGAAGAGCTCTCAGCCTGTTCGACGAAATAATAATAGCTGTCGGAGCGAACGCTTTGAAAAAGGATTACTATTCTCTTTCAACACGAAAAAGGATGATCTTAAAAGTTTTTCAGAATGAACCAAGGATAAGGGTTGATCATTATGAGGGGCTCACTGTTGATTATTGCAAAAAAAATGGAGCGCAATACCTTCTCAGGGGGCTCCGCACAGCAGCTGACTTTGAATTTGAAAGAGCTATTGCACAGGTTAACAAAGCTATGGCAACAGATGTGGAATCTGTTTTTCTTCTTACCGTTCCCGAACATTCTCCGATCAATTCGACCATTGTCCGCGATATTATCAGAAGCGGAGGGGATGCTTCTAAGTTTGTCCCGTCAGCAATTAACCTTAAGGATTACAGTGGGGGCGGTTAGAATAAGATATCTGAATTAAGCTTTCAGAACAGAGGAGTTTATCATATCCATAAGCGACAACCAGGCTGAGCTTTTAATAATGCTCAGCTCATCCGGTAAAAGCCACTCTACCCTGGTTATTCCTTCTTCAACCTGGGGTTCGGTAACCATTTTACCATCATAATGCATCAAAAACCAGCTGGTTTTTTTAAGATAGGAAATTCCTTCCCAACTGTATGTATGATAACTTGGAGGAAGAGGTCTGATGATCCTGTGTCCGCTTATTCCACACTCCTCGCTGACCTCTCTCAGGGCGCAGACCTCCGGCTCCTCACCGGATTCCATATGACCCTTTGGCAGATCAAGCCTGCCTTTCTTTTCGATGAACAGGTATCTGCCGGAAGTATGCCCCACAAGTCCGCCCGCTGCATATACCTCGGTAAAGTAAATCCTGAACATTTTCCAGATATGTTTTATATTGGGCCCATAAACATTAATGGAGGAGGTGCTTGTATCAGATTGGAAATCAGATATTAATTTATAAAGTTCTTTAGTAGCATAGAATTTATGGAATAACCCGTATTTTTGAAGCCGATCAGGTTCCGGACTTATTAAGATATATCTGTTCTCAAAATGGACTTTATACATATACCTATGGAAGATAGTGCAAAAAAAATCGCTGAATATCTGTTACAAATTAAAGCAATTAAATTACAACCGTCAAATCCATTCACATGGGCATCAGGATGGAAATCGCCGATCTATTGTGATAATCGCAAAACTCTCTCTTTTCCCGGGGTAAGGTCATTTATCCGTGACTCCTTTACCAGGCTTGTCAGGGAGCTTTATCCACAGGCCGGAATGATTGCAGGGGTCGCTACCGGAGCTATAGCCCATGGCGCACTGGCAGCTGATAAACTGGGATTGCCTTTTATTTATGTCCGGTCAGGTGTGAAAGAACATGGTTTGAGCAACCAGATCGAGGGCTATTATGAACCCGGACAAAAAGTAGTTGTAATAGAGGATCTTATCTCGACGGGCGGAAGCAGTCTCAGTGCAGTCAGGGCTCTCAGGGAAGCCGGTTGTGATGTCCTTGGTATGGCTGCAATCTTTACATATGAATTTGAAAAGGCATCGGATGGCTTCAGGGCTGAAAAGTGTGTTTTGAATACCCTCAGTAACTACACTACTTTGATAAAGACAGCTCTCAGTACCGGGTATATAAGTGAAGCTGAAACGGAAACTCTGAAGCAATGGAGATTAAATCCTTCAGAATGGGGAGTTAAACAGAATGATTTATGAGTATCTCAACCTTTGAAAGCAGAGTTGCAAATGTAACCTGCAGTGCAGAAGAGGTTTTTAATTTTATCTCCGATATAAGAAACTTTGAACAATTTATTCAGTTTGATAAGATATCTGACTGGTATGCTGACAAAAACTCATTCAGTTTCCGTGCCGCTCCACTGGGAAGTGTAAATTTATTCATCTCCGAAACAGAACCATTCACAAAAGTTATTTTTTCAGGTACTGCTCTGCAGTCAAACGATTTTTCACTTTTCTTTCAGATCTCCGGCAGGAACAATGAACCTGCCAGGGTAAAGGTCACTTTGAATGCTGAATTGAATCCTTTGTTAAAGATGATGGCTTCCAAACCTTTAAATCAGTTTCTTGCAGCCCTTATGGATGAGATTGAAGGATTCAGGGGATGGAAAAATATCAGGGAATAAATTTAAGTTCATTAAACATATAGTCAGCAACTCCTCCTTTCCTGTTTTCAACCTGCAAAAGACCTTCAGGTGATACAGATATTATACGACCTGAAAAGAGTCCGTTGATATCTTTAAAGTCACTCCATATTTCATAACGATAGAGCAAAGTGATGTACTCTTTTCTAATGGTGTCGCGTCTTCCCGACATAAGCTGACTGTATCTTCTGTCAATATCTTCTGCCAGCTGAATCAAACAGATGTCAGGGTCATAGATTTTTCCCGTCAGTGCGCTGAGGGAAACAGGATTTGGAGCGTCACTTAAAAATTTGACCTGATTAATATTCAAACCGATCCCCGCAACACAACTATCAATCTTATTGTCAATTATTGAAATTTCAATCAGGATACCTGCAATTTTGTCATCATTTACATAAATATCATTTGGCCATTTTATTTTACCACAGGGCAAATATCTTTCAATGAAATCACAAATTCCAAGAGAAATTGTCATCGAAATAATGAACTGCTCAGCCGGATCTATTTTCCCGGGATAAAGTATAATACTGACCAGCAGATTCTTACCATCTTCACTCTCCCACTTATTGCCCTTCTGTCCTTTACCCTCCGACTGATGGTTTGTATAGACAATTGTACCTTCGGGTGGTCTGTCGGTTCTTAAAAGGTTTGTGACATATGTGTTTGTCGATGGCAGATTACGGCAGAAAATGAGTTTTGTCCCGATTATCATGATTATTCTTAATTAATTAGTTATGAGTCGGTTTTCTCATTTGGAATTTTGTATCAGGAATTGGCATTGAAATTGCAAAAAGTGATTGGTTATTACAAAAATAAGGATAAAAGTTTGTACTTTTGCGACTTGATATATAATTGATGATTTTTAATGAGGAAACGATCGGACGGAACTGAATTACTGCTTGAAAGCGTTATTAAAGGGATATTTGAAAAGAAAGGGCAGAATGTTCTGAAAGTTGATTTAAGGAAATTTGAAAGCAGGATAACAGACTATTTTATTATTTGTCATGGTTCGTCAGTCACTCAGGTTGACTCTATTTGTGATTCTGTAGAAGATACTGCCAGACTGGAAGCCGGGGAGAAACCAATTCATGTTGAAGGTCTCGAAAATTGTTTCTGGGTCCTTTTGGATTATGGCAATGTGGTCGTTCATATATTCCTGGAGGAGTACAGGAATTTCTACAATCTCGAGTCTCTCTGGGCAGATGCGGAGATTGAAGCCATGAAAGATTTTAAACAGTAAGTAAATTATTTATGACAGAAAATAATAACAATAATCAGGGGAGTGGGAAAAAACCTGATAAAAACTTAAAACCAAAATTTAATACCAACTGGATTTTTGCTGTTCTGGCTGTCTCCTTTATTGTTATTCAGCTGATCTATGGAGGCAAAACAGTCCCTAAGGCAACAACAAGTGAGATCAAGGGGATGATTGCAAAACGGGACATTGAAAAAATTGTCGTTGTAAATAAAGATCAGGCTGAATTATATCTTAGCAGGGAGGCTCTTGAATCGGGCCGTTATCCTGACTTACCCAAATCCGGAAGAGGTATGGGATTTTCGGCAGCAAAGCCCAATTATACATATAATATAGGGGACATCAGCAGTTTTGAACCATTTATTCTTGAAGAACAAAAGAATGCTGGTTACCCTGAAAAAGAGATTATCTATCCTGACTATGTCAATCGCAAAAACTACTTCGGTGAAATTCTGGGATGGATTCTTCCCTTTGTATTTCTTATAATCCTTTGGATGTTCCTGATGAAACGCATGGCAGGCGGAGGAGCCGGAGGAGCCGGTGGTATTTTCAGTGTTGGCAAGTCAAGGGCACAGATCTTTGATAAAGACACAAATGTGAAGTTAAACTTCAGCGATGTTGCCGGTCTTGAAGAGGCCAAAACAGAAGTGATGGAGATAGTTGATTTCCTCAAGAACCCGAAGAAATACACCCAGCTGGGAGGTAAGATACCCAAAGGAGCTCTCCTTATTGGCCCTCCGGGGACAGGCAAAACCCTTCTTGCAAAAGCAGTTGCAGGAGAAGCTAACGTTCCGTTTTTTTCACTCTCCGGTTCCGATTTTGTTGAGATGTTTGTCGGGGTAGGAGCTTCCAGGGTCAGGGATCTTTTTAAACAGGCCAAGGAAAAGGCTCCCTGTATTGTTTTTATTGACGAAATTGATGCTGTCGGAAGGGCAAGGGGCCGCAATGTTAATTTCGGTTCAAACGATGAGCGTGAAAACACCCTTAATCAGCTGCTTACCGAAATGGATGGTTTTGGAACAAATATTGGTGTGATTATTCTTGCCGCCACTAACAGAGCTGATATTCTCGACAGAGCTCTGCTGCGGGCAGGAAGATTTGACCGTCAGATTCATGTGGAGCTGCCAGATTTAACGGAGCGTGAGGCAATCTTCAAAGTACATCTGCGCCCGATTAAACTGGAGAAGGATTTTAATATAGCTTTTCTGGCCAAGCAGACTCCGGGCTTTTCAGGCGCTGATATTGCTAATGTATGCAATGAATCCGCCCTTATAGCTGCAAGGAAAAATAAAAAGATCGTTGAAAAGCAGGATTTTTTCGATGCAATAGATCGTATTGTCGGAGGTCTTGAAAGGAAAAGCAAGATCATCTCGATGGTGGAGAAGAAGACTATTGCCTATCACGAAGCCGGTCATGCTACCGTCAGCTGGATGCTCGAGCATGCGAGTCCTCTTCTGAAGGTGACAATAATACCACGGGGAAGAGCACTGGGCGCTGCATGGTACCTGCCTGAAGAGAGACAGATAACTACCCGTGATCAGCTCCTCGATGAGATGGCTTACGCTTTGGGCGGCAGAGCTTCCGAACAACTGATCTTTGGAAAAATCTCAACAGGCGCTCTCAGCGACCTCGAGAAAATAACCAAGCAGGCTTACGCCATGGTCTCCTACTTCGGCATGAGCGAGAAAGTAGGTAATATTAGTTTCTATGATTCATCCGGGCAGGCCGATTTCGGATTTACAAAACCCTATAGTGAAAAGACTGCAGAGCTGATCGACCAGGAGGTTAAACAGATAATTGAAGAGTCTTATGTAAGGGCTCAGCAGGTACTTAAAAGCAATATGAAAGGGCTAACCGAACTTGCTGAACTCCTTCTCGAAAAAGAGGTGATCTTCAGCGAAGATCTTGAAAGGATCTTCGGAAAAAGGAAAGCTGACCTGTTGAAGGAAGAGCGCGACCTTGCAGCATTAGCAGCAGCTCCTGGAAAAAGCACTAAAAATGGAAAACCAGCTTTAACTGATTTGAGCAGGAGTAAAAAAAGTAAAACAAAACAGAACAATCTGACTAAAGATCAGAAAAATGCTGATAAACCTTCAAGGACGGACAAAAAACAAAAAGAAACAGAAAAAAGTAAACCAGATTGAGCAACTTCTTCAGACGGACATTAACCGGAATAGGGATAGTGATATTCGTTTTGGGAGGCTTCTGGCTTCACCCGGTCTCATTCTTCATCACCGGTCTGATTATCCTTGCGGGAGCACAGTATGAATATTATCTGATGATCAGAAATACCGGCACCTATCCTCAGATGACCGCAGGGATAATTACCGGAGCTCTTTTATACACAATATCAAACCTGGTTGCGGCAGGGATCATACAGACTGAATGGTATCTGTTTCTGTTGCCCGTTATGGTAGTTATCATGGTGACCGAACTTTATCGGAAACAGGATAAACCATTTGATTCGCTGGCTCATACATTTTTCCCGATTATTTATACAGCAATACCGTTTTCGTTGTTTCCCTTCTCCTCTTTTGGACGCACCGGGATGGAATCGTTGCTGCCCCATACCGGGACACTATTTTCACCAGGGGTAATAATCGGATTTTTTATTTTATTATGGGCAAATGATACCGGAGCTTACCTGACAGGTATTACTTTCGGCCGTCACAGGCTGATGGAGCGTATCTCACCAAAGAAATCACGGGAAGGTTTCCTGGGAGGTTTTATCGTTGTAGTTCTTGCGGCATGGTTACTCTCAGACTGGCTTGGGGTAGTGGATAAATTGGGATGGATCATAATTGCTGTTATAATTTCGGTGACAGGGACATATGGAGATCTTATTGAGTCGATGCTGAAGCGTAGTCTTGGCGTTAAGGATTCAGGTAATATAATGCCGGGGCACGGAGGATTTCTCGATCGCTTCGACAGCACAATAATATCTTTTCCACTGGTTTATCTTTTTATTGCACTTTTTGGTTGATTGGCGGGACTTGATTAGTTTTGTTCTAAGTTTTCAGGAATGGGGATACATAAGGAAGGATATAAGATTTTAGCTGCCGGATTTATTATATTGATAGTAATCAATATAATAATCAGCGTTATATGGAACGGGAATACTCTTCTTACATGGACTTTCCTTATCCTTTCTGTTATGCTTTTTATTTTCATTCTTTTCTTCTTCCGCCTGCCCGCGAGAACCATAGAGCCTGATCCGGGTCTTATCTATGCTCCCGCAGACGGTAAGGTAGTTGTTATTGAAGAGGCAGAAGAAAAAGAGTATTTCAGGGATATTCGTTTGCAGGTCTCCATATTTATGTCTCCATTCAATATGCATAGTAACAGATATCCGGTTTCGGGACGTATTAAATATGTAGGATATCATCCGGGGCATTATATGGTGGCATGGCATCCCAAATCATCGGAGCTGAATGAAAGAAGTACAATTGTTATTGAAACTCAGAGTGGTGCTGAAATCCTTATACGGCAGATTGCGGGCGCTATAGCGCGCAGAATTGTTACCTATGCAAAAGAGAATCAGGAAGTCCGGCAGGGTGATGAACTCGGATTTATCAAGTTTGGATCAAGAGTGGATGTTTTTCTGCCATTAGGGACTGAAATTGAGATACCCATACTTCAGCAGGTTAAAGCAAATAAAAGTATTATTGCCAAAATCTGAAAAACATTGATTTTATGACCAGAAAAGATGACAGAATAATTGATGTTACAGGTGGTGTTAAGTGGATAGGTGTGCTGGATTATGATATAAGGACGTTTGATATTGTGATGTCCACTGAACATGGCACAACCTATAATTCTTACTTTATTGATGCAGATAAAAAAGCAATTATTGAAGTAGCCAAGGAGAAATTCAGCGAAGTCTATCTTACGAAACTTAAGGCAGTTACTGATCCTGAAAAGATCCGGTACATTATTCTGGACCATACCGAACCCGATCATTCGGGCAGTCTGGGTCTCCTTCTTGATCTGGCCCCGAACGCAACAGTTGTCGGGAGCGGCAATGCAATAAAGTATCTGGGCGACATAGTAAATAAATCATTTAAATCTCTTGTTGTTAAAGACGGTGATACTCTTGACCTCGGTAATAAAACTCTTCAGTTCATTGCTGCGCCAAACCTTCACTGGCCCGATTCAATATACACCTATCTCGTTGAAGATAAAGTGCTTTTCACCTGTGATTCCTTCGGAGCTCATTACTGCGATTATAATATGTACAGCGAACTCACAACAGAATATCTTGACACCTTTAAATACTATTTTAATGTTATCCTGAAACCGTACAGCAGGTTTATGGTGAAAGCAATTGAAAAAATAGCTCCTCTTGAAATTGACCTGATATGTCCCGGTCATGGCCCAATGCATCGTGAACATCTTAAAGAGTTCATCTATCTGTCAGAAAAGTACGCAAATGAATACCTTCAGCAGACGGGATTTAAACCGGTGAAGAATGTTCTGATAACCTATGTGTCGGCCTATGGTTATACAAAAGAAGCCGCAGGAATTATTGCTTCCGGAATAATGGAAAATGACAGTATGAGTGTAGATATCACTGATATTGAAAACATATCAATGGAGGAACTTGAATCAAAACTGATCGTATCTGATGCTATTCTTGTCGGATCTCCGACAATTAATCAGAACACTTTATTGCCGGTATATAAGTTATTTGCTCTGATAAATCCGCTGCGTGACAAGGGGAAAACAGGTGGTTCATTCGGGTCATACGGGTGGAGCGGAGAGGCTCCAAAGATCATTCTTGAAAACCTGCGTAATCTTAAGCTTAAGGTCTTTGATGAACCTGTAACATTCAAATTCTCCCCCGGAGGAGAGAAGGAAATTGAACTAAAAGAGTTTGGGAGGAAATTTTCGCAAAAGATTCTGGAAGAGTGTGAAAATAAAAAAAATCCCGGTAATTGACCGGGATCTTTTTAAATTTTCTGTTATGAAATCTTAACCTGTCTGGTGATTTTGTTTTTCTCTTCTTCCACTTTCGGAAGACCAACGGTTAATATACCATCCTTGTAATTAGCTTCGATCTTGTCCTGGTTAACATTCTCAGGAATCTGAAAACTTCTGCAGAAGGATGAATAACTGAATTCTTTTCTCTTGTAACCATCCTTGTTTTCCTCTGCTTCATTCCTTGTCTCGGATGATATTGTCAGAACATCCTCATTAATATCAATCTTCAGTTCTTTCCTGTCAATTCCCGGAACAGCCAGTTCAAGAGTGTACTTCTTTTCATCTTCCTTGATGTTCACTGCCGGCATTGAAGTGGTGTTAGAAGATAATACCGGAAAAAAATCGTCATTAAAAAGACTTGGCATGTAAAATGGCCTGAAACTTCTTCTGGTGATTGTTGGTAACATAGCTTTGTCCTCCTTTTATTTTAAGTTAAACATATTATTTTATTATAATACCTACTGAATTTCAATCTTTATACCAATTTTAAAAACATGACATAATGGCGCAAATATGTCATAACAACAAGACAATATGGCAGCGAAGGGTTTGAATCAGTCATTTTTATGGAATTCCGAAAATTTAAATTAGGTTTGTATCAGAAAACCCTGACCAATGAAGACCACATTAAGGAACGTTCTCATATTCTTTGCTATAGTACTGTTTCTGGTTGCATTGTGGTACTTCAGGAATATAGTTGTATATATCCTGGTTTCGGGAGTTCTGTCAATTATGGGCAGGCCGCTTGTAGATCTTTTTTGCAGGTTAAGGATCAGAAGCTGGATATTCCCGCGCGTGCTTAGTGCCCTGTTAACGCTGATCTTAATCTGGGGAGTAATCATTTTGTTTTTCGTAATTTTTATTCCGCTTGTCACTCAGCAGATAAATTACCTTTCAACAATCGACAGTGAAAAGATTGTTCAGATTGCTGAGGATCCGATAAACAAGCTCGAGAATCTCTTCAGATCCTTCAACCAGGATATTGATGACGACATATCAATCAAGGAGTATATCGTCAATAAGGTCTCGGGAATACTTAATATTAATATGATCCAGAATTTTCTGGGTTCATTGATAGGTATCCTTGGAAACATTGTCGTGGCTGTTTTTTCGATTTCATTCATAACATTTTTCTTTCTCAAGGACCAGCATCTGTTTTATGAATCAATACTGATGTGGATCCCTGATAAATTTGTGGATAATGTAACAAGAGCGCTAAATTCAATTAAGAATCTTCTTACCAGATATTTCATTGGAATAATGATCCAGAGTACCTGTATTATGATACTCATCACCATAGGTATGACCATAGTGGGTATTGATTTTCAGCAGGCACTTGTGATGGGGCTTATTGTAGGGATATTAAATGTAATTCCATATGTTGGTCCATGGCTTGGTTGTTTTATTGTCGTGGTCATGGGAGTTGCTTCGCATATGAATCAGGATTTTACAACTGTAGTGGGTCCTCTTGTGACATATATGATGGTAGTGGTAGCACTGACACAGTTGGTTGATAACATTGTATTTCAGCCGGTTATTTTTTCCAATAGTGTCAGGGCCCATCCCCTGGAGATTTTTGTAGTAGTTCTTGCCGCCGGTTTTGCCGCGGGCATTCCGGGAATGATACTTGGTATTCCCGGTTACACAGTACTTAGAGTTTTCGCCCGGGAATTCTTCTATGGCTTTAAAGCGGTAAAGAAGATTACATCGAGTTTGTCGGAAGAGAATTTAGGTAAAATGAATCAGGTTCCTGGTGAAAAGGAAGATCCACAAAATAACAGGAGTGCAACCCTGCCGCAAATAGTCAGAAGAAGAAGGAAGAAACAGCAATAAGAGATAAAACTTATAATGAAGTGAATTTACTGTCTGCCACAATAAGACGGATCTTTCATTTTTACTACGACGGTTTCAGGAATATGTCGCAATGGGGAAGAAAAGTCTGGATTATTATCCTCGTAAAACTTTTCATAATATTTGCCATTCTGAGACTATTCTTTTTCCCCGATTTTCTAAAGAAAAACTTTGATAGTGATGAACAAAGAGGTGAATATGTACTGGAACAATTAATTAATTCTGATAAAACTAATGATTGAAAGCTTCGATGTGACACTTGTTGACTGGTCGAGGGCTCAATTTGCCCTGACAGCCATCTATCACTGGTTATTTGTTCCCCTGACACTTGGTTTATCCTTTATTATAGCGATAATGGAGACCATATACGTGCGAACAGGCAACGAAGAATGGAAAAGAATGACACGATTCTGGATGACACTTTTTGGTATCAATTTCGCAATAGGAATTGCAACCGGGATAATCCTTGAATTTGAGTTTGGGACCAACTGGTCGAGTTACTCCTGGTTTGTTGGTGATATTTTCGGTACCCCCCTGGCTGTTGAAGGTATTTTAGCCTTCTTCCTTGAGTCCACTTTCGTTGCCGTAATGTTTTTTGGCTGGAATAAAGTAAGTAAAAAATTCCATCTTACATCAACCTGGCTCGTTGCGATAGGGGCCAATTTATCGGCATTATGGATTCTGGTTGCCAATGCATGGATGGAGAATCCGGTCGGCATGGTTTTTAATCCCGAAACGGCAAGAAATGAGATGGTCAGCTTCTGGGCTATTCTTTTTAACCAGGTAGCCATTGATAAATTCCTGCATACAATTACCTCAGGCTTTCTTCTTGCCTCAATGTTTGTTCTGGGTATCAGTTCATGGTACCTGATAAAGAGGAGGGAGGAGTTCCTGGCAAAAAGAAGTATTCTTATCGCTGGCATCTTTGGTCTTTTATCATCACTGCTTGTTGTCTATACAGGTGACCGGTCGGCCAGAACAATTGCCGGTGTACAGCCTGTCAAATTTGCAGCTTTTGAAGCACTTTATGATGGCAGGCAGGATGCCGGCCTGGTCGCAGTTGGTCTGCTGAAAGATTCCGATAAAAAGATAGGACAAAAGAAGATCAAAGAGTTTCTCTTTAAAATAGAGATCCCCGGTTTTCTTTCGGTGATGACAGGAGGCGACAGGAACGCATTTGTTCCGGGGATCAATGATCTGGTGTCAGGTAATCCATCAAGGGAAATACTATCAGTAAATGAAAAGAAGGGAAGAGGACAGGTGGCAAAGAACCTGCTCCTGGATTATAAAGATGCAAGGATCACCAATGACACTCAGCAAATTGAAACGATCAAAGCAATTTTCCGTGATAAAAAATTTAATGATGACTACTTCAGCTATTTCGGCTATGCCTCATTGCAGAGGCCGGAAGATGCAATACCCAGCGTTACTGTATCATTTTATACATTTCACCTGATGGTCATGCTGGGTTTCTTCTTCATACTTGTCTTTATCCTGGCTCTTTTCCTGCTTTTCAGGGGGACCATTGCAAAAAACCGGTGGTTTCTGTGGATCGCTCTCTTTTCAATTCCGCTGCCCTATGTAGCAGGTGAATTGGGCTGGGTCCTTGCCGAGATGGGTCGTCAGCCATGGATAATTCAGGATCTCATGCTGGTTTCATCCGCAGTTACGCATATTAATGCAGGGGCAGTCATTACTACTTTTATACTTTTCGCACTGTTGTTCACTGTATTGCTGATAGCGGAAGTTTCAATAATGGTAAAACAGATAAAAATCGGACCTAAACATTAGGAGGGTGAAATATGACATTAATGATCACACATCTGTTTTTGCAGGAATATTGGTGGATAATTATATCCCTCCTTGCTGGTCTCCTGACTTTCCTGATGTTTGTTCAGGGGGGGCAATCTATGATCTATTCACTGCCAAATAATGATCTTCATAAGACTATGCTGATCAATACCTTTGGCAGAAAGTGGGAATTCACTTTTACTACTCTCGTCACTTTCGGCGGTGCTTTTTTTGCTTCCTTCCCTCTCTTTTATGCTACCAGTTTCGGCGGTGCATACTGGGTATGGATCGCAATCCTGTTTAGTTTTATTATTCAGGCAATAGCCTATGAATACCGTTCAAAGCCGGCAAATGTCTATGGCCGAAAAACCTTCGATTTATTCCTGTTTCTTAACGGGTCGCTCGGCCCTTTCCTGATCGGTGTTGCAGTTGCCACCTTTTTTACGGGCTCACAATTCCGTATTGATTATCTTTATGAGATCAGATGGGGTACATCATGGCATGGACTTGAAGCTTTGATAAATGGCCGGAACCTGGCTCTTGGTCTGGTACTCCTTTTCCTTGCCAGAACAAATAGCCTGTTATATATTATCAATTCCATAGATGATGTAGAACTTATCGCGAAGTCGCACAGGAAATTAGTAATGAACTCTGTATCATTCCTGGTATTCTTTCTGTTCTTTGTAATAACCCTGCTTCTGTCGAAAGGCTATGCTTACAATCCCGCAACAGGAGAGATTTCGATGGAGAACTTTAAGTATCTGCATAATTTTGTTCAGATGCCCGTTGTGCTGATTCTGTTCCTTGCAGGAGTTGCAGGCGTACTATATGGAATGGCCTCCACAATCTTTAAAGGCAGCATGAAGGGGATCTGGTTTTCGGGAACAGGCACTGTGATCACCGTTTTCTCGTTATTTTTGCTTGCCGGATTCAACGGAACATCCTTTTACCCCTCTTATTACGATTTACAAAGCTCCCTGACTATCAGAAATGCTTCATCCAGCCAGTTTACTCTTAAAACAATGATGTATGTCTCTTTTATCATACCATTTGTGTTTGCTTATATCTGGTGGGCATGGAAGGCAATAAGCAATAAAAAGATTACGGAAGAAGAAATGAAATCGGATTTTCATGTTTATTAAGGCACATGGCGCAGGGCTCAGGGCAAAAACAGGACCTGCAGGACCTGAACGACAATTTAAAAACTAAAGGCAATGTATATAAGTCAAATACTTCAATACCTGATCTGGCCGTTATTCATTTTAATCAGCTGGTTTGTAATTAAATATGCATTATCTTACTACGAAAAGAAATTTCCGGATCAGGAGAAAAACACCTGAATACCTTTCAGATTTATATAGATAGCTTGTCAGAAGAGGAGTGAAAGTAATGAAGCTGCTAAATAAAATGGTACTATTAACGGAGCTGCACTCAGGCCCGTTATCAGAAAAGAAACCATTACCATACCGGCAAGAATATACCTTCCTTCATTTCCCTTCAGTCTGAAATTTTTAATTTTCAGTGAGAGCATAGGAATGCGGCTCAACATAAGGATTGAGAGAACAAGCGTAGAAACACAAATTGCTATCGGTGATCCCAGAAAAGAATTAAGAACTGAAGAATCAGAATAATTTGCTGCAATTACAATTGAGATTACGGCAAGTGCATTCGCTGGTGTGGGTAAACCCCTGAATGAGGACTTCTGGGATGGATCAATATTGAACTTTGCCAGCCGTAAGGCCGCACAGACCGGCATTATAGGAGGAAGAAACAACATTACTGCCGGTAAGATCTGCCGGCTGACTGAATCACCCGGTATAAGATAGGTCCCCGGGGACTCACTGAGGAGATTATAAATAATAACTGCAGGGGCCACACCAAAACTGACAATATCGGCAAGACTATCAAGCTCCTTTCCTATTTCTGAATATGCTTTCAGTAATCTGGCAGAAAAACCATCAAGGAAATCGAAAATCATAGCAACTAAAATCAGCCATGAAGCAGTAATTAAATCTCCGTTTAAACAATAAATGATCGACAGGAATCCTGCAGCAAGATTAAGTGAGGTAAGGAAATTAGGAATGTGTCTCATCGTTAAATTAATGGTATAATTATTGAGGAGGAAAGCAAAATTAAGATAAATTTCGCTATTAAAGCCAATTTGGTTAAATTTGGCCGGAGATAAGACCTGTCTATGATAGTTGATTTCACAAATTTAAGGATAGCTGTCGATTTTGATGGCACTATTGTTGAGCATGAATACCCGGAAATAGGGAAAGAGAAACTTTTTGCATTTCAGACTCTGAAAGAGCTGGAAAAAATGGGAGCACGTATTATCCTCTGGACCTTCCGTTCAGGTAAGGAACTGGATGATGCTGTGGAGTATTGCATGAAAAATGGGCTTGAATTTTATGCAGTTAACAAGAATTATCCTGAAGAAATATTTGATGAGACAATAAGCAGGAAAATTGATGCCGATATCTATATTGACGATAAGAATATAGGAGGCTTCCCGGGGTGGAGTGAAATATGGCAGGTGCTTGTACCCTTTGAACTTCACCAGAAAGAGGTAGAAAAACGCATGGCTTCCCTCAAAAAAAATAATCTAAGGCGCCTGTTCCGGAGAAAAGAAAAGCCAAATGAAGAATGATTGTTCTAAATACCTTCTTTTATTTTCTTCCGTACTTCTTGTAACATGGATCATTTCCTGTTCCGGACGTTCAGGTAAATCATCCCCTGACAGTTTAGCGCAAACATCAGATGAAAAGGAAGAACCTGCTCCCAGACTGATCAGGATGTTATTACCCGAAGAAAATGCGGAATACAGACTTGGTGACCAGGTAAAGGTGTCACTGACGGAACAGGGGAATAATAATTCACCCGATTCGGTGGCCATCAGCTTCGATGGAAGAATAGTCAAAGTGTTGAAATCGGCTCCATGGGAATTTTCAATCCCACCCTCTTTTACAACTACCACAGGCAGGAAACACCTTAAAGCTGTTGCATTTAAAAACAGCAGATCTCAGGCAGTAATAAGGTTTGTTATCATCTATTCAGACCGGACCCCCAAAAGGGTTGGATTCAAAGTGGTACACACCTATCCTCACGACAGGGATGCGTTCACCCAGGGACTTTTTTTTCAAAACGGATTTTTATACGAAGGCACAGGGCAGGAAACGGGATCCAGTCTCCGTGAAGTTGAACTTGAATCCGGAAAGATACTTCGACAGCTTAATCTTGAATCTTCCGTGTTTGGAGAGGGTATAACACTGTACCGCGACAGGATTTTTCAGGTGACCTGGCAAAATAAGGTGGGATTTGTCTATGACAGAGCAACATTCAGGCTTATAAATAAGGTTTATTATCAAACCCAGGGATGGGGGCTGACCACCATGGATGACAGGATAGTAATGAGCGACGGTTCTAATGTTCTGTACTTTATTGAACCTGAATCGTTTACTATCGTCTCAAGGATTGAGGCATATGATAATGAGAAAAAAATCGACCAGCTTAATGAACTTGAATATATAAATGGTGAAATATGGGCTAACATATGGATGTCGGATCTTATAGCACGAATCGATCCTGCTACAGGTGCGGTGAATTCATATGTTGATCTGGCGGCAATTTTTCCTGAAGCTAACAGACAGGAGGTAAATGCTGATGTTCTTAACGGTATAGCCTATGATGCACTGAACAACAGAATATTCGTGACGGGTAAAAGATGGCCCAAACTATTTGAGATCAGGATCACTGAATGATCTTTGTTCCATAAACGATGTTAATTGCAGCCGGGATTATTGAGAATTCGACAGGGGTATGGCCCAATGATTCACCGTCAGCTTCTGCATACAAGACCGATTCTGATTCAACAGTCAGGTTGGTGCTTCTGTAACCGTCAACTTTTGGATGACTGAGTATTGTACCGTCATAAAGCATTTTAAGACTCCTGATTATTTCAAGCCTGCCCATCTCTTTTATTACAGTTATATCAAGAAGCCCGTCATCAGGCAGGGCATCCGGAGTCTGTCTCATTCCGCCACCGCAATATCTGCCGTTCCCTGCATTGATTGAAAAAACAACGCATGTACTCTTCTTTCCATCAATTGTTATTTCTGCTTTTGTGTTTTTATAAGTAATAAGACTCGTTAACAGGTTATAAAAATAGACAGCATTATTGCTTCTTCCCTTATCCTTCTGTTTGTTAGTCTTTTTAACTACAATTGCTTCGAATCCCAGACCTGCTATGTTAATAAAATACCTCTTTCGCTTCTCGCTTCCGTTATAATAGCTGATTACTCCAATATCATGGAGCATAAGTTTACACTCCTTAATTACATCAACCGCACCTTCATATACCAGAGGTATGCTGAACATCCGACCCCAGTCATTCCCGGTGCCTACAGGTATCATACCGATAATTATATCCCCGGGAGGACAAACCTCCTGTGCAAAAGCACCGTTTACAACTTCGTTAAGGGTGCCGTCACCTCCGACAGAAACAAATTTTCTGAATCCTTCATTTATGGCTTCTGTGGTAAAGACAGTAGCGTGCCCTTTCCTTTCTGTAAATTTTACCTGAAGTGGAATACCGTTTTTCTGAAACAGGCCGGCAATCCTTTCCCAGTCCTTTTTCCCCTTTCCGTTTCCTGCGTTGGGATTAACGATGGCAAACCATTCATTCTTTAAGGATCTGTTCATTAATCATTGGTTTTTATGGGATGTAAAGATGTAAAATATATATTTCAAAAATAAGAAAAGGGATTAATATGCTGTTTTTTGTGTTAATAAGATGTTGAAAACCGCGAAAGAAATGTTTACAATTACACTAATTACTGCCGG
This sequence comes from Bacteroidales bacterium, assembly GCA_035529055.1. Lineage (GTDB taxonomy): Bacteria > Bacteroidota > Bacteroidia > Bacteroidales > VadinHA17 > LD21. Next base: position 23,225 of record DATKXL010000129.1, read on the forward strand.
AAGCAGTGGTTCATATATTGTAAATTTGAAGCTCAAAATATTACACTAAAATACTAATAAAATCAGATGGGAAGGATCATAGCAGTAGCGAATCAGAAAGGTGGAGTCGGAAAGACGACAACAGCAATAAATCTTGCTGCCAGTCTTGCTGCACTTGAAAGGAAAGTGCTCATAGTCGATAATGATCCCCAGGCAAATGCTACATCGGGAATCGGTCTGGATACACGTCAGATAAGGTGTACCATCTATGATTGTCTGATCGACGGAAAGGAACCGAAGGATGCCATGCACGGGTGTGGTATTGAGAACCTTTCTGTGATACCTTCAAATATCGACCTGGTAGGTGCTGAGATTGAAATGCTTGACAGACCAGAAAGGGAGAAGATTCTGAAAGGTGTTCTGAGCAAAATAGAGGGAGATTATGACTATGTCATTATTGATTGTTCTCCCTCTCTCGGACTTTTAACTGTTAATGCCCTTACAGCTTCTCATTCGGTCATCATACCTGTACAGTGTGAGTATTTTGCTCTGGAAGGGCTTGGTAAGCTGCTCAATACAATTAAAATCATACAGAACAATCTTAACACTGACCTTGAGATAGAAGGATTTCTGCTCACCATGTACGACTCAAGGCTGAGGTTGTCAAACCAGGTAGCCGATGAGGTTAATAAGCATTTTCAGCAGATGGTCTTCAGAACTATCATCCAGAGGAATGTTAAGCTTTCAGAAGCGCCAAGCTTCGGACAGCCTGCTATTCTTTATGATGCTGATTCGAGAGGTACGGTTAATTACCTCAATCTTGCCAAAGAGTTGATAGAAAAGGAAGAATCGAGAGTGCAAATATAGTTTACTTTGCTTGTCATTGATCTGAAACATTATTTACCATGGCACAGAAAAATGCGTTAGGAAGAGGGCTGGGAGCCTTAATCGACGGTGTGGAGAAAGAGATTCTTGAAAAGAAAGTCGAACCAAATCTTAACATTGCGATTGACCTTATTGATGGTAATCCTTTTCAGCCAAGGACACACTTTGATGAACAGGCTCTTGAGGAGCTTACAATGTCAGTAAGGAAACTTGGTATTGTCCAGCCGCTTACGGTTCGTGAAACCGATGAAGGCAGATACCAGCTTATCGCAGGGGAAAGACGTCTGAGGGCAGCACGGATGGCAGGCCTCACACATGTTCCTGCTTTTATAAGGACTGCTGACGACCAGGCTATGCTGGAACTGGCTCTCGTGGAGAACATTCAGCGTGAAGATCTTGATGCGGTTGAGGTTGCAATAAGTTTCCAGAGGCTGATTGAAGAGTGCACATTAACCCAGGAACAACTAAGCGACAGAGTTGGTAAACAACGGTCAACCATAGCCAATTATCTGCGCCTGCTCAAACTTCCCGCCGAAATCCAACTGGGGATCAGAAACAAGCATCTGATGATGGGTCATGCCCGTACTCTTGTAAATATTGAAGATCCGAAAAAGCAAATCAATGTCTATTACCGGATAATAGACGGGGATCTCTCTGTACGTCAGACAGAAGAGCTCGTTCGACGGCTTCAGTCCGAGAAAATCAAAGATCCTGAAAAGCTTGAGAAAAAAAAGAAGCTGAATGAAGATTTTACGCAACTTTCAGAGCATCTTAACAGGATTTTCCTGACCCGGGTTAACTTCAGAATCAATGAACTTGGAAAAGGTAAAATCGTCATACCATTTGAAAATCCGGAAGAGATGGAGCGCATTTTAGGAGTATTTGACCGCCTGAACCCCTGAAAATAATAAAATAATTATCTTTATCGCGCTTATCGGGGGTGCCAGGAAATAATTCCCGGTCAGAACTTATTTTGAGAAAAGTTCAAAAAATAGTAATTATTCTCTTACTGCAATTGTTTTGTATAGGTCAGAATATTATTGCACAGGATACTGCTTCTGTAGCTGCCCGTTCACAAAGAGAATTTAAGGCGGAACCGATGAAAGCAACTATGCTTGCAGTAGCATTTCCGGGGATGGGACAGATCTATAACAGAAAATTCTGGAAAATACCCCTTGTCTATGCCGGATTCGGGGCAGTAATATACAGTGTTGGATTCAATACCTCAAACCATAATAAATTTATGAAAGCTTATCAGGATTTTACTGATAAAATACCTGATACAGACAGCTATGCAGAGATGATCACCTGGGCTGACCCTGCAGAATATGATCCTGTTAAGTACCCGGAAACACATAATCCTTCAACAGCATCCTGGGTAAAAGACAGGCTCCTTACGGGGGTTGATTATTATAAGAGATACCGTGATCTTTCCTATATTGGTATCGCCGCATGGTATCTTATATCCGTTCTTGATGCTAATGTCGATGCAAGTCTGTTTAATTATGATATCAGCAATAACCTTGACCTTGATGTTGCTCCTCTACAACTACCAGTACCTGGTTTTGCGGGAGCGGGACTGAATATTACACTGAAATTATCTTTCTAATAAAAAAATTGACTAATGAGATTCAAAATTTTAATTCTGACAATCCTTATCACAGCAATCAACGCCAGTGCATCATTTGTTAATGATACAATAATCCTGAAAACAAATATCGATACTGAAAAAATAACAAGAGATCTTGACAGTCTTGTCAGCAGCTGGTATGTGAAAATGGCATTGAAAGGATTGCCCGATGGATTTCAGAGCGACTCTGCCGGAAAGGAGTTTTCCGACTCGTTATATCGTCAAAGGTTAAGAAAAATAAATTCAGTAATCAGATTACCCTATAACAGCATTATCAGAAATCATATACATGTTTATACAATTAAACAAAGGGATAAGTTCAGTGCAGTCCTTGGACTGATAGATTATTACTTTCCTATGATTGAAGATATTTTTGATTCATATGGTTTGCCGACCGAGCTGAAATATATGGCTGTTATTGAATCGGCCCTAAATGCCAATGCTGTGTCGCGTGTCGGAGCCACAGGTTTATGGCAGTTCATGTACAGCACCGGCAGAAGCTACGGTCTGACAATAAATTCTGTTGTTGATGAAAGACGGGATCCTGTAAAATCAACTCATGCTGCAGCAAGGTACATTAAAGATCTGTACAACATCTACAACGACTGGATCCTTGTGATCGCAGCTTATAATTGCGGCCCCGGGAATGTTAATAAGGCTATCAGACGATCAGATAACAGGAAGGACTACTGGGAGATCTATTACAGGTTGCCACGGGAGACAAGGGGATATATCCCCCAATATGTTGCTGCCACATATTCAGTTAACTACTTTACCGAACACTGTATAAAACCAATGCCAATAAATATTCCTGTTTCCACCGATACAATCATGATTAACAAAGATATTCATCTTACTCAGATCTCGGAGGTAATGAATATCCCGCTGGGTGAACTCAGGGCATTAAATCCTCAATACAGAACGGGCTTAATACCAGGCTCATCAAAGCCGCTTTCACTTACCCTGCCTATGAGCCACCTTGGAGATTTCATCGATCTGAATGACACTATAAGGAATTACAAATCTGATATTTATCTTGCCAAAACAAACAAAATTGAGGATCCTTCACGCTCAACCTATCTTCCTGCTGATGTAAAAGGTAAAACCAGGCTGATCTACACTGTTAAGGATGGGGACAATCTGGGTTACATATCAGAATGGTACAAGGTTGGATTGTCTGACCTCAGGTATTGGAACAATATCTACCGGAGCACAATAAGGATTGGCCAGAAACTGGTGATATATGTTGATCCTTCAAGATCAGAATACTCTTCGAAGATTGATGCCATGTCATTTGCCGACAAACAGAAGATGACAGGTAAAATTGTCCCTGTAAACCCTGTCGCCTCCCTGCCAGCCGAAACGGATGGAGAGTATCTGACCTATACTGTACGATATGGGGACACTATATGGGATATAGTAAAGAGGTTCGACAATGTAACAACAAGTGATGTTCTCAACCTAAACAATATAAAAGATCCGGGCAAAATACAGGTTGGACAAAAACTAAAAATAAAGAAGAAGAACTGACCTCTTTATAAAATATGCGTCCTTTCAGATCATTCTCATTACTGCTGATCTTTCTGGTCTGTTTTACAGGTCTTTATTATATTTTCCCCGATAACTGGCATCTCAAACTGCCTTCAATCGGGGAATTTATTCCGGTTGAGGCTGGAATAAGTTCATCACAGGATGCCACTACGACACCCCGGGATAGTAATCTTACTGTTAAAGAATTAACAGATATCATACTTCCCGCCGTTCCTGACACTCTTTTTAATGTCGATTCACTTTTAAGTCGGTCTGAATATTACCCACCGGACCCTCTTCAGGAATTTCTTGATACCCTCCGTTACTCCGGCAGGCAGGTAAGAATAATGTATTACGGTGATTCGCAGATTGAGGGAGACCGGATTACTTCGTTTTTGCGGCTAGTCTTAAGGGAGGGACGTAATGGTACCGGCCCGGGGCTCTTCTTACCTCAGATGCCCGTGATGTACACCAAATCGGTTTATATACGGTCATCTTCAAACTGGAAAAGGTACAATTATCTTTCTTATAAAACAGGCGAAATATCCCATAATGACCTTGGGCCTTTCATGGCATTTTGCAGGTATATTCCCGAAGGACAGATGACAACACTCCCTGTAAAAGCCTGGATAAGAATAGTGCCTTCCAAGTTAGCCGACTCTGCAGCGTTATCCTTCGATTTATTGAGAATATTCTACAGGAACCCCCTCGATGCGATAAATATTCAGGTTAAAGCAGATGACTTTCCACTAATTGCAGACACCCTTGAAACAAACCCCGGGATAAATGAGTTCACATGCCAACTTTACAATTCAAAGAATGTCCTTATTGAGTTTTCAGGCAGAGTAAGTCCGGATATATACGGGATAAGTATCGAAAGTAAAACGGGTATCATTGTTGACAATATTCCTCAAAGGGGCAGTGCAGGCCTTGAGTTTACTATGGTTGACCAGGAAAACCTGAAAGAAGTGTACAGGATACTTTCTCCCGATCTGCTGGTTTTGCATTACGGACTAAATATTGTTAAGAATGTAAGAGAGAACTATTCCTACTATGAAAGGGGATTATACCGGCAGCTCTCACTTCTTAAAAGCATTTCCCCCGGGACAAAATTTCTTGTGGTAGGTGTAACAGATATGGCTGCAGGTGAAGGAGATAGCTTAAGATCATATCCGAATATCCCGGCTATAAATAATGCACAGAAGAATGCAGCGAAGCAGGCTGGTGCTATTTTCTGGGATTCATATAATGCGATGGGAGGGGCCTCTTCGATCATCAGATGGGCTAATATGAGACCACAGTTAGCTCAGAAGGATTATGTTCATTTTACCAATCAGGGCGCCGACACTATCTCCAGGATGATGATTGCCGACCTGTTCACTGTTGCAACCCGGGATACTTTGCCTGCTTCAGGGGTAATTTCCAGACCTGACACCTTAGTCGTGCCACAGAGTGATTTTATTTCAGAACCTCAGAGCACTGAACAGGAGCCTCACCTTGCAGAGGTGTTGATTTCCAGGTTGTTCAGTTATGATCCTGATGAACCATTCATTTTCTCCAGTGCTGCCTTCTGGATCTTCTTACTGCTGGTTCTGTTGGGGTACAGCCTCGTCTATAAAAAATTGTCCCTCAGGAATCTGTACCTATTCCTGATAAGCCTGTTCTTTTATTATAAGTCGGGCGGCTTATTCCTGATCCTGCTGATCATTGTAACCTTCGTTGACTTTTTTTGCGGACTCCTGATATCCGGTTCAGCTACCCGGAGAAGCAGAAGGATATTCCTTCTTATAAGCATATTATCAAATATCGGATTGCTTGCCTACTTTAAATATACAGGATTTTTTATTGATTCCATCAATGATATCTTTGGAACTGACTTTATCGTACATGATTTCCTTCAGTCTTTCTCAAACTCACTTCTGGGTACCTCTTTTGATGCAGCTGACATTATACTCCCGGTCGGGATCTCATTTTTCACTTTTCAGTCGCTTAGTTATACTATCGATATTTACAGGAAGAAGCTTGAACCGGTCAGAAACATTATTGACTTCGGTTTTTATGTCTCATTCTTTCCGCAACTGGTAGCAGGTCCCATTGTAAGAGCGTCAGAGTTTATTCCCCAGTTGTATAGCGAATTTCATCTTAAGCAAAGGGAATTTAGTCATGCATTATTCCTTATCTCAAAAGGACTTATAAAAAAGATTATTATCTCTGATTTTATTGCTGTTAACTTCATTGATCGTGTCTTTGAAATGCCTGCCATGTACTCTGGTTTCGAAAATCTTACAGCCATCTTTGGCTATGGATTGCAGATATATTGTGATTTTTCGGGATATACTGATATTGCTATTGGACTGGGATTGATCCTGGGTTTCAGGTTGCCCGTGAATTTTAATTCGCCTTATAAGGCGTCAAGTGTTGCTGATTTCTGGAGACGATGGCATATCTCCTTATCCCGGTGGCTGAAAGATTACCTTTATATTCCCATTGGAGGGAACCGAAAGGGCAGATTGCGGACTGTGACAAATCTCATGATCACAATGCTTCTTGGCGGACTATGGCATGGTGCAGCTTTGCGGTTTGTTCTTTGGGGCGGGTTACATGGATTAGGTCTGGTTGTGAATAAATTATGGATCTATCTGTTCGGTGAAAAGACTAATAAGAAATGGTATATCAGGGCAGTGGCAGTCTTTTTAACGTTCAACTTTGTATCTTTCTGCTGGATCTTCTTCAGAGCACCGGATATGGAGAGCGCTCTGCTTATGATCCGTCAGATTGCCACAGATTTCTCTCCGGGATCCTACTTGTCACTGATAACGACATACAGTACTGTTTTCTCGCTCATCATTGCAGGTTATCTTATTCATTTCCTCCCTGAGAAGGTTAAGGAGTCCTACCGCGGACTATTCATCAAAATACCTCTGGTCGCCCAAATGATTATCATCATGCTTATAGCCGTATTGTTATTCCAGATGCGGACGACAGAAGTAATGCCGTTTATTTATTTCAGGTTTTAGTTGCCTCACCCCCCAACCCCCATTAGAAGTACATGCTAAAGATAACTCATCTTATCTTCTGAAGATTCCACAAACGGTGCTATTGCCCTGTTATAGATCCCCTGCACCCAAGCTATAGCCATACCGTAATTAGTTACAGGGATTCCTGCCCTGATAGCCGGCTGCAACCTGTTATAGAGTTGCTTTCTTGTGATCATACATCCGCCGCACTGGATCACAAGCGAATAATCTGAAACTGGTCGGGGCAGTTGATCAAGTCCTGAAACAACATCGTATTCGATTTTTTTACCGGTAAAGTTTGAGATCCATCTGGGGATCTTTGTCCTGCCGATATCATCACATGCTACATGATGTGTACATGATTCCAGCAGCAGCACCCTGTCACCGTCGCGCAATTCTGATATTTTAGGGGTTCCTTTAAGACAATTTTCAAAATCACCTTTAAACCGGGCGAGCATTATGCTGAAGCTTGTTAATGGTATTTCAGGAGGGATAGAAGCATCAGCTTTAATAAAAACCTGAGAATCGGTTATTGCGAGAGCAGGTTTTATTTTTGTTTTTTTCAGGAATGAATCAACTTCCCTCTCTTTAAGGACTATAGCAACCGCATCATTATCAAGAATATCCCTTATCGCCTGTACCTGAGGAAGGATGAGACGGCCTGCAGGAGCCTCGACGTCAATAGGAGTGATCAGAATAACTATATCCCCGTAACTTATCAGATCACCGAGAAGGGTAGGGGTTTTATAAGAGAGTTCAGGGATTGTCTTGATTATCAGCGATATCAACTCCTCGTAATTACGTTTATCTATTGAGGAGAATTCAAAAAGTGATGTTCCCGTAATTATACGGACCTTGTTTTGAAATTCCGGTGTGGGCTCTGCTATGTCTGATTTACTGTGTATTATAATAAATGGAACATCATGGTTACGGAATTTTCCGATAAGATCATCTTCATATCCTCCCCATGAATTATTAGTTACGATCAGCAGTGCGAGATCAATGATATCAATAGTTCTGACTGTGCGCTCCACTCTTTTCTGCCCGAGGTCACCCGAGTCATCTATACCTGCTGTATCAACAAGTATTACAGGTCCGAATCCGGTTATCTCGAATGACTTTTTAACCGGATCGGTGGTAGTGCCGGCCTGATCTGAAACAATAGCAATATCCTGGCCCGCAAGGCAGTTGATAAGACTGCTTTTGCCGTTATTCCTGCGGCCGTAGATACCTATATGCGGTTTTGCATCCCTGCCTTTGCTCATGCTATTATAATATCGGACAAAATTAGCAATAATTCACATCAGGGAATAGTTTTTCAAATTTATTGACCGCTTCACCTATAATTACAAGCTGTCTTTCCACGGCACTTTGTGTCTTTAAGTCAGAAAGATAATTGTCAAAGTCTGTGATGCCAGAGATAAAAGATAAGCTTTTCCAGGGAATGTCTCATCTCGGATACCATCTTCACAAGGTTTACAGCATGAGCTTTTTAGCCCCCCTTTAGGGGGGATGGGGGGTGGAGAACCACAGAGTTATATATTACTGCCTGATACCGGACGTGCATATGCGACGACGTCAGCTCCGGTAATTTCATCTTTGCAAA
>DATKXL010000130.1:0-2213 GCA_035529055.1 Bacteroidales bacterium
CCGATCCTAAAGAATCATTCATAAACGGATTCCAATTAGGATACCGGGACGGGCAAATAAAAGGAATGATAACAGCAATGAACCCAAATAAATAAACCAATGAAAACAATTATGAAAGCCCTAGCAGCATTCCAAAAAGAATGTCCTGCATTAAGAAAAGACTCCACGGCAAAAGGTGTGAAATTTTCGTACAACTATGCCAGCCTGCCGGTGATTCTCGAAGTAGTAAACCCTATCCTGCAAAAGCATGGATTGGTATTTGCACAACCTCTTACTGAATCGGGAATAAAAACTATTCTGTTTCATCTCGAATCAGGTGAAACGCTGGAATCAGAAACCAACATCCCGCGTGTTGAGCTTAGCCAGATGAACGCTTTTCAGTCTGCCGGATGTGGTATTACTTATTTCCGCCGGTATGCTTTATGCTCACTTTTGGGGATTGTCTCAGACGATGATACAGACGCAGCAGGTGAACAGAAGGTTATCAAAGATGCGACCACAGACCAGGTGAACAGGATTAACGACTTACTGCGCACATCCACTCTTGACGAAAAGGGGCGCAAAGATGTTGAAGATTCTATTTTCCAACTCAGCCATGAAAGAGCTAATAAATGTATCGGCTATCTTTTGGATAACCAGATAGCAGCCAAAGACGGTGGCGGCATGAAGCTGAAGGATATTAACGATGAACTGGATCTTAAAATGCAAAACGAAAGACAATGACACCAACTATCGACGAACTACATGACCGCATCTGCGACCTCGAAGGTGAGATCCTGGATATGCGAACAGAGATACTTGAATTACAAACTTTATTACCTGACAAATGATAATATTCCCTGCCATATTAGAGAGCTTCCGGTCTTTGAAAGACAAAACCCTAAAGGTAACTTTTGAGACTAATGAAGTAACCCCCGAACAGCTCACCGGAATCGGACAAAGCCTAAACAACTTTGGATTTGTTGCCTTCAAGGAGACACCGTTTAAAGACAAGGACAAGGAAGTTATGGAAGGACTGGAACCTGACTACAATGAGACAGGCAAAACGCCAGCACAGCGTCTTAGAGGTGTATTCTACAGGCTGTATGAACAAAGTCCCGAAGGCTTCAAAACGTTCACCACATATTATGAGCATCATATGGAAATTCTCACCAATCATTTTAAAAGCAAATTAGATTGAACCTCACCAAACTAGATAAAGCCTTTTCGGAATTTATACGGCTAAGAGACTCGAATGTGAACGGGCACGGCAAATGTATTTCGTGTGGAAAAGTACTCCATTGGAAAAATGCTCATTGCGGACATTACATATCAAGGCGCAAATATGCGGTACGGTACAACGAAAAGAACTGTAATCTGCAATGTGTTTCGTGTAACACTTTCCAGGAAGGCAACCCTGCCGGATATACTTTGGGACTGGTAAGGAAGTACGGCAAAGATATTATAAATGATCTTTTAATGGCTTCCAAGTTACCTACAAAATGGACTCAATGGGAGCTTGACGAGCTGACAAAGTTCTACAAAAGCGAAGTAAAGAAACTAATAAATGAAACAAAATGAAAGACACACACAAATTATTATTACTTCTGACTTTATTACTTATCGGGATAGCGATTATTTATGTTGACCGGAATCCTGATAAATTCCCTGAGAAGGAAATAATTGAACAGGATGATACGATTACTAAAGTTAACGAGCCAGAATATTATTCACTTGATATGCCATCGGAAACATTCAGTGATTGTAATACAGGAATAGGGAGGATAGCTGGCGGGACTGAATCAATAAGAATTATACCTAAAGATACCATAGTAATTCCTTCTTGCTCCGATACAATATTTTGGATAGAAGCCTTACCAATACATTATAAATATTTAAAAGTAAAAATAGTCGGTGCAAAAGATGGATACGGTGGGTATTATGAATTTCATAATCGTAAGGACTCAACAGTACATAAAGGCAGATTTAAATTATGAAGCTAACAATTAGACTGACTGACTACAAACGAACAAAGGCACGCCTGAACAGAAAAACAGGATACTGCTGGATACAGGTCGGCAGGCTGCTGATAACGTTTAGAATGAATATAAATAACAGTTAGCTATTGACTTGTATATACTTAATAACTACATTGCACTTAATTAAAAAGCTAAAGCCATGACAGAATTTCAATGTTCGTACTGCAACTACCAATGGACTGAAACACCTGACAG
>DATKXL010000131.1:0-53077 GCA_035529055.1 Bacteroidales bacterium
TATGTTACTTCTTGGAATAGACCTCGGAAGCTCATCTGTTAAAGCGTCTGTAATTGACGGCGAATCAGGCAAATGCCTTGCTTCAGCATTTTACCCGCAGGATGAGATGAAGATCATTGCCGGAAAACCAGGATGGGCCGAACAGGAACCTGAAACCTGGTGGACAAACCTGAAAGACTCGATAGCTGATTGCAATAATCAGCTAGGAGCAAAGAAAAAAGAGATTGGTGCAATCGGTATTTCTTACCAGATGCACGGTCTTGTCACTCTCGATAAAAACCTGAAGGTTCTCCGCCCTTCAATAATCTGGTGCGATGGCAGAGCTGTTGTTTACGGGGAGAAGGCATTTAACGGGATAGGAAAGGATTTTTGCCTTTCTCATCTTTTGAATTCTCCCGGGAACTTTACGGCTACAAAATTGGGATGGGTGAAGGATAATGAACCTGAGCTATATGCAAAGATCCACAAGATTATGCTTCCCGGAGATTATTTTGCGCTGCGGCTCACCGGCGAACCTCTGACAACTTTCTCCGGACTTTCAGAAGGAATTTTCTGGGATTTCAGGGAAGAAGGTATTTCAAAGGAACTTATGAATTTCTTTGGATTTGATGAAAACATCCTTGCAAAAGCAGTACCGTCATTTTCCATCCAGGGGAAACTGTTGAAAAATATTGCCTCTGAACTTGACCTGCCGGAGTCGATACCGGTGTCATACAGGGCGGGCGATCAGCCCAATAATGCATTGTCGCTGAATGTAATGGAACCTGGCGAAGTTGCAGCAACCGCTGGAACGTCAGGTGTGATATATGGAGTTACAGACCAGAAGAAGCATGAACCACTTTCCAGGGTAAACAGTTTCCTTCATGTTAACCACATACCGGATAAACCACGGCTGGGTGTCCTCTTGTGTATAAGCGGGACAGGCATTCTCAATTCATGGTTAAGAAGAAATGCGGGTGGCAATATGAGCTACGACCAAATGAATAAGCTTGCCGGAAATGTATCCCCCGGTTCTGAAGGACTCAACATCATGCCTTTTGGCAACGGTGCCGAGAGGATGCTGGAAAACAGGGATGTTGGTGCAAGAATACTCGGATTGAATTTCAATACACATACAAATGCACATCTTTTCAGAGCAGCCCAGGAAGGAATTGTTTTTTCAATCAGATACGGTCTTGATATAATGAAGGAAACAGGTATTGTCCCTTCAGTCATCCGGGCCGGAGCGGCGAACATGTTCCAGAGCAGCATATTCAGGGAAGCTCTGTCATGCATAACAGGCACCGAGATACACCTGTACAACACTGACGGATCTCTTGGCGCAGCAAGAGGCGCCGGCATCGGATGCGGTTATTATAAGTCTGTAAAAGAGGCATTTGCAGGTTTAAAAGAAGTCGGAGTAACAGCGCCTGACAAATCTAAAGCGGGTGCATACAAAGAAGCTTATTCAACATGGTTAAAATATTTGAGATCTATTTAAAAAATGATCCTCCTTTGTGTTCCTTCGTGGTAAAAAAATTGACCACAAAGTATCACAAAGGACAACACAAAGGATCACTAAGTTTATTAAATTAGGGAGCTAATAAAATGATGGCAATTAAAACTAAATAATTATGGTATACAAAGGAAAAGAAGAGTACTACCCCGGAATAGGGAAAATCAAGTACGAAGGAAAAAATTCAAAGAATCCCCTGGCATTCAGATGGTATGATCCCAACCAGGTCGTTTCAGGCAAGAAAATGAAGGATCATCTTCGTTTTGCAATAGCTTACTGGCACTCTTTCTGCGGTGACGGGAGCGATCCGTTCGGGAGCGCTACCCATATTTATCCATGGAAAGACCTGCCGGCTGATGATAAGATAAAACACAGGCTGGATGCGGCATTTGAGTTCATCACAAAAATAGGCGCTCCCTATTACTGTTTTCATGATGTGGATGTTGTAGGAGGGGAGGGATCTGTTCTCGATATCGAAAAACGGCTTGATAAATTTGTGCCGGTAATGAAGAAATTACAACAGCAGACCGGAGTTAAACTCCTCTGGGGAACAGCCAATCTTTTTTCAAATCCCCGTTACATGAATGGTGCAGCCACTAATCCGGATTTTGCTGTCATCGCCAATGCAGGCGCACAGCTTAAGAATGCCATTGATGCTACAATAGCGCTTGGAGGTGAAAATTACGTTTTCTGGGGTGGCAGGGAAGGATATATGAGCCTTCATAATACAGACATGAGGCGGGAGCTTGATCATATGGCCATGATGCTGACACTTGCCAGGGATTACGGCCGCAAAAACGGCTTCAGGGGAACGTTCCTTATTGAACCTAAACCCATGGAACCATCAAAGCACCAGTATGATTATGATGCCGCCACGGTAATTGGATTCCTTCGTCATTATAATCTTGACAAGGATTTTAAGCTGAATGTGGAAGTTAATCATGCCACGCTTGCAGGGCACTCATTTGCTCATGACCTGCAGGTTGCTGCCGATGCAGGACTGCTTGGAAGCATAGATGCCAACAAGGGTGATTACCAGAACGGATGGGATACTGATGAGTTCCCGACGAATGTTTTTGAGGTTACTGAAGCAATGATGGTAATCCTGAGGGCAGGAGGATTTAAAACAGGCGGTATTAATTTCGATGCAAAAATAAGACGCAACTCAACCGATGTTGAGGATATATTCATCGCTCACATCGACGGCATGGATACTTTTGCAAGAGCATTGCTGATTGCTGATAAAATACTGAAAGAGAGCGATTATCTCAAAATGAGGAAAAAGAGATATGCTTCTTTCGACAGGGGCCCCGGAAAGGACTTTGAAAAGGGTAAGCTTACACTCAGGCAATTACGGGATTTAGCTGTGAAAAGTGAAGAACCGAAAACTATAAGCGGGAAACAGGAACTTTATGAACAGTTGATCAATATGTACCTCGGCTGACAACCTCTGGAGAAAAATTAATCAGAGTTTAGAAGTAACTATTTCAAAAACAGGAGGGTTTGCAATTGTCTTTTTAACTTTGCAAAGGTCAGCCACATGGATTAAGGAGGCTTTGTATTTTTCAGGAAAATCTGCCGGCAATTTAATATCCAGTTTGATTGTCACCGGCAATCCGGTCTCTTTGTTCCATTCGTAGCTCTGAATTATTTTTATTCCTTCTGTCGGAATGCTGCGGTTATCGCAAAATGACTTGACATAAATTCCTGCGCAGGTTCCGATAGATGCAAGAAAAAGATCATAAGGCGCCGGAGCAGTATTTCCTCCCCCGTTATCAAGAGGCTGATCGGTTTTGATAATATGTCCCTGGGTATGAGCCGTAACGACTTTGCCTCCGTCGAATGTTATTTCCATTTTATTATAGTGTTTTAATTTAAAAAATCTAAATTTATTTTCTCTCCGCAGTCAGCAAAAATACATCAAATTGCCTTTTTTCAGTTTCAGAGACCTGCTTTTTTATTGAGAAACATTTCTCATGTAGAATGTTCTCAAACCCGGTTCTCCTTACCTGAACGGCTAATGTTTCCGGATCGAAACCTTTATGACCTGTAAATCCCTCTCCATGGAATGAACCGTCTTCAGGATAAAGATCGGCAATCGCAATAAACCCGTCCGGCTTTAATACTTCATAGAATTTCCTGATAATTCCATCGATGTCTGTAACATGGTGAAGCACCATCTGAGTCAGAATCAGATCAAATTTCTTTGCTGTCCAGTTATTCTTCTCAAGATCAAAATGTACTGCTTTGAGATTTTTAACACTTCCTGAAATTATTTTCCCGTTCATTATTTTCACCATTTCAGCAGAACTATCCATCATTATTATCTCTTTCAGGTGCTCTTTGAGAAGGAAACTGGCAATCCCCGTACCGGCGCCGAACTCGAGGGCGGACATTGATTTATTAAGAGGGATTCTTTCGATTATCTGTCTGGCAACAGCTTCTGATCTTTCGATATGCATCGGGTTAAGATCCCATCAGACAGCTTTAAGATCAAATTCATTCATAAATATAAAATTAACCGCAAAGTTCGCAAAGATAAGTAAAGTCCGCAAAGCATTAACTAAATCTTTGCGTTCCCGGGAACTTCTATGTGCACTTTACGGTTTTAAAAGGGTATAAATACAGTATTCTATTTCTTCAGGATAGTTTTCAGCACCTTATCCTTATCAAGTTTTTTGGTGCAGAAGAACCAGTCGTAGCATTTCATCTCTTCTTTGCTTTCCATGCGTTGTTTTGCAACACCGCATGATCCTGCAGTAGGGACAATTACATCATCACCCGGTTGCCAGTCAGCGGGAAGAGCGAC
The DNA here is from genome assembly GCA_035529055.1 of Bacteroidales bacterium. GTDB lineage: Bacteria > Bacteroidota > Bacteroidia > Bacteroidales > VadinHA17 > LD21. The sequence goes on from DATKXL010000131.1 coordinate 4,305, forward strand.
TGAGAAAGCATCTGCTGTCTGTAATCCTATCAGGACCCTGTACAGTTCCTGAAAATTACGGCCAAGGCTCAGGGGGTAATAAATTATTGTTCGGATAACGCCTTTAGGATCAATGAAAAATACTGCTCTCACAGCTTTAGTGGAGCTTTCTCCGGGCTGAAGCATTCCATAGGTTTTTGCAACTTCCATGGTTATATCCTCTATAAGCGGGAATGTAACCTCAACATTCTTCATCCCTTTGTACTCAATCTTTTCCTTGATGGTACGAAGCCATGCAATATGGCTGTAAAGGCCATCAACGGAAAGTCCTACCAGCTTGCAGTTAGCTTCGTTGAACTGCTTTTCCATGGTAGCAAAAGTCATGAACTCCGATGTACAAACCGGGGTAAAGTCAGCCGGGTGGCTGAAAAGGATCACCCAGCTTCCGTTGTAGTCCGCAGGGAAATTGATTTCACCCTGTGTAGTAACTGCCTTGAATTCAGGAGCTTTGTCACCTATTCGAGGCATCGAGTAAGTATTTGTATCACACATAAAAATTTAATTTATCGGTTAATATATAATTATTTCCTTCTTGCAAGCATAAGTTCCAGATCCTCTTTTAAAGCAGAGAGGTCTTCCTCGTGTTCCACTTCCTGTGAAATAATTGTTAAAATTATATTATATGTCACAGGATCGGCCTCCCTTGTAATATCAAGAAGTTCGCTATATGTGCGGATTGCACATTGTTCACCTTTGATATTCTGGTCAAGAACTACCTCGACATATGGATCTTCAGGTGCATCATAGCCGCAATTTGTGATTTTTAACCATTTATCCGGTGAAAGAACAGGTGTTCCCCCCAGCTGTACTATTCTTGTCACTATCAGTTCTGCATGGCTTAATTCCTCAGTGGCATGAAGGGTGAGTTCTGCAATGACGGCATCTTTCATCGGCCCTTTAACGACTTTGGCCCCGATCCAGTACTGGTAATAAGCCAACCATTCATCTGCCAGGGCTTTATTAAGGAGGTTGAGTAGTTTATCAACATCCATTTTTACGATTGATCTTCCGATTTCTGCCATAATGATATGATTTATAGAGTTTAACGATAAAGTTAGTTCAGCTAAATTTTATGAGATAACATTGTTTTATAACATGTATATTTCCTGGATTCATCCTCGCCGGCCCGGAGGGAATCGAACCCTCGACCCCATGATTAAGAGTCACGTGCTCTGCCAGCTGAGCTACGGGCCGTATACAGTTGCAAAAATAATAAATAACCGGTAACCGGATCAGGAAATCCTGTAATGATTCTCTAAAATCTTCATGAATAATCCCGGGGGAAGTAAATATTTGAGGATCACCGCCAGCTTTTGTTCGAACGATGCGATGATATAACGATGACGCGGATTCTTGCATCCAACTATCTTAACAATCTTCCCGGCAAGGATTTCCGGTTTACATCCGCCGGCTTCATCCTTTTCAATCACCGTAAGTGTCTTTTCAAATTGTCTCTGATAAGGATCTCCCGGTCCTGAAGGTGCAAGATATTTACGGCGGTTTGCAGAATTGCCTGTACGGAAATCGCCGGGATTTATAACCACAACCTTAATATTGAAATTTCTGACTTCCATCCTCATGGCTTCACTGAAACCTTCAATGGCAAATTTGCTGGCTGAATAGAATGCCTGGTATGGCAATCCCATGAGTCCGCCAATTGAGCTGAAATTAATGATTGTCCCTCCTCCCTGATTGCGCATGTGCGGAAGAACCTCCTGTGTAAGCCGGACCATCCCAAAGAAGTTGGTACTCAACTGGAGTTCAATATTTTCGGAAGTTGAAGTCTCAATCGGACCGCCTGTATGCATTCCTGCATTATTTATCAGGACATCAATCCTGCCCTCTTTTTCAATAACGGTTTGAACAGCTTTATTAATTGACAATATATCAGTTAAGTCCATCTTCAGGACATTCACTTTACCTTCTGATCCGGTTTCTTTCCTGACAGTTCCATATACCTTATGACCAGCTTCTGCAAGAAGTCTTGCCGATTCTTTACCGAATCCTGATGAGATCCCGGTGATCAGAATTGTTTTTTTCAATTAATTTAAGATTTTGAGTTCTTTTGCCGCTCTGGTGATCTTCTCGATTGAAATATCGACCTGTTCCTTTGTATGAGTGGCCATCAGCGAATACCTGATCAGGCAATCTTCCTTTGGTACAGCCGGAGAAACTATGGGATTTACAAAGATCCCATCAGCAAGAAGTGCTTTTGTCAGGAGAAGAGCTTTAATGTCATCACGAATAAACAACGGAATGATCGGCGTTTCTGATTTTCCCGTATCAAATCCCATCTCCCTGAATGTCTTAAGAGCATAGTGTGAAATATTCCACAGATGCTTTATCCTTTCAGGTTCACTGACCATAATGTCAATGGCAGCAAGAACAGATGCGGCTGAAGCAGGCGTCATGCTTGCACTGAAAATCAGGGTGCGTGAATTATGCTTCAGGTAGTTGATTGTATACTTATCGGCTGCGATAAATCCACCGAGCGACGCAAGAGATTTTGAAAAAGTACCCATTATGAGGTCAACTTTGTCGGTCAGTCCGAAATGAGAAGAGGTTCCTGATCCGTTCGGGCCCAACACTCCGATCGAATGTGCGTCATCGATCATGACTGTCGCATTATATTTTTCCGCGACACTTACCAGCTCCGGCAATTTGACTATATCACCCTCCATCGAAAAAATGCCGTCTGTAACAATCAGCTTGAGGGTTTCAGGGGCACAACGCTTCAGTTTCGTTTCCAGGGCATGCATATCATTGTGGGCATACTTGAGCACTTTCGAGAAAGAGAGCCTGCTGCCCTCAATAATTGATGCATGATCAAGTTCATCCAGCAGGACATGGTCCTTGCGTCCGGTTAAAACTGAAACCACACCAAGATTGACCTGAAAACCTGTACTGTAACATAGGGCTTCTTCTTTTCCGACAAGGTCAGCAAGCCTCTCTTCAAGCTCTATATGAATATCGAGAGTGCCGTTAAGAAACCTTGATCCGGCACAGCCTGTACCATATTTGTCAATAGCGCTTTTTGCAGCTTCCTTTATCTTCGGATGGTTTGTAAGACCCAGGTAACTGTTCGATCCAAACATAAGGACATCTTTACCCTTAATTTTGACAACCGTGTCCTGGTCCGATTCTATTTCCCTGAAATAGGGATAGATACCCGCAGCCATTGCTTTTTGCGGTGCATCATACCTTGATAGCTTTTCCTGCAATAGTTTCAAGTTCTGGGTTTTTAATGACGGGCAAATATATGTAAAAGAAAAACACGGTAAATCTTATATCTGTTAATTATTTGATGCATATTTGGACTTTTATTTGCACGAAGTACTAAAAGTGCTTAAAATCTATAATAAATATGTCTGATCTGTATAATTATTCTTTATTACTGATCTTCGGTTTCGCAGTATTGGTTTTCGTACTGCTTTTTTTTATTTCGGCACCATACGGGAAATTTTCAAGGAAAGGATGGGGACCTGCCATAAAATCAAAATGGGCATGGATAATAATGGAATTTCCGTCTCCGGCCCTCATTTTGCTTTTTTTCTTGTTTTCCCCCGATAAAAATATCCCGCTGCTAATATTTGTTATCGTCTGGTTGTCACATTATCTGCACAGGACATTTTATTATCCGTTCAGTCAGTCAGGGAGGAATAAACCATATCCCCTGGTAATTGTCCTGATGGCGCTGGTCTTCAACAGCCTGAACAGTTTTGTCAATGGATATGGTGTTTTTCACCTGAATGACTATTCCAGTTCATGGCTTTTATCATGGCAGTTCATAACAGGAGCAGCCTTATTCATTTGTGGTTACTTAATCAATAAGACATCTGACGAGAAACTCCGTATGCTGAGGTCTCAGAATCAAAAAGGATATGTTATCCCCGAAGGCTGGCTTTTTACATACATTTCCTGCCCTCATTATTTTGGTGAGATTATCGAATGGGCCGGATGGGCAGTGATGACCTGGTCGCTACCGGGACTGGCATTCTTTGTATTTACCTTCGCTAACCTGTTTCCGAGAGCTATAGCTTCACACAGATGGTACAGGCAAAATTTCCAGGATTACCCGGTAAAAAGAAAAGCTGTGATACCTTTTATTGTATAGAAGATAAAATTAACTTTAGCTCACTCCACAACTTTAGCTCACTTCTAACTTTTTCCCATTATTATTTGGAAATTTTACCTGCTACATTTACTTTTATGCCCGCAATCAATTTTAAAAACTAAATGGACGACTATCCGGCGGATATATTAACCTGAACCCTGATACAGAAGGGCAGCCGGTTCTCCCGGTCACTTCCTGCTGTATCATGAACAGAAAGGAGGTGACTATGACTTCACTCACAACATTTTATTTAAGCGGAATAATAGGCAAAACGACTTTTGGAGCCGATGGCGATGCCATTGGTGTGATAAAGGATCTGCTTATCAATTCTGTGCCGTCAGGGCAGAATGATCCTGGTCAGCAGATGGTAATCGGTGTAAAACTTAAGATCAGGAAGGAGACTGGATTTTATTCCTTTAAACCTTTCAGGATTTCAAAAGCTCTCGAAATGCTGAACGTAACCTGTACTGATCTTATTGAACTCGGCAAAGAGGAAGTTGACAACGGACTTTTGCTTGATGAGAATATCCTCGATAAGCAGATAGTGGATCTTAACGGGCGGAAGCTTGTAAGAGTCAACGACGTGAGGCTAGCGACGCTGCCTGCAGGGACATTTGCGGTTGCTGTTGATATAGGTATTGAAGGATTGTTGAGAAGAATCGGCATATCCGGGCCGATCAAGAAACTGCTTTCTCTCTTTAAAATAAGTATACCTGCCAAGTTCATCCTCTGGGATGATGTACAGGCAATAGATTTCTCCAACCTCAATATCAAGCTTTCTAAAAGCTATTCCAAGCTTCATACTCTTCATCCGTCCGATCTTGCTGATATCCTTGAAGAGCTTGGAAGAAAATCAAGTACTTCACTTTTTTCAGCGCTTGACGAGGAACAAGCCGCGGACGTTCTTGAAGAGCTGGAACCTCATGCCCAGGTCCATATTATCGAGAGCTTACCTCTGGATAAAGTTGCTGATGTTCTTGAAAAGATGCCTGCCGATGAGGTGGCGGATATTCTGGATGAGCTGGAAGATGACAAAGCCGAACTGCTGTTAAAGGAGATGGAAGCTGAATCATCACAGGAGGTAAGGGACCTGCTTGAGTATGACGATGACCTTGTAGGCAGTATCATGACAACAGACTATCTTTCTTTCAGTGCCTCGAAAACAGTCGAGGAGGTACTGCGTGAACTGAGAGCCAGAAAACCGGAATCGGCAGAGCTCTATAATATGTTTGTTACTGAAAAAAATGACAAGCTGATCGGTACTTTCAATCTTCGCGATCTTGTTGTAGCAGAGCCGGATTCAAAGATCAAAAGCATAATGAAATCGGAGCCTGTTTCATTGTTTGACGACCAGAAAACGTCTGCAATCGCAGAAATAGTGTCCAAATATAACCTCCTTGCAGTCCCGGTCATTGACCAGGATGAACAGCTCCAGGGAATGGTAGTTGTGGATGACGTTGTAGAAGACCTTATAAGCGAAAGAAGGACAAGAAGGAAAAGAAAATAATATAATGGGCGGGAATGACAGGTATTAAGTTCAGCAGGAAACATCTGTTCAGGAGACTGGTTATCTTCTTTATGATCCTTGGTCCCGGGATCATAACAGGCAGTGTTGATAACGATGCCGGGGGAATAACCACCTATTCTGTTGCCGGAGCCCTATATGGGTACGGGCTGATCTGGACACTCATACCTTCTTTCGTAGTTCTTCTTGTCATCCAGGAAATGAATGCAAGAATGGGAATTGTTACAGGGAAGGGACTCGCCGACCTGATAAGGGAAAATGCCGGAATCAGGATTACCTTCCTGATCTTTATAGGACTTCTTCTTTCGGGAATTGGGAACACTACCACTGAATTTGCAGGCGTAGCCGGCAGTATGGAGGTCTTCGGAGTTACCAAATATATCTCCGTGCCGGTAGTGGCATTTCTTGTATGGATACTAGTGGTAAAAGGCACCTATAAGATCGCAGAGCGTATTTTCCTGGTATTCAGCTTATCCCTTCTTACATACGTGGTCTCAGCAATAATGGGTAAACCAGACTGGGGAGAGATCGGATCAGCTGTAATTCATCCGAAAGTTGATCTCAGCACAAAAAGCATGACAATGGTAATTGCACTTGTCGGGACGACCATTGCTCCGTGGATGCAGTTCTATATGCAATCGACAGTGATTGAAAAGGGATTGAAAATGAAAAATTACAGGTATACTCTTGCAGACATCATAGTCGGATGCGTTATTACCGTTGTGGTCGCTTTCTTCATAATGGTTGCCTGTGCTTCAAACCTTCATCCGAACGGGATTCAAATAAATGAGGCAAAGGATGCAGCCCTGGCTTTGAAGCCGCTTGCCGGCAACCTGGCATCCCAGGTTTTTGCTTTCGGCCTGTTCATAGCATCAATCTTTTCAGCTACAATACTGCCTCTGGCAACAGCATTTTTTGTATGTGAAGCATTCGGATTTGAAGCGGGCCTTGATAAGAAATGGAATGAAGCCAAAGAATTTTATGTTCTTTACACGGGGATACTTGTTATTTCTGCCTTCATTATTCTTATTCCTAATGCCCCGCTGATCAAAATCTCAATATGGTCGCAGGTCATTAACGGTATATTGCTGCCTGTTGTACTTGTCAGCATGATGATCCTGATCAATAACAGGAAGATCATGGGTGTTCATGTGAACGGGCGGACAACCAATATTATAGGGTGGAGCGCTGTTGTGATCCTGGTAGTCCTTTCAGCTGCGCTGCTCGTTCTCCTGGCTCTCAGCAGGTAATTAACATTATTCTCCAGGCCATTCATCGAAATTTATCAATGGCTTGGAGATTATCTTTTCCGGATCAATGACAACATGTTTAATCTGTTTCCGGTTCCATGTGTATGTAATATGGACCATCCCGTCATCAGTCTGTATTACAGCAGGATACGAAAATTCAGTTCCCTTCTGATCGTTCTCGAGAAGAAGCGCTGCCGCCCATCCGGCACCATCATCAGAAACAGCAACATTCAGCCTGTTCCGACCGCTCTTTGTATGATTATAAACAAGAAGATACCGGCCGTCTGCAAGAGAAACAGCATCAATCCCTGCATTGGGATTCGGCAAGGCGAGAGGAGTCAATGGGCTCCAGGTGCGGCCGTTGTCTTCTGACCACGAGGAGAGGACGGCTGATATATTGCTCCGGCACAGGATCTGTAACCTCCCCCCGGGATGCATTAATACCGAGGGCTGTATTGCTCCTGTATCCCTGTCATTCAGTGCGGTTGTCCTTTCCCATGTCCTTCCGTTGTCAGCCGTGAATTCCATATGAACTCTCCAGCCTTCATTTTCAGTGCTTGAAGGACACAGCAGATATCCGTTTTCAAGACGGATCGGCTTGTTCTTTACAGGACCAATTATATCTTCCGGTAAACGTCTCGGGAATGACCAGTCCTTCCCTCCGTTATCAGACGTAATTAACTCACCCCACCATTCTGAAGGGCTGGGCCCGACTTTATAAAAAAGCAGTATCTCCTTACCTGCATTATACAGAACCGGATTCCAGCAGGGATACCGCTTGTCCTTATGCTGGATACCGTCAGCAACCTCAACAGGCTTGCTCCATTTTCCTTTTTTATATATACTTATCCAGATTCCGACATCAGGATTTCTTTCAGCAGTACCTCCGAACCACGCTGAAAGCAATTCCTTTCCATTCTGGATTATGGTGGAAGCATGACAGGAAGGAAAAGGAACATCCCCCGGCTGATATATGAATTCGGATTTTATAATACATTTATCGCCTGTAAACTGGGCAGATGTCGATTGCAGACAGAAGAGGATGAATGGAATCAATAATACCAGTCTTCTCATTTGTAAGTTTTTTTAAATATTCTAACCATCAACAGCCCCACAAAAAATATAGTCATCGTTCCTAATACAATTGTAAGATTTGTATGGAACGGACTTCTGAATACCAGGCTTTTATCGCCGGTGAAAATCAGGGGTGAGAGGCTCATCCAGGTTATCCCCAGGACCCCCGCTATTACGCCGATGATTGCTTCAGGATTACCGGCTCTTCGTGAAATATATCCGAGCAGGAATAATCCCAGCATTCCTCCGCTGAAAATCGAAGCCAGCGACCACCATGCATCGAGAGCACTTTCAACTCCGACAAGAGCCAGGGCGATTCCGATACCTGCAATTCCCGTTATAAAAGAGGCGAGATAAAGCACTGTCATAGATGATCTTTCATTTGCATTCTTGTTGAAATACCTCTTATAGTAATCAGTAAGAACAATTGTTGCAGTGCTGTTAAGGCTTGTTGAAACCGTACTCATCCCGGCTGCAAATATAGCCGCGATAAGCAGTCCGGTTATTCCGGGCGGAAGCTCTGTTACAATAAAATAAGGGAAAACCTTGTCTCCGGCACCTTCAATCCTCATATCCCCCGGTAAAAGATCCGGTTGTGCATTGTAATAAGAGAAAAGAGCTGTTCCGATGTAAAAAAAGATAAGCGAAACAGGTATATATAACAATGAACCGAATAAAGCTGATGATTTTGCCTCTTTATCTGTGCCTGTAGTCATATAGCGCTGAACATAATTCTGGTCAATGCCGTAGTTCTGAAGATTAATGAAAAGGCCATATACAAGTACCACCCAGAATGTCGATTCTTTCAGGCTTGATCCAAAGCTTCCCAGACTGAACTTATGGCTGGCAATGGCAATCCTGAAAAGCTGTCCGGGGCCTTCCGGCATCGAAAAAGTAAGAAGTATTGCACAGACTATCGCTCCCGTGATCAATATTATTGACTGGATGGCATCTGTCCAGATGACTGCCCTGATACCACCCAGAACGGAATATAATATAACTGCTAATCCTGTAATAATTATTATTGTATTCATATTCCATCCAAACAGGGCATTCAGCGGTAGTGCCAGCAGCATAAGTATAGCTCCTGTGCGCATAAGTTGTGTAAGCAGGTAACAGAGAGATGCATATATCCTTGCCCATGGTCCGAACCTTTGTTCAAGATAATAATAGGCAGATATACTTCCTATTCCGCGGTAAAGCGGGATAAAAAACCTGATTGTCATCCATGATGCAATCGGAATTGAAAGACTGAATACAAAAGCATTCCAGTTTGCAGCATAAGCCTTCCCGGGCAATGCCAGGAAGCTGATACTGCTGAGGAATGTTGCAAAAATTGACATTCCTACAACCCAGGCCGGCAATTTTCTCCCTCCTGATGTAAACTGATCAGATGTTTTGTTCCTGAAGAAAAAGCTTACCCCGATAATTATATTCCCGGACATCAATACGAAGAAAACAATTGCATCCAGTAAAGAAAGCTTCATGAAACATGTGTGTTAACAGGCAAAATACCTGATATGATTGATTAAATTTACTATCAATAATTTTATCTGACCCTCCTGTGATTCAAAAAAATTGAATTGTTTTTTTAAAATGAATCTTAACTTTACAAATACGGAAGTTGAAAATATCATAATACTGATAAAAATATTAAGATATTCTGATGCAGAAAAGTTATTTTGAACCATCAGCATATAACACACCGGAAAGGGTAAGACTCAGCCTGTGGGAGAGATTCCTGCTGAACAACCGGGTTTACTTTACCCTTAAATATGCGCAGATTGTTTTAAGAACAAGGAAGGAAGCCATCACGGGAAGATATGGTGATGAAGCCTGGACAGATTCATCATATTTTATTTTTAAACTCATTGAGAAGACCGGCGGACAATATCATATTTCGGGCATGGAGCATATAGCAGAAACGCCTGATCCAGTCCTCTTTATCGGAAATCACATGAGCACTCTGGAAACGATGGTTCTTCCGGTATTGATTGCCCCGCGCCGCAGGGTCACCTTTGTTGTCAAGGAAAGCCTGGTCACCCATCCTCTTTTTGGCGCGGTAATGAGATCCAGGGATCCGATTGTTGTCGGAAGGACCGATCCCAGGAAAGATCTTGAGGAAGTAATAAACGGAGGTATGGAACTGCTGTCAAAAGGCGTTTCAATTGTTATTTTCCCGCAGAGTACAAGAAGCCTCGTATTCAGACCTGAGGAGTTTAATTCTCTGGGGATTAAGCTTGCAAAAAAAGCTGGTGTGAGGGTTGTTCCTTTCGCTTTGAAAACAGATTTCTGGGGACAGGGTAAAATCTTAAAAGGGCTCGGCCGGCTCGATCATCATAAACCGATATTCATAAGGTTCGGAGAATCCTTTGAGGTAACCGGGTCCAGCCGGGAAGAGAACCAGAAAATAATAGATTTTATTCAGTCGTCGCTGACTGAATGGCAGAAATAATAAATTGCCTCTGAGGTAAATCATTGTTAAACAGGATATTACTCTGATAATTTTTTATATATAATACTTTACTGTAAATACCTGATTTTTTGAGTCTAACTTTTACATTTAATAAAAATGTTTTTATAGATTTGTAGAGAAGAAGGGGAAACGTGAAAAAAACCGGCAAAAATAACCTGATAACATTAATCATAACTTAAACTGCTTAATATGGCAACATTGGATTGGATTATTATGGGCATTTTCTTCCTGGGATTGATTGGCATAATAATTTGGGTATTGTACCAGAAAAACAAAGATACCACTGACTATTTCCTTGCAAGTAAAAATGCCAGATGGCTTTCCATAGGCTCATCCATCTTTGCTTCCAACATAGGTTCGGAGCATCTTGTTGGGCTTGCAGGTGCAGGTTTTATAAGTGGTATGGCTATGGCACACTGGGAGATGCATGCGTGGTTTATACTGATCCTGGGATGGGTTTTTGTTCCATTTTATGACCGCATCAAGATTTACACCATGCCAGAGTTCCTGGAAAGACGTTTTACTCCGGGTTCAAGGAGCATTCTTTCCGGAATTTCACTGGTGAGTTATGTGCTTACTAAAGTTGCAGTAACAGTATATGCAGGAGGAGTGGTTTTTGACCAGGTATTCAATATTGAATCGATAACCATCTTCGGAAAAGAGATCGATTTCTTCTGGGTAAGCGCTATCGGACTTGTCGCCATCACAGGCATATATACAATCCTGGGGGGAATGAAAGCCATCATGTATACTTCCGTACTTCAAACACCTGTTCTTCTGTTCGGCTCAATAGTAATATTAATTGTCGGACTTGGGAAAGTCGGAGGATGGGCCGAAGTCGAAAATATTGCAGGTGCAAACATTCATCTTATAAGATCGGCAGCTGATCCGGATTTCCCCTGGACAGGAGTACTTCTTGCATCCGCATGTATTGGCTTCTGGTACTGGTGCACTGATCAGTATATTGTCCAGAGGGTACTATCCGGCAGAAATCAGCAGCAATCAAGGCGGGGTGCAATTCTTGCAGGATATTTCAAATTATTGCCGGTATTTATCTTCCTGATCCCCGGTATGATCGCATTTGCCCTTAACCAGAAAGGACTTCTTAATATAGGAAGCAGCGATTCAGCATTTGCTGCTATGGTTGCCACACTGCTCCCAAAAGGTATTACAGGAATTGTAGTCTGCGGACTGCTTGCTGCTCTCATGAGCTCCCTGGCCTCATTGTTCAATTCCTCGGCCATGCTGTTCGTTGAGGACTTTTATAAGAAGATGCGTCCAAATCAATCGGACAGACATTATCTGAATATTGGAAGATCTGCAACTGCCACAGTGGTGGTGCTTGGTGTATTGTGGATACCTGTAATGCTTGGACTTGGCAAAGTTCTCTATGAATACCTTCAGGGTGTTCAGGGTATGCTTGCTCCCGCTATCGCATCTGTATTCCTTCTTGGAGTCTTCTGGAAAAGAATGACTTCAAAGGCTGCATTCTGGGGAATGATCTCCGGATTTACCCTGGGAATGTTCAGACTCGCATTGAATGTAGTTTACGGACTGGTCGGTAAAACAGGATCACTGGTGAAGTCAGTACTTTATATAAATGCAGAAAATGCAAAAGCAGATACACTCGACGAAATAACATCCATCAGCGATAAAATACAGAAATCCTTCCCGCCTGAACTGGCTGCAACTCTTAGTGATAAATTAAACTCTGCAAAAGAGTCACTTGCTACTCTGACACTGGAAGGGAAAACATATGCATCAGAGCTTATAGCCCAGGTGAAAGCAGGAATTCACGCACATTACCTTGACACGGGAGGTGTGATTTACCAGATAGCATCTATTAACATATACCATTATACTGTCCTTCTTTTGTTCTTCTGCCTTATTACAATGGTTGCAATAAGCTTATTGACCAAAGCTTCAACCCCGGAACAGCTGAAATTTACCTATAGGGCATCTACACCTGAACAAAGGAAATTAACAAGGGAAAGCTGGAATAAATGGGATATTGTTCATACAATCATTATCCTGGGCGTAATTGTTGCATTTTATATTTATTTCTGGTAAGGGCCGAGCGTTAAGAACCAGCCCAGTGGGCTGGTTTAGCGAAGGAGCCAGCTTGCCGCGATGGAACAATTAAATAGTATTAAAATAATAAGAACAAGAAATTATCCTAATAATTAAGATATGGATAAATTAAGAACCAAAGAAGTATGGTTCGTCACCGGGAGCCAGCATTTATATGGCCCTCAGACACTTAAACAGGTTGCGGCCGATTCGGCAAAAATCGCTGCTTCGCTTGACAAGTCACCAGAAATATCACAGAAGGTGATATTCAAGCCCGTTCTTACAACACCTGAATCGATCTTCGGGATCTGCTCCGAAGCAAATAATTCAGAAAAATGCATCGGGCTGATAGCATGGATGCATACCTTCTCTCCCGCAAAAATGTGGATAAAAGGGCTCTCTGTCCTTAATAAGCCATTCCTCCATTTTCACACACAGCTGAACAGGGATATACCATGGGATACAATCGATATGAATTTCATGAACCTGAACCAGTCTGCTCATGGCGACCGTGAATTCGGATTTATAGGTTCCAGGATGAGGCTGAACAGGAAAGTTGTAGTGGGCCATTACCAGGATCAGGAGGCTGTTGACCGTATCGCCGTGTGGATAAGAGCCGCAGCGGCATATGACGATGCCCTTAACATGAAGATCGCACGATTCGGTGATAATATGCGTGATGTGGCTGTTACTGAAGGTAATAAGGTAAGTGCCCAGTTAAAAATGGGATATTCTGTGTATGGATATGGTATCGGTGACCTTGTAAGGGCAGTAAATGATGTCTCTTCCGGGTCAATTAAGAAACTGCTTGAAGAGTACAGTTCTGAATATAAAATGACAAAAGCAGTTGCTGCTTCTGAAACCCTTAAAGAGGCTGCAAGAATAGAAGCCGGTATGGAGACATTTCTGAAATCCGGCAACTTCAAGGCTTTCACCACAACATTTGAAGATCTTCACGGGCTGAAGCAGCTGCCGGGAATTGCAGTACAAAGACTGATGGCCAAAGGGTATGGCTTTGGCGCCGAAGGTGACTGGAAAACCGCCGCACTGGTCCGTTCAATGAAAGTAATGGCACAGGGACTGAAAGGAGGCACCTCATTCATGGAAGACTATACCTATCATTTTGATCCTGCCGGTATGAAGGTTCTCGGAGCTCATATGCTTGAGGTTTGTCCTTCGATAGCATCAGGCAGGCCTGCAGTTGAAATACATCAACTTGCAATAGGAGGAAAAGCAGATCCTGCCAGGCTTGTGTTCAGAACAACTCCGGGAAGAGGGATAAATGTCTCTGTAATTGACCTTGGCAACAGGTTCAGGATGATTGTCAACGAGGTGGAGGTTGTGAAATGTCCCGATATGCCGAAACTCCCGGTAGCAAGTGTGCTTTGGAAACCAATGCCCGATCTTAAAACAGGAGCCGCTGCATGGATATTTGCGGGAGGAGCACACCATACAGGCTTCAGCACTGCCATCGACAGGGAATATCTCGAGGATTTTGCAGGTATGACTGGTATCGAATATGTTCTGATTGATGAAAAGTGCAATATTGAAGCTTTCAGGAAAGAACTCAGATGGAACGAAATATATTATCATATTTCAGATGGTATTATTTAGACTTATTCCCGGATAAAGAAAACAGTCTAAGAATTTTATTCATATGAAGATCTATTCAAAACACAGGAAACATCTTGTGGCAGTTGATTCAATTATTTTCGGTTACGATATCCGTGAAAAGGAGATCAGACTGCTGCTGATTAAACGGAGTTTCAATCCGGCAAAAGGCAAATGGTCACTGGCTGGTGGATTTGTTGAACCAGACGAGAGTCTTGATGTTGCTGTATGCCGGGTGCTTCGAAACCTTACAGGGCTTAAGAATATCTTCATGAAGCAGTTGCACTGCTATGGAGAACCAGACATGGACCCGGGAGCCAGAGTCATTTCTGTAGCCTACTGGGCGCTTATAAAGATAAAAGATATTGACAAAAAGGTCACGGATAAGAGCGGAGCTCACTGGCAGTCAATGAAAAAGCTCCCCAGGCTGATTTTTGATCATCAGGAAATGGTTGAAAGGGCTATGAAAGAACTCCGGCAGCAGATAAAGATCAAACCTGTAGGATTTGAACTACTTCCCGAGAAATTCACGCTTGTTCAGCTGCTGGACCTTTATGAGGCAATTTACCAGAGAAACATCGATAAAAGGAATTTCAGGAAAAAGATCCTGTCAATGGATATACTTGAAAAGCTTGAAGAAAAGGAAAAGGAGACTTCCAAAAGGGGAGCTTTTTACTACAGATTCATAAAAGAACGATATAAGAGGTTGATAAAGAATGGTTTCTATTTCAACCTGGATGTTAATTAGAAGTATGGAGTGTCTAAAGTGCCTGGAGTGTGGAGTTTAAAAGTCTGAGAAAAAATGCTGGATAAGTTAAAAATCAGTGTGTATAAAGCGAACCTCGATCTTGTCCGTCAGGGGCTCGTTATTCATACATGGGGAAATGTAAGCGGCAGAGATAAAAAGACAGGACTCATTGTTATCAAACCTTCAGGGGTGAATTATGATTCATTGAAGCCTTCTGACATGGTGGTTCTTGACCCGGACGGAAAGGTTGTTGAGGGTAAATTCAACCCGTCGACTGATGCTCCGACTCATTTGGTGATTTACCGGGCCTTCAGTAAAATAGGCGGCATCGTACATACTCATTCAACCTATGCTTCCTCATGGGCCCAGGCTGGAAAAGATATTCCGGCGATGGGAACGACCCATGCCGACCACTTTTACGGTAAAGTGCCATGCACCCGTAAACTGAGAAAAAATGAGATCGATAACAATTACGAGATCAATACGGGAAAAGTGATCATTGAAAGGATGAAGACCACAGATCCGATGGCCATACCTTCAGTTCTGGTTCACTCCCATGGCCCTTTCTGCTGGGGATCTGATCCCGGTGGAGCTGTGTATAATGCAGTAGCTCTTGAAGAGATTGCACGCATGGCTTTCTATACAATGCTGCTTGGGAAGGATGAGCCTGTCGATAAATTCCTGCTTGACAAACACTTCAGCAGGAAACACGGCCGGGATGCCTATTATGGACAGGGCAAAAAATAACGAATTATAAATGGTTATGGAAAAGAAATATGTGATCGGGATCGATTATGGCACCGATTCGGTACGTACGGTTATTGTAGATACCGGCAATGGTAAAATAGAAGGGACATCAGTATTTGAATATTCCAGATGGAAAAAAGGACTCTGGTGTGACCCATCCCTGAACCAGTTCCGTCAGCATCCGCTGGATTATCTTGAAGGATTGGAACAGACAGTTAGAGAGTCACTTAAGGGCTTAAGCAGGGATGTCATTGATAATATCGGAGGTATAACAATTGATACAACAGGATCAACCCCGGTGGCTGTTGATAAGGATGGTATTCCGTTGTCATTGAAACCAGGATTTGAAGAAGATCCGGATGCCATGTTCATATTATGGAAAGATCATACTTCCGTTAAGGAGGCTGAGGAGATAAATAAACTTGCAGGATCATGGGGAGGAACTGATTTCACTATGTACGAGGGAGGCATATATTCATCAGAATGGTTCTGGGCAAAGATCCTTCATGTGCTCCGCAAAAATGAAAAAGTCAGGGAACATGCCTTTTCCTGGGTGGAGCATTGTGACTGGTTACCGGCTCTGCTATGCGGTAACACTTATCCGCTGCAAATAAAAAGAAGCCGTTGCGCCGCAGGCCACAAGGCAATGTGGCATCCTGAATTCAAAGGACTTCCTGATGAAGAATTCCTCACTAAACTCGATCCTTTGCTTAAAGGACTGAGGGAGCACCTTTATACTGAAACTTATACCTGTGATATTCCCGTTGGAACTTTGTCAGCGGAATGGGCAAAGAAGCTTTCCCTGCCTGAAGGTGTAAAGGTGGGAGCAGGTGCTTTTGATGCACACCTTGGAGCGGTCGGGGGAGAGATAAAGCCATACCAGCTGATAAAGGTAATGGGAACCTCGACATGCGACATGCTTGTATCGCCTATGGAGGAGATTGGTAATAAGCTGGTTGCAGGTATCTGCGGCCAGGTCGACGGATCAATCGTTCCGGGTATGCTGGGGCTTGAAGCAGGACAATCTGCATTCGGAGATATATATGCCTGGTTTGCAAGACTTCTGCTATGGCCCGTAAATGAGATCATTTCAGGAATGGATTGGCTCGATGGAAAAACAAAGGAGAGAATCAGCACTGAAACGACTGACAGGATCATTGATGACCTGAGCAGACAGGCAGAGAAAATTTTAGATGAGGAAACAGTACCGATAGCACTGGACTGGCTTAACGGACGCAGGACTCCGGACGCTAACCAGGCATTGAAAGGCGCTATCGCAGGTTTGTCATTAGGCTCTGATGCCCCAAGGATTTTTAAATCCCTGGTTGAAACAACAGCATTTGGCTCCAGGATGATAAATGAGAGATTCATTTCCGAAGGTGTGAGAATTGACGGAGTAATTGCTACAGGAGGAGTCGCGAAAAAGAATCCTTATGTAATGCAGATCGTTGCCGACGTTCTGAATATGCCGATCAGGATTGCCAGCTCAGACCAGACTTGTGCTCTCGGTTCAGCAATGGCAGCATCGGTTGTGGCAGGAATCCATAAAGATATTCCCACAGCTCAGAAAGCTATGGGCGGAGGATTTGAAAAAGAATATAAGCCCGATCCGGAAAGGGCAGGAAAATATGAAAAGCTTTTCCTGAAATACAAAAAACTCGGATCCTTCATTGAGAATCAATTTATCTGATACCTGGTGTCCATTGGTGAATACCTTTGTGTTACTTTGTGGTAAAAAGAATTTAACCACAAAGGAGCACTAAGGATAACACAAAGGTTCACAAAGGAGAATAAAATAAACGAAGACTATAAACAGAAAAGACATGAGGAAATTAATTGTTGTTATTACACTTATTCTTTTTAGTGCATTTTTCATAACAAATGCCCAGAAAGAAAATCCCGGAGCTGTTAACCAGCTGGTTATTGTTGCCAACCATTCAGGACCGGTAATAAGCAAGGACATTTACGGTCATTTTTCAGAACACCTTGGAGCGTGCATTTATGGCGGTATATGGGTGGGACCGGAATCTTCAATTCCAAATACTTACGGCATCAGGAATGATGTGCTTTTTGCCCTCCGTGAGATGAAAATTCCGAACCTTCGCTGGCCGGGCGGCTGCTTTGCCGATACTTATCACTGGAAAGATGGAATCGGGCCTCAGGAGAAAAGGACTTCAATAATCAACACCCACTGGGGTGGTGTGACAGAAGATAATTCCTTCGGCACTCATGAATTCATGAAGCTGACAGAACTCCTTGAATGTGAGGCTTATATAAATGGCAATGTAGGTTCCGGCACAGTACAGGAAATGGCCGAATGGGTTGAATACCTGACTTCGGATTCAGAGAGCCCTATGACAAAACTGCGGAAAGAGAACGGAAGAGATAAGCCATGGAAAGTCAGGTTTTTTGCGATCGGCAATGAGAACTGGGGCTGCGGCGGAAATATGACTCCCGATTTCTATGGTGATGTTATGAGGCGATTTTCCACATACCTGAAAGATTTCTCAGGCAACCGGCTCTACCGTGTAGCGTGCGGAGCAAGCGACTTTGACTATAACTGGACAGAAACACTGATGAAAGAGCCTAAGAACAGAAGCATGTTCCAGGGACTTTCATTACATTATTATTCAGTTCCTGGCGGATGGAGCAATAAAGGCAGTGCAACTGTTTTTGCAGAAAATGACTGGTTTGAAACATTCAGGCTTAATTACCAGATGGATGCGATCATCAAAGGGCATAAGGCTATCATGGACAGGTATGATCCAAGGAATACAAAGGGACTCGTTATTGATGAATGGGGAAACTGGTTCCAGGTTGAACCGGGTACGAATCCCGGATTCCTGTACCAGCAGAATACTCTCAGGGATGCCATTACTGCCGCCATTCACCTGAATATTTTCAATCAGTATGCCGAAAGGGTAAAGGTGGCAAACCTGGCTCAGGTTGTGAATGTACTTCAGTCAGTGATACTTACAAAGGATGACAAGATGGTGCTGACACCCACCTATCATGTTTTCAGGATGTTCAGGGTGCACCAGGAAGCACAACTTCTGACCACAGATCTGCGTTGTGAGGATTATGTCGTCGGCGAGAGAAGAATACCTGCCATTTCATCTTCGGCATCTGTGGACAAGGATGGCAAAATACATATTTCACTGGCAAACCTGAATCCGAATAAAGGGATTACTCTGACCTGCCCGGTAATCGGGGATAGCTATAAGACAGTTACCGGAGAAATTCTGACTGCCGGAGAAATGACAGCATTCAACAGCTTTGAAAAACCGGAAACTGTGAAACCGGCTTCATTCAATGGTTTTAAAATGAAGGATGGGATGCTGACAGTTACCATGCCGCCAAAGTCGGTGGTTGTTATGGAGTTAAGCAAATAACCTCTCCCCAAATCCCTCCCCCGGGAGGGAGTGGCTTAAAGAAGAAGAAGCAGCATCCCCCTCTCTCACTGGGAGAGGGGGACGGGAGGGGGTGAGGCAGAATAAGCTGAAGAGAAAGTGATCAGGTAACTGACAAAAATCTAAATATGAAAAACACTTTAAAGCCGTTACTTTTGACAATCTGCATGGTGCCATTAATTTGCGGATGTTCAAAAAACACAGAAGGCGATTACCCGATCCAGCCTGTGCCTTTCACTTCGGTGAAGCTTACAGATAATTTCTGGGCTCCAAGGATAAAAAAGAATGCATCAGTAACCATTCCGATTGCCTTTTCATACTGTGAATCAACCGGGAGAGTGAAGAACTTTGAGATTGCAGGCGGTCTTGACACCGGGAGATTCCTGACCATTTATCCTTTTGATGATTCCGATGTATTTAAAATAATTGAAGGAGCAGCATATTCGCTTCAGACATATCCCGATCCTGAACTGGATGCATATCTCGACACCCTCATATATAAAATAGGTATGGCCCAGGAGGATGACGGATACCTGTATACAAACCGGACAATAGCAGAGATGCATGGAGGTAAAGGACTTCATGAATGGGCAAGCCCGAACAGGTGGGAACTCGACTCAATACTCAGCCATGAACTCTATAATCTCGGACATCTATACGAAGCAGCAGTTGCCCATTACCAGGCAACAGGAAAAGGAACACTCCTGAATATAGCCCTCAGATCGGCCGAACTGGTGAATAAGGATTTTGGCCGGGACAGGGTTAAAGTCTATCCGGGACACCAGGTTATAGAAATGGGCCTTGTAAAGCTCTACAGGGTGACAGGAGAAAAGAAATATCTTGATCTCGCAAAATTCTTTCTCGATATCAGGGGTCCGGGAGGAGATTCATACAACCAGGCACATATAAGGCCCGCTGATCAGACTGAAGCCGTAGGGCATTCTGTAAGAGCCACTTACATGTATTCAGGAATGGCCGACATTGCCGCTATAGAAAAGGATGAGGCATACCTGAATGCAATCACAAGGATATGGGAGGATCTGGTATACCGTAAGATGTATATTACGGGCGGTATCGGAGCTACAGGAGGTAATGAAGGTTTTGCAGAGCCTTATGTATTGCCGAATATGACAGCCTATTGCGAAACATGCGCATCAATTGGTGATATATTTACAAACCACCGGCTTTTCCTTTTACACGGGGAATCAAAGTATATTGATATTCTTGAAAAAACTCTTTATAACTCTATGCTGTCGGGAGTATCACTATCGGCTGACAGGTTCTTTTACCCCAATCCTCTTGAATCAAATGGTCAGCACGAGCGGAGCGCATGGTTCGGATGCGCATGCTGCCCCTCAAATATTGCGAGGTTTGTGCCGGCTATCCCGGGATACATATATGCAGTTACTGATGAGGATCTTTATGTGAATCTTTTCATTTCAGGCGATGCCGATATTACTTTTGGTGAGAATAAGGTAAGAATAACGCAGGAAACCGGTTTCCCATGGGATGGCAAAGTAGATCTTTCGATATTCCCTGAAACAGGAAGAAAATTCTCACTTAAGATCCGTATACCGGGGTGGGCGGTCAACGAAGCTATTCCCGGTAATCTTTACAGGTTTAGCGATCAGAATAATGAATCATACACGATTTCACTCAACGGTGAAACAATTGAAGCGGAATTTGAAAACGGGTATGCGGAAATAGAACGGAAATGGGGAAAAGGTGACCGCATAAGCGTAGAACTTCCCATGCCTGTCCGTAAAGTTGTTGCGGATGAGCGGATAAAGGAAGATACTGGTAAAATGGCAGTACAGAGGGGGCCGGTAATCTACTGCGCAGAATGGCCTGATAACAACACGGGAAATATCCTTAACCTTGTGATTGACGAACGATCACCATTAACGACAGAATTTGTTCCTTCACTTCTTGAGGGGACTCAGATAATAAAAGCCAGAGGCTATCAGACAAAAAGAATCCTTGATGGCGGAATTGAAAAGCTGCCCGGAGAGGATGTGACTCTGATCCCCTATGCTTTATGGAACAACCGCGGACCAGGGCAGATGATGGTCTGGCTCCCTGTTACAGTAGAAAGCACAAAACCACTGACTGGTGAACCTGAATAATCCGGGATGAATAATATTATTACAGTTATCTTTATAATAGCCTCAGTTGCAGGGTTTTCCTGCAAGACAGAAAAAAAACAGGATAAAAATTATAATAATGGAGGCTTCTTTCTTGATGGCATAAAAGGCAATGACAGAAACAATGGAAATGTCAAAAATCCGGTTAAGACAATTACCAGACTGAACGAGCTTCTTGAAAGTAAACTTGACAATGTATATATTTCCGGCGGACAGATTTATGACGGGACTCTGATCATAAGGAACAGATCCGCAGGTGAAGAAGATCCTGTTTCTGTCAGTTCCGTTGGAGAAGAGAGAGCTGTTATAAATGGCGGAGACGGAGAAGCTATAAGGATCGAAAACTGCAGAAATATAAGGGTAAGCAATATTGATATTAAGGGTAACGGGCGAAAAACCGGGAACATTTCAAACGGTTTTTCTCTTGTAAATTCTGTCAATTGCATCATTGAATATATCATAGCTGAGGATTTCCGGAAATCAGGTGTTGAATTATACGATTGCCGTAATGTTGAGGTAAAAAAGGTACTGGCAATCGATAATGGTTTCTGCGGGATCAATGTCATGGGATCATCATTGATGAGATCCGGGAATATCCTGATCCGGGACTGCATGGCTGAAAATAATGCAGGAGACCCGACAATTCTTGATAATCACAGCGGGAATGGAATCCTTGTGGGTGTTTCCGACAGCGTAACAATAGACCATTGCACTGCAACCAACAACGGTTGGGATATGCCAAGGCTGGGAAACGGACCTGTTGGTATATGGGCATGGCAGAGCGATCATATAATAATTCAATATTGTATCAGCTACAGGAATAAAACTTCCCCGGGAGCAAAGGACGGAGGTGGTTTTGATCTGGATGGAGGTGTCACGAACTCAATCATTCAATATTGCCTGTCGTATGAAAACCAGGGTGCAGGATATGGATTGTTCCAGTATCCCGGAGCATCAGACTGGTCAAATAATATAATCCGGTATTGCATAAGTTTTAATGATGCGCTGACAACTGAAGGGGCGGGCAGTATTTTTATCTGGAACGGATCAGATGAAGCTAAACAGCTTTCCTCATGTTATATTCATAACAATGTTGCATTTAATTCATCAGCTCCGGTTATTAGTTTTGAAAATGCATCTGCACACAAGAATTTTATTTTCTGCAATAATATATTCCTCTGTGACAGCAGCTTCTTTTCCGGCAGCAACTCAGGAAGCACCTTCCTGGGGAATGTGTGGTGGAACCCAAAAGGAACGACAGATATGATGGGGCATAAAAGCCTTGCAGCCTGGGCTGAATCCACACATCAGGAGATGCAGAAAGGCAAACTCAGGGGAATTCAGGCAGATCCCCGATTCTATGGTCCCTTAAATGTCAACATTACAGATCCTTACAAGCTTAATACACTGCGCAGATATGGTCTGCGTCCTGATTCACCATTAAAGGATAAAGGTATTGATATTCAATCCATCTTCGGCAAAGAACACCCCCGGACAGATTTTTTCGGGAATCCGGTGCCTCAGGGTAGAGCCGCTGAACCCGGCATTTACGAAATGAATTAATAACAATTAAAATGTTATTTTTGAGCTGAAAGGATATTTTCAGATGATGAAGGAGTATTATATATATCAGCCATCGGTACAGGGGGATTTTGAGGAAGAGTGGGCTCAATGCCTGAAGCAGATCAGGAAAACACAGATGGCAGGATACAGACCTGTCAAACTGAATGTATTCACCTCTGTCACTGACAATGCAACTTACCTTAAGTCCAGGGATGAAATAATGAGATCTGTCGTTGAGACATTTGAAGAGCAGGCACCTGCTGTAAGCATTACCGTTCATCCGCCTCAGAGACCATGGAAAGTAGCTGTCGAAACGCTTTTTATCGCATCCGGCTCCAGAGATATAGCTACAAAATTTTATGATTCAATTCCTTACGTGGTTATCAGTACTGAATGGGGAAAAGAGGTCTGGGGAGCTGGTCTGGGCAGTGGTTCTTTTGATAAAGATACAAGAAAAGCTGCAGAAAATGCTTTTGATCAGGCAGTTGCATTACTGCGACAGGAAGACATGTCGCTCAATAATATTGTAAGACAGTGGAATTATATCGGGAATATTCTGGCAGTCAGGGACGGATTTCAAAACTACCAGGTCTTTAACGAGGTAAGAAGCGAATATTATAACCGTCACAGGACTGTTATCGGTTACCCGGCAGCAACAGGTATCGGTTTGAAACTTAACAGTGTGGTTATTGATTTCTGTGCGGTAGAACCTGATGAATCTGTCCGGATAAAGGGACTAAGCAATCCAAACCAGGTAAATGCATATGAATACGGACAAACGGTTCTGAAAGGAACAAAGGATACCGGCAAGCCAAAAAAACAGCCTCCTCAGTTCGAACGTGCCCTGATTATGGCACATGAAAGGAACGCCGTGCTCTATATTTCAGGAACAGCTTCAATTATAGGACAGGTAACAATAGGAAAGGATAATATAAGCGAGCAAACACAGGTGACCATTGAAAATATAAAAAAACTTACAGATGCTGAAAGAATTGGTCAGGTCCTTCCTGAAGGGATCCGGTATTCCATGAAGTTTAGTTTACTCCGGGTTTATATTAAAAATCAGAAGCATTTCAATGTGGTCAGGGCAATCTGTGATGAACATTTTCCTTTAGTACCGGCGGTTTTCATTGAAGCGGATGTCTGCCGGCACGATCTGCTGACTGAGATTGAAGCAGAAGTGCATTTTCATTACTGAAATGATCAGATATGGATCATAAACCATATTATTTAACCATTAAAATGAATAAAATAATATCATTAATTCTCTTTGGTCTGCTCTTAACCGGATGTTCTTCCGGGCCATGGGAGAAAACACCTTCAGGAATTACTGTAAACCTTAAGGGAAAAACCGGGAAAGATGTAAGGAAAATAAAACTGGAAGTTATCAGCGACCGGATTATTCATGTAATCGCATCACCTGTCAGAGAATTCTCCCGGGAAAAAAGCCTGATCATCGCGGAAAACAAAAACCTTCCTGCCCCTTCTTTCCAGGTTAATGGCAACAGGGACAGCGTAACTATAGCCACATCTGAGATAAAGGCCAGGATTTCAACTGCATCAGGGCAGATAGTTTTTTATGACAGGAATAATAGAAGAATTCTCAGGGAGCCGGAAAACGGAGGGAAATCATTCGAGCCTTTTTCCGTTGAGGGAACAGACAGTTATTCATTATACCAGGTTTTTGAATCACCTGACGATGAGGCATTTTATGGTCTTGGCCAGCATCAGTCCGATGAATTCAACTACAAAGGGCTTAATGAAAGCCTGTATCAGTATAATACCAAGGTGTCAATACCTTTCGTGATCTCAAGCAAAAATTACGGCATTCTCTGGGATAACTATTCACTCACAAAGTTCGGTGATCCCAGGGATTATTCCCAGATAAACCTCTTCAGGTTGTATGATGAAAATGGTGAAGAAGGAGGTCTTACAGCCACATACTATATAAATTCAGATCCGGGGAAGGTTTTTATCAGGCGTAAAGAATCAGCCATTGATTATGAAAATCTTGAAACAATAAATAACTTCCCTGAAAAATTCCCCTTTTACAGATCGACCATTACATGGACAGGTAAGATTGAACCAAAAGAGACCGGTCTTTATCATTTTAAGCTTTACTATGCCGGGTATGTAAAGGTTTTCATCGACAATGAACCCTTAGTAGCAGAAAGATGGAGAACTGCATGGAATCCGAATACATACAAATTCAGGAAGAATATGGAAGCGGGAAAGCAGTACTCGCTTCGTATTGAATGGCAGCCTGACGGAGGCGTTTCGTATATAGGACTGAAAGCTCTGAGCCCGCGCCCTGCTTCTGAACAGGGTTCCCTGTCGCTCTATTCCGAAATGGGTGATGAAATAGACTATTACTTCATCAAGGGAGAAAATATAGACGAAGTGATAAGCGGTTACAGGTCACTGACCGGCAAAGCTCCCATAATGCCAAAATGGGCTTTGGGTTACTGGCAGAGCCGTGAACGCTACAAATCACAGGAAGAGTTGCTGGATGTGGTAAAGGAGTATCGCAAACTGGATATTCCGCTCGATAATATTGTCCTTGACTGGTCGTACTGGCCGGTAGTTTCATGGGGATCACATGAATTTAATCCGGAATTCTTTCCCGATCCCAAAGGAATGGTTGATGAAGTCCACAGGCTGAATGCAAAGATCATGATCTCGGTGTGGCCGAAATTCTACCATACTACAGAACATTTCAGGGAATTTGACAGGAAGGGCTGGATGTACCGTCAGGCAGTTAATGACAGTATAAGGGACTGGATAGGGAAGGGTTATATAGGATCTTTCTATGATGCCTACAGTCCCGGGGCACGTGAGCTTTTCTGGAACCAGATGAAGGAGCATCTCTATACAAAAGGATTTAACGCATGGTGGATGGATGCTTCGGAACCTGATATACTCTCAAATGCCAGCATTGAATACCGAAAAAAGCTCTCTACGCCCACCGCGCTCGGGCCTTCAGCAAAATACTTCAACACTTATGCGCTCGTAAATGCAATGGCTATTTATAACGGCCAGCGCTCTGTTGATCCTGATACACGGGTGTTCCTGCTGACACGTTCCGGATTCGCTGGTCTGCAAAGATATTCAACGGCTACATGGAGCGGCGATATAGGAACGCGGTGGGAAGACCTTAAGGCACAGATACCTGCCGGACTTAATTTTGCACTGTCAGGAATACCATACTGGACATTTGACATCGGAGGTTTCTGCGTGGAAGGAAGATATACCAGGGCCCGGGAAGGATCAGAAGACCTTGAAGAATGGAGAGAGCTTAATACACGCTGGTTCCAGTTCGGCTCATTCTGCCCGCTTTTCCGCAGTCATGGACAGTACCCTCTTCGTGAAGTATTCAATATTTCACCTGAAGGGCATCCCGCATATAAAAGCATGGTTTATTATGATAAGCTGAGGTATTACCTGATGCCTTATACCTACTCGCTTGCCGGACTGACCTTTTTCAACGATTATACGATCATGAGGGCTATGGTGATGGATTTTGGCATTGACAGGAATGTGGAAAGTATCGGTGACCAGTACATGTTCGGTCCGTCAATACTTGTTGCACCAGTATATCTTTACAAGGCCCGGGCACGTGAGGTTTACCTTCCCCAAACCTGCGGCTGGTACGATCTGTATACAGGAAAATATTTTACCGGGGGTCAGAAACTAAATGCAGATGCACCCTATGAACGGATGCCGTTATTTATCAAAGAAGGCTCAATAATCCCTGTCGGACCGGAGATACAATATACTGATGAGAAACCTGCCGATCCGCTGACACTGTATGTGTATGCAGGCAGGGACTGTGCATTTACCCTTTATGAAGACGAAGGCACAAATTATAATTATGAACAGGGAGCATGGAGTACAATAAAATTCAGCTTTGACAACAGAACAGGGGAACTTAAAATTGGCGACAGGCAGGGGGAATATAAAGGTATGCTGAATTCAAGGACTTTCAATATTATCTGGATAAGCAGAGAGAGACCTGTTGCTTTTGATCCTGAGGCAAATCCCCATGCGGTTGTTGCCTATAACGGTAAGGAAATAATCATTACAAAACATTAACTACTATAATAAAACTAATAAAATGAAAAAAACAGGAATTCTTATAATACTGGCAATGAGCTTATTAGGCTGTCAGAGAACACCTTCCAACCTCGTATTGCCGTCACTGATAGGAGACAATATGATCATTCAGCAGAAAACCGATGCAAGGATATGGGGCAAGGCAGATACTGGTCATAAAATAAGGGTTGTGGCAAGCTGGAATGAAGAAACAACAACGAAATCGGGGAAAGATGGCAGATGGTCAGTCACAATCCCTGCTCCTTCAGCCGGGGGACCTTACACGATGACAATCTCATGCAGAGACACCAGTATTATTATTTATAACATCGTGGCAGGTGAGGTCTGGTTCTGTTCAGGGCAATCGAATATGGAAATGCCGATGGCAGGATGGCCCCCGGTTGATACTGTCATGCATTCATCCCGAACCATTGAATCAACGATACTTCCGGAGATCCGCCTTTTCATTGTACAAAGGAAAATTTCCGGTGAACCTCTTGAAGATTGTACAGGAAGATGGGAAATGTGCGGCCCCTCAACTATTAAACAATTCAGTGCAACTGCATTCTTTTTCGGAAAGAAACTTTATGATGAGCTCCGTGTACCGGTTGGTTTAATTGAATCAGTATGGGGAGGAACACCTGCTGAATCATGGATCTCATCGACAGCCCTTGAGAATGCAGGAGAGTTTGTTGAACAAATAAATGCAATAAAAGAATCGGCACCTCTTCAGCATGGATACCAGGAGTGGCTTGAGGATCATGAACAACTGGAGATACAACCTTCCGGCAACGATCAATGGAAAAACCTGACCTTCAACGATGAAAGTGTGCCGTCACCGGAATATGACGACAGTTCCTGGCCGGCGATGAATCTTTCGGGTCAGTTCGAAAGAGCTACTGGCGAACTTGACGGAGCTGTATGGTTCCGGAAGAAAGTTGAACTGCCGGCTGACTATAAAGGCAAGGATCTTGTACTATCATTAGGCCCTATAGATGATATGGACCGTACATATTTTAACGGTACTCCTGTAGGGGCAACTG
The DNA here is from genome assembly GCA_035529055.1 of Bacteroidales bacterium. Classification (GTDB taxonomy): domain Bacteria; phylum Bacteroidota; class Bacteroidia; order Bacteroidales; family VadinHA17; genus LD21. The sequence goes on from DATKXL010000131.1 coordinate 32,211, forward strand.
AAGAATCAGGTTACTGGCAGGCAGCAAGGAACTATGATATTCCCGGCAACCTTGCAGGTGAGGGCGTGAATATTATTTCCGTAAGAGTGCTGGATAACCAGGGTGGAGGCGGCATCTGGGGAATTCCGGGATCAATGAAAATATCTGTAAAAGGCGGCAAACAGGCTCCGGTCAGCATTGAAGGCGAATGGAAATATCAGCCTGCAGCAGAACTGATCGGCAACAGGTTCTATATTTTTGACCTGTCAAAAAATGAATTCTTTGCTCAGAAAAGACCGATATCTCTAAGTCCCTATACCCCTTCTGTCCTTTACAATGCAATGGTCAACCCTGTTGTAAAATACCCCATAAAAGGAGCTATCTGGTACCAGGGAGAAGCAAATGTCGGCAGGGCAGATCAGTATGCAAAGATTTTTCCCCTGATGATACAAAACTGGCGGGATTCCTGGGGTATCAAAGATTTTCCGTTCTATTATGTTCAGATAGCACCATACGTTTATTCTAATGTTGATTCCACTGAATCTGCCCTTCTTCGTGAAGCGCAGGAGAAAGCGCTTGAACTGCCCGGTACGGGAATGGCAGTGACTCTCGACATTGCAACTGTAATGAACATTCATCCTCCCTATAAGAAAGAGGTTGGTGAACGGCTGGCAGCATTTGCATTTAATAATGATTATGAAATACCAACACCCTGTACGGGGCCTGTTTATAAATCAATGTCGGTGGAAGGCAGCACAATAAAAATCCGGTTTGACAATTCAGGGGATGGCCTTGTTTCTAGAAACGGACGCCTGAAGGAATTTGAAATAGCCGGGGAGGACGGGAAATATGTAATGGCCAGCGCAGGAATTGTAAATAATAATGAAGTGGTGGTTTATTCTCCTCTGGTCAATGAACCGGTCTCTGTAAGATATTGCTGGCGAAATGGTGCGGAAGCATCTGTCTTTAACAGCGCAGGTCTGCCCGCATGGCAGTTCCGGACGAAAAAATAGCAGCGATATTATTGGTAATGGATTATACAGAATTGCTTTAATAAAATGACCCATATGAAAAAGACTATTTATCACTCGCTGATACTGATTACATCTGCTGTTCTCCTTACCAGCTGTAATCAGTCAGCCGGGAAAAAGGAAACGTTGAAGAAAGAGAGCTGGGGAGTTCACCAGGGGAAGGAAGTATTTCTTTTCACTCTGACAAACAGGAATGGCAATGTTCTGAAGCTCACAAATTATGGCGCAAGGATAACATGGATTGAAGTCCCTGACAGATCAGGGGTAAAAGAAAATGTTACCTTCGGGTTTGATACATTCGAAGGTACCTTAAAAGGTGATCCCTACTTTGGCTCAAGTGTCGGGCGATATGCAAACAGAATAGCAAAAGGAAAATTCACAATAGACGGGACAGAATATTCCCTTACGCTTAATAACGGCCCCAACGCTCTTCATGGTGGTCCGGGCGGATGGCACAGCGTGGTGTGGAATGCTGAAATACCGGAAAAAACCGGATCGCCTGCTGTAAAATTCACTTATAATAGCCCTGATATGGAAGAAGGTTATCCCGGGAATATGGATGTTGAAGTCACATATACATGGTCTGATAATAATGAGATTGTAATGGATTACAAATGCACGACTGATAAAAAAACAGTGCTGAACATTACCAATCATGCTTATTTCAATCTTCACGGGGCCGGCAACGTTAATATTCTTGACCATGAGCTTACAATAAATGCATCTTACTTTACCCCGGTTGATTCTGCCCTTATCCCAACAGGTGAGCTTCGACCGGTTGAAGGAACTCCATTTGATTTCACTACGCCTCATACAGTGGGAGAAAGAATAGATGAGGAGTACGAACAGCTTAGGCTTGGAAGGGGGTATGATCATAATTTTGTTCTTGATAATGTTGCAGAGGTTGATGCAACTGTATATGATCCGGAGACCGGAAGACTGCTTGAGGTAATTACGGATCAGCCCGGGATCCAGTTTTATTGCGGAAATTTCCTTAATGGTTCCCTCATCGGACATAGCGGCAAACAATATAATTACCGCTCAGGTCTTTGTCTTGAGACACAACATTACCCTGATAGTCCTAATCATTCGGATTTTCCGGCAACAACTGTGAATCCGGGAGAAATATTCATTTCGAAAACAATCTTTAGATTTTCCGTAAAATAACCTTTTGTTATGGGTTGTATTACTCCATTAAAATAATAAAGGAGAGAAGATAACTAATAGATAATGAGGCTTATATAAAGAATATGAAAGTATAATTATTTGTTAAAAATCACTAATTTGTCAAATAGCATAAAGAGTTTCTAATCCTCTGTCTGATAATTTAGGTTAACTTTACCACGCAATTTTATATATAGGATTGTATAAATCGGCATTTAGCACAGATGAGGGAGAAAATAGAAGATGATGTCGCATTAGTTAAGAGTTTATCAAAAGGTAATGTTTTGGCTTTCAATACCTTATTCAGAGGGTATAGCAACCGTTTATATCGTTTTGCATATGGGTATTTAAAATCAGAAGTTGAATCTGAAGAAGTAGTACAGGAGGTCTTTACAAAGATCTGGGAGAAACGGTCCGATCTAAAGCATGAACTCTCTTTTAAATCTTACCTCTTTACCATTGCCTTCAATATTATCAGGAAGCATTTCAGAACCAAAGCATATCTTTCTGAGTATTTAAAATCCGGTATAAGTTCTGATCAGGATATGCAGACTTCTGAGAAAATAACCTTTAACTCATTGCAGAGTTACATATCGGAGTTAATAGATAAAATGCCGGAACGGCGTAAGGAAATATTTTTGAAAAGCAGATTCGAAGGGCTGAGTATTAAAGAAATTGCCAAAGAATTGAAGATCAGTCATAAAACTGTCGAGAATCACCTGACAAGTGCCTTGAAATTTATCAGGACTAATCTCAATAGGGAGAGCATCCCTGTTTTCTTATTTTTTGTGCTTTTTTTTTCATGATAAATTAAAATGACTGTCATGAAAAAAGTCTGCATGAAGGAACCGCCCACAGTTTTTCATCAAGCTTAATGATCTGATTACCACGATAAACTAACAATCCGCACAACCAGTTTTCCTGCGAAGCCTCTTGTAGCCGTTTCAGGGAAGTATAATCACTTCTGTCAACAGTTTGCCTGTTTTTTATTTCTATACCTATCAGACCTCCTTCGGTTTCAATGCAAAAGTCAACCTCCATCCCGGAACGTGTGCGATAAAAACTCAAAGCTTCCGTTTTTTGAGCAGATCTGAAATATTTTATCATTTCAGAGGCAACGTAATTTTCATATAACTGTCCGTTCATCACATCAAACCCCAGACCGGAAAGTTGTCGTAACAAGCCGTTATCGAGCCAATATAGTTTCGGGGTCTTAATCAGACTGCTTGTCAGGTTTTTATTATAAGGCGATAACAGAACCGCCTGGTATGATATACTCAGGTATTCAAGATACCTGCGGGCTGTTTCAGTTCCGATACCGGCATCTCTCGCCAGCTCTGAATAAGACAGAAGATTTGAAGAACGGAGAGCCGCCAGTTGCTGAAATTTCCGGAAAGGCATAAGATCATTCATTCTGGACAGATCACCCAGATCACGTTCAAGATACGTAACCAGATAATCCCGTAACCATGCGCGCTTCCTGACCTCGTCTTTAATATTGATCAGGGCAGGCATCCCTCCCCACCTGATAAGGTATTCTTCAGGTTGAAATGTTTTATCCCAATTATTACCAAGTAACACTGCCGGTTTACTTTCAAAAACCGGAGATGCTTGCTTACATCTGATCAGCTCATCGATCAGCAATTGCGGAATTTTCTCCTCTCCCGAGTAAATAAGTTCACAAAGCATTAATGGAAACAACTCAAATATTGTTACTCTGCCGGCAAGTGTCTCTTTTACTTTTTTTAAGAGAAGTAACTGAGCGGAACCCGACAATGCCGAGAAACTAATATCTCTTTCATCAAACGCAAATTTTATCTTGTCGAAAAGTTCCGGTTCTTTCTGTATCTCATCTATAACCGCATTGCCTACATCTCTTCCCCATGAGAAAGTGCTGATACCGGACAATTGCTCACGATACTCAATGGCATCAAGGTTAAAATAAGCAAGCGAGGGATAGGATAACTTAAGCAAAGTTGTTTTTCCGGTCTGGCGTGCTCCTGTAAGCAGTACCAATACACGTTCCTCAACAGAGGGTAGCCGGTTCTTAATAATTCTTTTTATATGTATTTTTCCCCGCATGATAAGCAAATATACAGTTAATTTATTATATGACCAAAATCATTCCTGATTATTTTTTACTTTTTTCCTTTTACTGATTAGGTGTAATCGAGCAGAAATGGATATTATTATATATTGAATAAAATTATATGACTACCTGGAATCTTAAATACAAATATATCTGGCAAAATACTATTAATGGATTGAGGTTAGTTTGTTAGGGTAAAAAGCAGTTCTTCCTGGTTAGTTGGAGAGCTGCTTTTTGAGTTACGAGTATTAAGAAAGAATTTGATTTTAGCATATTTTGAATAATAAAGAAATTTTTAAAAAGGAAATATTTTATGGCAGGGATTGATTTTGATAGTGAAAAGATAGACAAATATTTTGCAGGAGTATATTCTGATACTGATTCATCGTATGTAGATGAAGTTTTTTGCGAGAGTGATAAAGAGAAAGAACTGGAACATCACTTAAGGAGACAGTGGTACGAAATATTGGATGAGAATGACAAGCAGGACAAAAATCTTGATCATATACTTTACAAAATACATTACGAAATAAATACAAAGATAGCTGACAGGAAAAACAGAAAATTTTCAAGGTTTTTAAACTGGTCTGCCCGGATAGCCGGAATGATTATTCTGCCTCTTGCTATTTTTTGGGGTGTTAAAGGCTATTTAAATAACAATTCAGGAAAAGAAACATGGGTTGAGATTAAAGCTCCGGCATGGACACGTGCGCAGTTCAGCCTGCCTGACGGTACAACAGGGTGGTTAAACAGCAATTCGAGTATAAAATATTATGGGAGGTTTAATAATAACCGGCAGGTAACTCTAAAGGGTGAAGCTTTTTTTGATGTATATAAGGATAGTAAAAGACCGTTTAAGGTGAGTGCAGATGAGGTTCTCGTTACAGTTTCCGGTACAAGATTTAATATAGCCTCCTATGATAATGAGAATACTGTTGAAGTCGTACTGGAAGAGGGGGAAGTGGTTTGTTTTAATGAGAGATTAAATAAATCTTATTCAATGAAACCGAATGATTACATATCATTTGATAAAACACTTAATGATTGTAAGGTTGAGGTTGTCCAGCCGGAAAAATACTCTTCCTGGAAGGAAGGGAAGTTAGTTTTCAGAAACGATCCGCTTGATGTTCTTGCCAGAAGGCTTGGAAGATGGTATAACATTGATATTGAAATCCTGGGTGATATGTCTAACCAACCCAGACTACGTGCAACCTTTATCGATGAGAATCTGGAAGAGGTTTTGAAATTACTGGAACTGAGTTTACAGATAACATATGATATTGAACCACCACAAATACGAGTTGATGAGAGTTATAGTAAAACGAAAGTAATATTAAGATCAAAGATAAAATAACCTTATAACTAACCTGAAAAAATATTTGCCTATGTGAATTTTTTCTTTAAAAGAACAGGGAAGCGATTGGAGCGCTTCCCTGTAGATAGTGTTAAGTTACTATCGATTAATAATAACCTAACTAAAAACATTTCAAAGTTATGAAAAAATTTTTTCATTTATGGGTGTATCCACATCCAACCTTAAAAAAACTAATCATGGAACTTAAAATCGCATTCCTTGTTATTGTTGCAGGTGTTTCAAATATATTAGCTACGCCTTCCTATTCGCAGGTAGCGAAGGTTTCGCTAGACATGGAGAACAGAAGTCTTGAACAGGTAATGGATGAAATAGAAAAACAGAGTGAATTCTATTTTATCTTCAACCAGAAACAGATTGATGTCAACAGAGTGATTGATATTCAGGCAGAAAATAAACTGATTACCGATATCCTACCTGAATTATTTCAGGGGACTAATGTCAATTATGCAGTTTTTGACAGGCAAATCTTATTAACCAATGGTCCCCTGGAGAATAGCTTACTCGCTATCGCATCAGGAGCCGAACTTCAACAAAAAAGAGTAACCGGAACTGTTACGGATATGGATGGCACACCTCTTCCCGGGGTGAACGTTGTTGTTACCGGAACAACTCAGGGTGCCATGACCGATATTGACGGTAAATACAGTATTGAAGTTCCTCAGGGAGCCAGGAGCCTGACATTCTCATTTATCGGGATGGAATCCCAGGAAATCACTATCGGGACATCAACCCAAATCAACGTAACCATGGCTGAGTCGGCAATTGGGCTGGATGAAGTAGTGGTGATCGGTTATGGTACGCAGAAAAAAGTTAACTTGACAGGTGCTGTCTCTGCGGTAAAATTCGACGATGCCATTAATAATCGTCCTATTACCAATGCATCGCAAGCACTGGGAGGAAACGCAACAGGAATTTGGGTAAGTCAGAATTCAGGGCAGCCTGGAAAGGATCAAGTTCAATTACGTGTGAGAGGTTGGGGTACCTTGAATAACTCGGAACCACTTGTGATAATAGATGAGGTTGAAGGTTCTTTTGATCAATTAAATCCTAATGATATTGAAAGTATTACTGTATTAAAGGATGCTGCCAGTGCATCTATTTATGGATCAAAAGCAGCCAACGGTGTTATTTTGGTTAAGACCAAACGGGGAAACTTGAATGAGAAAATTAAAATAGAAATTTCTAGTTATGCGGGTGTCCAAACATTAGGAAGAAGATATAATATCATAAGTAATAGCGCAGACTATATGGAATTATACAATAAGGCTCTGACAAATGTTGGATCGTCTCCCTATTTCTCTGACAATTTAATTTCTGATTTTAAAAACAGTAATGATCCGTTTAAGTATCCTAATACTGATTGGCACGAATATTTATTCAAAGCCTCACCTATCCAGGAGTCTAATGTATCTATCAGAGGCGGCTCAGCACAAAGTTCCGCATTTTTATCTTTTAACTATTTAAACCAAGACGGAATCTTTTCAAATACAAACTCAGAAAGATATGGTTTGACATCTAATATGGATTTAAAGATTAATAAATGGCTCAAGATAGGTACACAAGTTAATTATATAAAAAGAGTTTCTAATGAACCTTATAATTTATCCTTGACTTGGGATATGTTTAATTGGGGCTTCCCATTTATAGCTCCATATACGAAAGATGGTCGTTTTGGTTCAGTACAAGCAATAGATTCAGGTGGAAATTTGTTATATGATAATCGAAATCCACTAATTAACGCAGCTAATGGAATAAATACAACTGAGGCAAGCTTTTTAAGAGGAAATGTTTATGCTGAAATTAAATTCGCTGAAAATCTAAGTCTAAAAACTACTTTAGCTTCTACAAATAATTGGAGTTTAACTGACTCATTCAATGAAACAATTTATGGTTATACCGATTCAGGTATAGAAACATTAAATTCAATTTTTAACAGGGAAGGATTGGAAATCAAGAGAGACCATATTTCTAATAGCAATACCAACTTTTTAACAACAATTAATTATAATAAAAAATTTGCTCAAATCCACGATTTTTCAGCAATTGGTGGGATCCAATTTGAAAGCAGAGTAATTAAAAATCTATATGGTCGCAGAATGGATCCTCCCAAAGAGGGGTTAACACAAGTAGATGCTGGAACCACAGGGATAGTAGCTAACGGTAATATGGTAGCATTGAAAATGTTTTCCTATTTTGGGCGTATTAACTATTCTCTATTAGATAAATATCTATTGGAAGGTAACCTTAGAGCTGATGCCTCTTCTCGTTTTAAAAAAGGGAATAGATGGGGTGTTTTCCCAGGCTTTTCTGCAGGCTGGAGACTAAGTGAAGAAGAATTTATTCGAAATTTGGACCTTATTTCAAATTTGAAACTACGTGGTTCCTGGGGGCAATTGGGTAATCAAAATATTTCCGGGTATTGGCCCTTTTTGACAACAATAGATCAAAATAACCAATTAAGCTATTGTTACGGAGGTAGTTTTAGTTCAGGAGCAGGTGTTACTGCATTCGTTGATGAAAATATTACTTGGGAAACTACCTCAACAATTGATTTTGGTATTGATGTTGGATTATTAAAAGATAGAATATCAATAGAGGCTGATTATTTCAAGAAACTAACCACAAATATCATTGTACAATTACCGATCCCTCTAATATTGGGAGGCATTACAAGTCCATTTGAGAACGTTGGGGGAATGGTAAATAACGGATTTGAAATTTCTGTCAATTATAACAATTATGCTTTTAAAAGAGAACAATTAGGATTCAGTATAGGTACCAATCTGACTTATATTTTTCATAACGAGGTTACTAAGTTTTTAGGAGGGCAAGCCCCGGATCAATTGTATCTTATCAGGGAAGGATATTCCTACCAAACCCTATATGGTTATAAGGCAGTTGGAATTTACCAAACTGATGCCGAAGCAGCAGAGCATATGTATAGCAATGGTTATAAACCAGAAGCTGGGAATTTGAAATATGAAGATGTAAATGAAGATGGCATTTTGGGATATCAAGATAAACAGGAATTAGGAAATACAATTCCAAAATTATCTTTTGGGCTTTCATCGAGTTTCAAATATAGAGGACTTGATTTGAATCTTCTATTTCAAGGATTAGCTGGTGTTCATGCCTATACAAATAATAATATAACTAGGGTAAGTTTAAACTCTCCAACTATTACGGAGCGCTGGAAAAATGCATGGACACCTGAAAATACTGTTACAAATATTCCAAGTATTAAATTTAATGATTCATGGGATATGGAGGCATCCTCTTTTTGGGTAAGTGAAATAAGTTTTGTTAAATTGAAGAACGTTCAGTTAGGATATACTTTCCCAAATAGTATTTTGTCGCGTGTTGGTGTGCAAAAAATATATATCTATTTAAATGCTCAAAATGTTTTTTCATTTGTAACCAAAGATTATGAAGGATGGGATCCTGAAAGAAGTACATTCAATTCAGGTGAGAAAATTTATCCAACTCCAAGAATCATATCAATTGGGTTTAATCTAACTTTTTAAAACTGTAAACGATGAAACTTAGAAATATTTTAGCTTATAGTTTTCTATTAATTTTTCTGCTTTCCTTTAATGGTTGTGTAGATAATTATTTAGATGTTTTACCTGAAGACAAGATTACTTCTGGCATTTTCCCGCAAAATGAGAAGGATGTAAATTTATTATTAAATGGAGTTTATAGTTTGCTCCAGGAAGTAAGTGTTTATAACGAAGGGTTATATGGTTTCGGAGTTACAGATGGAGCCACTCCTAATGCTTATAACTGGGGGAATCTTCCAATTACAAAAATCGGGAATGGTACACTTTCGTCTAGTGATGGAGGGATTTTGACATATAGGTGGACTAGGTGTTATAGAATAATTTTCGCTACAAATTATCTGCTTCGAGAAATAGAAAAAGTGGAATTAAGTGAAGATATAAAATCTATATATATTGGGGAAGCTCATTTTTTAAGAGGTTTAGCTTACTCAATATTGGTTGAAAGCTATGGAGGTGTTCCAATTATGAAATCTATAGTTACTACGAATGAGACAAAAACTATTAGTCGATCCACAGCGCAAGAAACATGGGATCAAGTTATTTCTGATTATGACATTGCAATAGAGAAACTTAAAGTAGATGCACCAAAAGTTGGGAGAGCTACTAAAGGTGCTGCTTTAGGCATGAAAATGCGGGCTTGTTTATACCAAAATAAATATGATCAAGTATTGCAGTTAGTTGAGCAAATAGATGCATTAGGCAAATATTCTTTATTCCCAAGTTATGAAGGGTTATTTAAGGCAGAAAATGAAAATAATCAGGAAGTTTTATTTGATATTCAATATATGGAAGGAGAAAATTCACAAGGATCATATCATGATCAATATTGTGGGACAGCTTTGGGAAGCTGGATTAGAGGGAACCGTTATGTCCCCATCTCGAATTTAGTTGATGCCTATGAAATGATCGATGGATCAAATGTTGATCCCGCAGATCCTTATGTAGGACGAGACCCTCGTATGGATTTTACTATTTTGCGACCAGGATCATGGTTTTGCGGTTATCAGTTCCCAAGCTATCTGTACCCTGGAGGAGCTGGTAATCATCCAACTAATAGAATAAAGCATCTTGGCTGCAGGAAATATCGTTCCGAACCAGAGTCAGCCATTCCGGTCTCCGGGCAGTCATATATAAACAATATTGTATTGCGATATGCAGATGTCCTTTTATCAAAAGCTGAAGCTTTAATTGAGACAGATGGGGATATTGATGAAGCAATTTCCTTAATTAATAGAATCAGGACAGAACGTGTTGATGTAAAAATTACTGCATTACCGATGGGATTATCTCAAAATGAAGCACGTGAAAAGTTAAGACACGAACGACGTATCGAATTTGCATTAGAAGGCTTATATTGGCAAGATGTAAAAAGGTGGAATATTGGAAGTGATCTTTATCCAATAGAAATTCGAGATCATTTGGGTAATTTAGTTGACACAAAATTCCCTAATGGATACGATGAAAAATATAATTTATTACCTATACCTGACTCTGAGCTATCTATGAATCATAACCTGGTTCAGAATGAAGGATGGTAGGTAATGCAGATGTTTGAATTATTGTAATGAAATAAGTAATAGTTATCCCGGATGCTTATTACAGTATGATGAAAATGAATAACGTCCTTTCAAGCATCTAATCTTTTTCGGGGTTAGTTCCCCGCAGCTTGCTGCGATATATGTCTTGTGCGGTTGGTATTTTTATACCCCGCAGCTTGCTTCGGGGATTTTTTTTATGTGAGTACAAGAATGGATGTGCGTATGCTTATTCTCCTGTAACTAAATAGTCGATCCTTAAAAAGCGGTTAAAGTGTTGATTACTAACACTTAATGTTAATAACTAATGTTGATAATCTGCAAAAGGTAATGAGTAAATTCGTTAAAAACCTTGCAATATGAAAGGAAAAATTAATAAGAACCCTCAATTGAATGTTTTTCGTGTTCCGTTGGTGAGTGTAATCAATATGGAGCATGAGATAGTCATCCTGGCGAAGAGCATAGACTGGGCCTCAGTTGAGAAGGAGTTTTCCATTTATTATCCAAATTTGGGAAGACCAGCAGTACCGATAAGGAAGATGGTTGGCAGTATGTTGTTAAAGCAAATGTATAACCTTGGAGATGAGACATTTGTCGCAAGATGGATTGAAAATCCTTATTGGCAATACTTCTGTGGAGAGACTTATTTCCAGTATGACAAGCCATATGATCCGAGTGAGTTTGTACATTTTCGCAAACGCATAGGAGAAGTCGGGGCACAAAAAATATTAAAGCTCAGTATAAGTCTGTTTGATTCCAGAGAAGTCCATGAGAAAGAAGTGCTTATTGACACAACAGTACAGGAAAAGAACATTACTTTCCCTACCGATTCCAAACTTCACAAGAAGATAATAGAGGGTTGTCGGAAAATATCGAAAAAAGAAGGCATAAAGTTGAGACAAAGTTATACTCGTACTGTAAAGCAACTAATGATTGAGCAGAAGTTCCGGGATCACCCGAAGAAGCGTAAAAAGGCCAATGCTGCAGCTCGCAAGCTTAAAACCATCGCAGGCCAGTTAGTAAGAGATGTTGAGCGAAGTCTTGATGACATAGATCGTTTGAGCTACTATGATGAGCAACTTTGGTTATACTACCGTGTACTTGGACAGAAAAGAGACGACAAGAACAAGATATACAGTTTTCATGCTCCGGAGGTAAAATGTATCTCAAAAGGCAAAGAGCACAAGAAGTATGAATTTGGCAATAAAAGTAGTTTTGTACTTACAAAAAAAAGTGGAATAGTAGTTGGAGCTATGGCATTTGAAGATAACATTTATGATGGGCACACTATTGAACCACAACTTGCTCAGGTTGAAGATCTTTTAGGCAGGCTACATGAAACAGCCCTGGTTGACAGAGGCTGTAAGGGGCGAAAAAACATTATGGGAGTCACTATTAAAATACCAGGCTCTGGAAGAGGTAAAACAGCATATCAGAAAGCAAAAGAAAGAGAGAGGTTCCGTAGAAGAGCATCAATAGAACCAATTATAGGACACTTAAAACAAGAACATCGTGTGCTCAGGAACTACCTCAAAGGTGTTGAAGGTGATATGATTAATACACTTTTGGCAGGTGCTGCATTCAATATGATGAAGATGTTACGGAAAATCCGTGAATCTATTATCAGTGTCTTAAATAAACTTGTTGAAAAATTGACCCGAAATTATCTTGTTCTGATAAATTATTGATAAACTTGATTTCTTAAGGATCGACTAAATAGTTTTTTTTATTAATGGCACTGCTCCTTTATAAAAAGTTCATAATTTTTACCTATAAACCCAAAATAGTGAAGACTAATTTTTTAGCCATAGCATTAGCCAGTTCAGTTGTGTGTGTGGCACAATCAAAGCAACAACCCAATGTAGTTATAATTATTACCGACGATCAGGGCTATGGTGATCTTTCATTTACAGGAAATCCACATTTAAAAACTCCTTTTATAGATAAATTTGCAAAAGAGAGTGTCCGGATGAATAATTTTTATGTTTGCCCGGTATCTTCACCAACCCGTTCCGGTCTTATGACGGGGCGTTATTCATTAAGAACAGGAATTCGCGACACCTACAATGGTGGTGCGATGATGGCTGCAAATGAAATAACAGTTGCAGAAATGCTGAAAGATGCAGGTTATACAACAGGTATTTTTGGGAAATGGCATCTTGGCGATAACTATCCTTTCAGACCTAATGATCAGGGATTTGACGAATCAGTAAATCATCTTGATGGGGGAATGGGACAGCCTGGAGATATTACAACATATTTTAAAGGTGACAGCAGCTATTTTGATCCTGTTCTCTGGCATAATGGTAAACAGGAAGGTTATAGTGGTTATTGCACGGATATATTTGCAGATCAGGCTATTAAATTCATTGAAAAGAATCACACATCACCTTTTTTTTGCTATCTTGCCTTTAATGCAGTGCATGAACCTCTTCAGGTACCCGATAAATATTATAGCTTGTTTAAGGATATTGATCCCGCATCGGGCTTTGGGAATGATAAACGACCTTTTTATAAGATGAGTGAAATAGATAAGGAAGCTGCCAGGAGAGTCTATGCAATGGTAACCAATCTTGACGAAAATATTGGCAAAGTGCTTAAAAAGCTTGATGATTTGAAGATATCCGAAAACACCCTTGTAATTTTTATGTCAGACAACGGACCATATAGAACACGTTATTTGGCTGGGATGAGGGGACAAAAAGGATCGGTTTACCGTGGAGGGATCAGAGTTCCTTGCTTTATTCGGTATCCTGGTCTTATAAAAGGGAATATTGAAGTTGAAACAAATACAGCTTATATTGATATCATGCCAACAATCGCAGAAATCTGCCATGCTGAATTGCCAAAAGACAGAATAATTGACGGTAAAAATTTACTACCCTTAATTAAAGGGGAAAATGTAGATTGGAAAAACAGGTCACTATTTTTTTACTGGACACGAAGATATCCTGAACTATATAATAATATTGCACTTCAAAAGGGCAGTTATAAACTCGTTGGCCATACAAATTATAATGAAGGGATTAACGGATTTGAGTTGTTTGATGTATTTAAGGATCCTTATGAACAAAGTAATATTATTAAGGATTATAGAGATATTGCTAAGAATCTAAAAATTGATCTTGATATAATTTTAAAAGATCTGGTGAACTCCCCGAATCTTGTCAATCAGCCCAGGATAATTATTGGTAATGAACATGAGAATCCGGTATTTCTGAATAGGACTGATGCCTATGGAGAGAGAGGCTGGGCAGAGGAAGAGTTTTATGGGAAATGGAGGCTGAGCATTTCAGAAGGATTGTATAATATTAAATTCAGATTTTTAAAACCAGTAAAGGCTAATGGAAGGATGATTCTTGAGACAGGAACATTTATTAATCAGATGTTAAATGTTAAACAGGAAGCAGAAGAGATTGAAATGAAGGATATTTACTTTTCTGATATGGAATGTGATTTTATACCATACTATTCAGTCGATTCAAGAAGGATATCCCCACTTTGGATTAAAATTGAAAAACAGAATTGATATTTTCATAAACTGAACTGGGGAAACTAGTTTTAGATGAACACTTTTCAACAATTCTTGAAATTAAAGTTTAACAACAACCAAAAAGCAAGAATATGAAACGACGTATATTTGTCAAATCCGCTGCCCAAACTGAAGCCGCCGGACTTATTCTCCCCAGTATCACGCTCTTCGGCTCTGGCGATCCGAGCAACAAGCTATATCTCGCTGCCGTCCCACTACCGATAGCGAAGGCATACTGAAGATTCAACACGTGGAGTTAAACTAATTTGACCATAAATGAATAGCTTTTGCTCATACACCGGAATATTTCCGGTTCAAAAAAATCAAATTACATATTTAACATAAAATCAAATAATTATGAGAAATCTTATTCGAATTACTCTTATTTTATTATTTACTTGTAACTGCTCACAGGGACAAGTAACGCATCAACAGGTATTCGACAGGAATAAGTTACTGCTTGAACCATTTGAATATAACCAGATAAAGCTTCAAGACAGCCCCTTGAAACGACAGCTCGATGAGGTGATGGTCTACTATCTGGCCATTTCAAATGATGATCTTCTTAAAGGGTTCCGGGAACGGGTGGGTTTGCCAACCAATGATGCAAAAAACCTCGGAGGATGGTACACCGGCGACCGTTTTCATGTGTTTGGGCAGTTATTGTCGGGGTTAAGCAGGATGTATGCCGTCTCAGGCAACGAGGCTTTGAAAATTAAAGTAAATACATTAATAGAAGAATGGGCGAAATGTATTGATAGCACCGGTTATTTCTATTATACCAAAAAACCAAATGCTCCTCATTACACCTACGAAAAGATTGTAGGAGGACTGGTAGATGCCTACGTTTTTGCAGGTAATAAAAAAGCACTCAATTATCTAAATGTGATTACCGACTGGGCAATTAAAAACCTTGATCGCGAACGAAAGTACGCATTTAATCAGGGGACGGGAAATACTGAATGGTTCACCCTTTCGGAGAACTTATACAGGGCTTACAGGGTTACCAACGATAAAAAATACCTTGATTTTGGAAAGGTATGGGAATACACGGATTACTGGAACATATATGCCAGTAACGGGAGTATCTTTGATATACCTATACGCTATCATGCATATAGCCACCTGAATACATTGAGCAGTGCTGCTGCTGCTTATTTGATCAGTGGCAACGAAAAATACAAAGCCACTATTAAAAATGCCTATGATTTCTTCCAGAACGAGGAGTGCTATGCAACCGGGGGCTTCGGACCGGGTGAATCTTTATTGACTAAAAAAGATTTAATCAACTCTTTGCAAAACACTCATTCTATCTTTGAAACACAATGTGGATCGTGGGCTATATTTAAACTTAGCAAATACCTGATTGAGATTACCGGGGATGCAAAATATGGTGACTGGATAGAAAAAATGACCATCAATGGTATAGGGGCGAACGTCCCTATGTCAAGTAATGGTCAGGTATTCTATTATTCAGATTATAATGCCAGGGAAGGATCAAAGTTCTATCATGGTGACCTTTGGACTTGTTGTACGGGTACTCGCCCGCAAGCTGTGGCAGAATACGCTAACCTGGTTTATTTTAAAGGCAAGGAAGGCTTTTTTGTCAACTTGTATACCCCATCTAAAACTGAATGGAATAATATATCTATAATACAAAGCACCAAATTCCCGGAGAGTAACGAGACTGTATTTACCATAGGCTTAAAGGGGACTAAGGGTAAAAATGCGGCATTGCATTTCAGAAAACCTTTATGGGTTAAAGAAGGACCTGTGATAACTGTGAATGGAAGCCTTGTAAACCCAACACTGATGAACAACTGGATGCAGCTTAACCGGCAATGGAAAGACGGCGATAAGATAAAGATTGTTTTTCCGATGAATTTGTATGTCGACCGGCTTGATAAATCGAAAGAATACCCGGCAGCAATTATGTACGGCCCTGTTGCAATGGCAGTGAATGTGGTTGATGAATACCCGGCAGACATTGTTAAACCGGAAAGTATTTCATCAGATTTTATCGCAGTGGCAAATAAGCCACTTACATACAAGATAAAAAATCATCCGGACCTTACGCTTCGTCCATATTACCAGTTTGCCCTGCATGAGCCTTATATGCTCTATGTGGATCCTGCTGCAAAAGGTCGTGTATTGGAAAAGAACCTGATTTTTGCTGGAAGATGGGGGCGAAGCGGAAGAAATTTCTTTTATAGCCAAGAGAGAGGAGCTAGCTTTACTACCTCCTTTACTGGTAAAGGGATAAGACTGTTTTTAAGAAAATCCCCCGATTCCGGGAACGCCCTGATTACCATTGACGGGAAAAAGGTGGATCTGGTGGATCTTTATTCACCAACAATAAACGCTTCTTTTACAAAAGAATACAAAGTTGTTGGCGATGCAAAACATAACATCATGGTTTCTGTAGCTGATAATAAAAACAGTGAGTCTAAAAACACTTTTGTCAACATATTTGGTTTCGAAATATTGGAATAATACATAGGATGAAACCCTCATAGCTGAGGGATTAACATAAAAGGAGAAGCTACAAAAGGGCATGTAAATATTTACGTGTGAAATGTTAATTATTTACTAAATATAAAAATTATGGAATTAATCGGATTAATTATTGGGAATAGAAATTTTTTCCCTTCGAACCTTTGCATTGAGGCAAGAGAGAGGCTAATTAAAGTACTGAAAGAGGAAGGAATTACGGCAGTTATCTTAAATTCTGATGAAACCCCTTACGGAACAGTCGAAACTTTTGATGATGCAAAGAAGTGTGCTAAACTTTTTGCTCAGAATAAAGAAAAAATGATTGGAATTTTAGTCTCCTTGCCAAACTTCGGAGATGAACGAAGTGTAGCAGAGTCTATCAGACAGTCAGGACTAAATTTACCGGTATTGATACATGCTTTCCAGGATAATCTTGTCAAACTGGGAGCATCCAGCCGAAGAGACAGTTTTTGTGGTAAAATATCAGTATGCAATAATTTGTTTCAATTTGGTATTAAGTATAGCTTGACTTCTTCTCATACTGTTGATCCAGAATCTGAAAAATTCAGAATTGACTTTAGGCGGTTTGTCCAGACATGTAGAATTGTAAACGGGCTTAAGAATGTACGTTTTGGTCAGATTGGGATTCGTCCGGCAAACTTTGCGACGGTGAGGTATAGTGAAAAGTTATTAGAAAGGCATAATATTACAGTCGAACCACTTGATCTGTCAGAAATAATCGCCCGTGCTAATAGCATTAACGATAATGAAATAGAATTAAAGAATAAGGTTTTGGAAATCCAGGATTATGTCCTTACAAGTTCTGTTCCTGCTAAAAAAATAGTGCAGATGGCTAAGTTAGGAGTGGCTATTGATCGTTTTGTTAGAGAAAATGACCTTTCCGGGATTGCGATTCAATGTTGGACTTCGTTGCAACTTAACTTTGGGGTAATGCCATGTACTTTGATGAGTATGCTTGGGAATAAATTAATTCCAAGTGCCTGCGAAACAGATATCCCCGGGTTGGTCGGAATGTATGCATTATCTCTTGCCTCTCAGAGTCCTAGTGCCCTTTTGGACTGGAATAACAATTATGACGAAAATTCAGACAAATCGATTGTTTTTCACTGTAGTAATATTCCAAAAATCTTTTTTGGTGAAAACGCAGAAATGAGTTATAATTCCATAATCGCCAATGCAGTAGGTAAGGATAAATCATTCGGAACCGTAGTCGGAATAATGAAACCTCAGAAAGTTACATATTGCAGGGTCTCAACAGATGAATATCAGGGACGGTTAAAGACTTATATCGGCGAGGGAAATATGACCAATGATAAAGTAAAAACTTTTGGAGGTTATGGTACAATCAACATCCCGAATTTTCAGGAGTTATTGAAGTTTATCTGCAAAAATGGATTTGAACATCATGTTGCTGTTACTTCTGGTGAAGTTAGCAATGCCCTTAATGAAGCCTTTAGTAATTATTTTGATTATGAAACATATCATCACCACTAAAAAAGCAAAATTATGAAACTAAAATTTGGAGTCGACTCATTTATATGGTCGGAAAATTTTAACATTCATAACATTGGATTATTTGAAAAAGCAAAAAAGATCGGATTTGAAACCTTCGACATCGCTATTTCACATCCTGAAGGGTTTCCATGTGCCGAGGTACGTAAAGCTGCTAAAGACGTTGATATTGATCTTGTCACTACCTGCGTATTAAATGAAATTTCTAATCCATTATCACCTGATCCAAAGATTCGGCGGAATGCGATCGAATTTTTAACCAAAATGGTCGACATTAACTTAGAGATTGGATCCAATATCATTGGAGGAGTTAATTATGCCGCCTGGTGTTATGTAAGTGGAAAACCTCGTACTGAAAATGAATGGAACTGGTCTGTTGATACTCTCCGGAAAGTCGCAGAATATGCAAAGCTAAACGGGGATGTTGTCCTGGCATTTGAACCAGTTAACAGATTTGAGACACACTTTTTGAATATAGCAGAAGACACAATTAAATATTGTGATGCAATAGGAATGGATAATGTGGGAGTACATCTTGATACTTTCCATATGATACGAGAGGAAACAAGTTTCAAAGAAGCTGTTCACCTGTGTGGGGGAAAATACCTTAAATACGTTCACGTATGTGAAAATAACAGGGGGATTCCAGGTACTGGCTTGGTTCCATGGAAGGAGTTCTTTGAGGCTTTGGGGCAGATTTCTTATACAGGATCATTGTCAATTGAATCATTTGATCCGGGATTTGAAGAAACGAATCGAAAGTGTGCGATATGGAGAAAGTTTGCTGATTCAGGCGAAGAACTTGCTACAAAGGGGTTGCATAATCTGTTAAATATATCCTCAAAGATTTAGTGAAAAACATTTAATTTAAAAAATTATGATAACAATTCAATCTTATTCAACAGCAGTAATAATGTTGTTTTTTGTACTCCTGTCCTGGGGGTCGTGGCCGAATACAATGAAATTTGCCCCAAAAGACTGGAAGTTCCAGTTGTTCTATTGGGATTTTGGTTTAGGGATGCTCCTCTTTTCACTTGTGTTAGCTTTCACAATGGGAAGCACGGGTAGTGAAGGCCGGAGTTTTATAGAAGACCTTAAACAAGCCGATCCAAAATTTCTGTGGCTCGCATTATTAGGCGGCGTAATATACAATTTCTATAATATTCTTTTAATTAGCGGGGTAAGCCTTGCCGGTATAGCAGTAGCTTTCCCTATTGGAGTAGGAATGGCGCTGGTCTTCGGTACAATTGCAAACTATATTGTCAATCCTGTTGGGAACCTTATTATCCTGCTTTTGGGATTGCTCGCAGTTATTGTTGCAATAATTCTGGTTTCGCTGGCATATAAAAAGCTTACCGCGAATACCCAGAAAACACCGCTCAAGGTTATTCTCATGCTTTTTGTCGGAGGTATTGCAGGAACCTTCTGGTATATGCTGGTGGCAAAGTCCATGTCTGCCAATCAAGTCGTTCTCGAGCCTGGGAAATTAGGTCCTTACTCTTCTGTTGTAATGTTTACCGTTGGAATAATTATTTCCAATTTTCTGTTCAATACCCTCCTCATGAAAAAACCTTTAGAAGGTGAACCCGTTCCGTTTGGCGATTATCTTAAGAAAGGAAGCGTTAAAACACATTCTCTGGGTATATTGGGAGGTATAATTTGTTGCTTTGGAATGAATTTTAGCATATTGGCCTCCGGAGCAGCAGGTTTTGCCATTTCTTACGGACTTGCCCAAACTTGTACAATGGTTGCAGCCCTTTGGGGAATATTTATCTGGAAAGAATTTAGGAATGCCCCACAAGGAACAAATAAATACCTGGTATTCATGTTTCTATTTTATTTCATAGGTATTAGTATGCTCATTCTTTCGAGAAATTATTAAAATTAGATCAAATTTAAAGGTTTTTCGCATTAAAGGTTTAAAAAATGAGAATAGCCATTGGTTGCGATGAAGCTGCATTTGACCTCAAAGAAATTATCAGGCAAAAGCTGATACAATCAGGTTACCATGTCGATGACTTCGGAACTTATGATTATAAGCCGGTGCTTTATCCTGACGTAGCCTTTGCGGTGGCACAGTCAATAGCAGATGGGAAACACGAACGGGGTATTTTGCTATGTGGTACCGGTATCGGTATGGCTATAGCTGCAAATAAAGTACCAGGGATAAGGGCAGCAGTTTGCCACGATGTATATTCAGCCGAGAGGTCCCGCAAAAGCAATAATGCTCAAATCATGGCCCTTGGGGCACGGATATTGGGAGCCGAATTAGCTAAATCACTGGTCGATATTTGGCTTAAATCAGAATTTCAGGGAGGAAGTTCAGCGGAAAAAATCGAACGGATTTCAGAATATGAAATTCGAAATATGAATAAAATTTAATATGAGTGTCGGGAATGATAAACAAAATGATTATATTATAGGAAAATATTTGCCATGAATCTAATCAAATTTATTGAATCATTTCCCGATGAATCCTCATGCAGGATCAAATTTAAGGAATTTAGAGATGAACAAGGAGTCATTTGCAGAAAATGTGGAAGCAAAGATCATTATTGGGTAAAGACCATAGAGCA
>DATKXL010000132.1:0-11489 GCA_035529055.1 Bacteroidales bacterium
CTATTAACAAAATAAATATTCTTTGAGCAGTGTGGTAATAATCTCTCAAATTGGTATTATTTTGATAAATATTTTTTCGAATCATGTATTTAAGTATAAAAAATCCATTATTAATACTCAGTTTGTAATCATAAAAATTGCAAAAACGGTGATTTGCAATTATGGTGTCAAAATTTCCAAAAATGATATAATTACTCCTATCTCTTAAAAAAATGACTTTTGATTTTATCCAGACTGTTATCTTTAGACTTTTTTAATAAGAAACAGACAACAAGAAATTGGTGACCGGAGACAGGGTAAATAGCGCAATCAATAACAAATTCAAATCATTTTTTAACGATATTACTGAGGCAGTATCAGGAACTGAGCAGGATTTTACCGAAGGAAAACTCAGCAGAGCCATCCTTCTCCTTTCCATTCCGGCAGTCCTGGAAATGATAATGGAATCAATTTTTGTAATTGCAGATATATTTTTTGTTTCCCGTCTTGGTGCCAGTGCAGTTGCAACTGTCGGAATAACGGAGTCAATGATCACGATAGTCTATGCAATTTCACTGGGACTGGCAACCGCAACCACCTCAATGGTCTCAAGAAGGATCGGGGAAAAGAAACCCGATAAAGCTTCCCATACAGCATTCCAGGCAATTATTACGGGGGTGGCAGTTTCACTAATAATTGCAATACCCGGTGCAATTTACTCAGATAAATTACTTGAATTGATGGGTGCATCCAATGAGATTATTACACAAATGTCAGCCTATACGGGAATTATGCTTGGCAGTAATGTTGTAATAATGTTGCTTTTCATAATCAATGCAATATTCAGGAGCGCCGGTGATGCAGCTTTAGCAATGAGAGTCCTCTGGATAGGAAATATTATTAACCTTATTCTGGATCCATGCCTGATCTTCGGTATAGGACCATTTCCGGAATTAGGCATAAAAGGCGCTGCAATTGCAACGACAACCGGCAGAGGGATAGCTGTACTTTACCAGTTCTGGCTCCTGTTTTTCGGCAGGAAGCGGATTCAGCTGACGGCAAAACACGTAGGAATTAATTTCAGAATAATCGCCAGGCTGATAAAAATATCACTGGGCAGTATCGGTCAGAATCTGATCGCGACATCAAGCTGGATTGCTTTAGTCAGGATTATTTCAATTTTTGGCAGTGAGATAGTGGCAGGTTACACAATAGCAATAAGGATAATAAGTTTTGTTTTGCTGCCATCATGGGGAATAAGTAATGCTGCCTCCACATTAGTCGGACAAAACCTTGGTGCAAAAAAACCCGACCGTGCCGAAAGGGCAGTGATGGTAACCGGATGGATAAATATGATACTTCTTGGGATTATAGGACTCATACTTGTAATATTTCCTGCATACTTTATAGGGCTCTTCATAAATGATCCTGTGGTTTTGGAATCGGGAATTGAATGTCTGAGAATTGTAAGTATAGGATTTATTGCTTACGGATTCGGAATGGTACTTGTAAACTCATTCAATGGGGCAGGGGATACAACCACACCATTGAAAATCAATATATTTGCCTTCTGGATGATTGAAATACCCCTGGCATGGATCCTGGCGATAAAATCAGGAATGAACCAGCAGGGTGTTTTTATAGCAATCGTAATTGCTGAATCCATTATGACTCTTACTGCCTGGCTGGTATTCCGAAGGGGTAAATGGAAGCTTAAGGAGGTGTAAACCCTTATCGCGGGATAATTACCTTTCCTACTTTTAATATTATCGATCTGGATAATACAACTATATAAATTCCGGATGGTAAGGTGGCTATATCAAAGACGCATAAATCGCTGTCGATATATTGACTTTTAATTAAATGACCTTGCAGGTTAAATAAACTGACTTTCGCGTTCACATAATTGCCCTCCAGTGGAATTCTCAACTGGTCTTCAGTTACAATAACTACAAGAGGGTCATTTACCCTGATGGTAATGTCCAGCGTGCCATTGACTCCGGAACCATCAGCAGCCGATGCTATAATAGTCACTATCCCATCCTCAATGGCCGTGACAAGTCCGGTTGGACTGATCGTAGCCTGACCCGTAACGTTCACAACCGACCAGGAGACATTCTTATTGGTTGCAATTACAGGCGATATCTCAGTACTAAGTTGAAGAGTTCCCTTTTCAGAGGTTATGATATTAGACCCACCCTCAACGACAACAGTAATGTCGGCAACAGGGATCACCTGATTTGAGATAGTGATTACAATTATACCGCTTATGGCAGTTCCATCTGTGGATGAAGCTACGGCAGTGACTGTTCCGTCAGTATTTGCAGTAACAACACCTGTTGTGCTGATCGTTGCCTGTCCCGTACCACCCGCGATCGACCATGTAACTGTCTGGTTTGTGGCATTTGCCGGAAGAACAGTGGCACTCAATTGCAAAGAGCCCTTATTTACCGAAATAATCGTTGCACCACCCTCGCCTTTAACTGTAATTCCTGTTACAGGTATTATCTGGTTCGTGACGGTAATAACCATTGTACCGTAAACTCCTGAACCATCAGCAGCTGTTGCCCTGGCTGTTACAGTTCCGTTCGAAACAGCAGTAACAAGCCCGGTCGGGCTGATGGTAGCCTGCCCTGTGCCGTTTGAGATAGACCATGTTACTGTTTTGTTTGTAGCATTTGACGGCGAAACGGTGGCAATTAGCTGTATAGTACCATTGTCGGTTGTGATTGATGATGCTCCGCCTGTTCCTGTTACTGTAATTCCTGTTACGGGTATAGTGGGAGGAAGACCGTTCCAGCCTGCTAACCTTGCCCACAACCACCAGGCTGCATATGCTTTCCGGTTTGCATTAAGCGGCTGAGAATGAGCAGAATTGCAATAATACCAGTAAACATTTACTGTGTGACTATTCTGCCAGTCTATAGCCCAGTTTCTGTCCAGGATAGCATCTCCGTTACTGTCATAATCACAATTATCGTTGGCACGTCTGTTAAGAAAATAACTGCCATCCGGATCATATGATTCTATATCAGCAAAATCGTACAGGATTTTGTTGTTATTCCTGCAGTAATTTCTGATTTGTTCATTTCTTAAATGAAGAACACCACTTACGCCGGTGCCATCAAGATGCCCGGTCATATAGACAAACTTAACCCGGGGAAATTCCGATTCCAATCCGGACATTAAGCTCAGATAAGTGTTAATATTACTCTCTGTTGCTGTACTTACCTGGCTGCACCATGCCCACATAACAACGTTCACGTTGCTGTTGGCAGGATTGTTGAGGTATGTCCGGGTCGAAGAAGCCCATGATGTCCAGTCAGGAGAACCAAGATCTGAGCCGCCGGTAATCCCATGATCATTAATATCAAGAGCTCCGTTAATTCCTCCGTCATTCCACGCATAGGTACTGCCTTTCCAGTTGTATAGCCCTGTCATCCCATCAATTATCTGACTGCCGTGAGAAGTATGTTCATAGGCAATATGAAGATTGACCCGGGCCAGATTTATATATGTAACCGGGATATTTTGCAGGATAGTGCAATTATGATCAATTATCTGACCATATTGGATCAATGAAATTTGAATCAGTAACAGAAATAATAAGGTTCTTTTCATTTATCTTTTCCTGATTTCCATCAGATCATATCGATGACAATTCTACTAAAACTACTAAAGGTTCAATTAAAGACTTAAAAATAAATTATTTATTCCCCTGGCAACCTGTTTTTACCGGAAATTGCAATATATAAAATTTTATTAAATATTCTTATGTTGGTTCAGTTTTTTTCCTGTCGGTCTGATCACTCATTGCCGGTCTCATCAATTTTTTTTCTTATACTCTTAATGTAACCCCTTTTACGCTTTACTTCCAGTCTTTCCTCTTTTGATCTTCTGGTTTGAGCAGTGGGTTTTCGTTCAGGATAAACAGTTAAAGCTTTGGAAATGATTATCAGGCACTTCTGAATAACCTTGTGTCTGTTTTTTAACTGTGTACGTTCTGTTTGAGATGTAACTATCAATTCACCGTCAGCATTGATTCTGTTTTTCAGTTTGTCAAGAATCAGGATCTTCTCCTGCTCTGTTAATACCCCTGAGGCATGAATATTAAACCGAAGTTCAACCTTTGTATTTACCTTGTTTACATTCTGTCCCCCGGGACCACTGCTCCGCGAAGTTGAGAAGTCAAATTCTCTTTCTAAATTCCTTTCCTCTAATTCTTCAGGTTTCATCTTATCTCTTGTTCAAAATCAAAGAAAAAACAAGGCAACACCTCCTACGCTTAAAAAAGCGCCTGCTATTTCCGGTATGGTTACTCTCTGTTTATAGAGAATCACTGCCGGAAGTATTATAAATACCGGTACGAGTGCCATTATTGTTGAAGCAATGCCCGCTTCGGTGAACTTGACAGCAATCAGTGAAAATGACACTCCCAGGAAAGGTCCAAAAAAAGCACCAATGGTGGTGGGTATCATTCCGGATCTGTTGGAGGTTGCTTTAATAACATTGTTCCAGCGCATCAGTATTGTTATAAGGAAAGCGTATCCTGCAATGCCTGCAATTACCCTGATCTGGGTTGCGGCAAACGGATCATAATCCCTTAGTCCGAACTTGCTTAAAACCAATCCCAGAGCCTGGCCTACAGCTCCCCCAAAGGCATACAGAACTCCCCGGGATGATAGTTTTAATGATAGTTTCTCGCCCTTTCCGTTACGACTGAATACAGCCATGGAGATCCCCATGAATGTTAAAGTCATCCCAAGATAATTATAGAATGTCAGGCGCTCACCAAGAATGATAAAGCTAAAGAAAGCAGTGATAGGAGGAACCAGAGTCATTATAAGCATTGAAAATCGCGAGCCTATCATTGTAAAGGATTTAAACAGAAACAGATCCCCAAAGACAAACCCTACCAATCCCGAAAGAGTCAGCCATAACCAGTTTTCAAGGCTTGCATCAACTGGAAAAATCAAGCCTCGTTTAATAAGAGTGTAGGTGCTAAGGAATATAAATCCAATAACCAGTCTCAGAATATTAACCGTAAGCGATCCGATCTTTTTACTTGCCGATTCGAATGACAATGCTGTTATGGTCCAGAAGACAGCTGTGAGCAATGCAGCAAATTCACCAAGATGATTTGCGAAAAAATTCATAGGTGTTAAAATGATAGAAAAAGGCCTGATAATTTACAGGCCTTCAAAAGTAGTACAAATTCCTTTTCCTGCTAAACTCATTCAGAAAATTCAAAAACATAATCTCCTGAACCGGTATCAATTGTAAGCTTATTTTTTAAAGTTCTGATATTAGTTAAATTCTGATTTACAGAGAGTGCTTTTCCGCTTTCAGTTACTTTATCTGCATTACTCACGGGAAGCATTATTGTTGCTTTGGCATTTGCAGGTATCTTAATCCTGACAATTATTTTCCCCTCCTTCCTTTCCCAGCCTGAAGCCACCATTCCGTATGAGCTTTCAAAAGAAGCTTTTGAGTAATCCATTTTGTTTGTGGGATGCGGTTGGATCAGTAAATGTCCGTAACCGGGTTTCAGTGTCTCAATTCCTGCTGATACCCTGTACATCCAGTCACCAATGGCGCCATAAGCATAGTGGTTAAATGAATTCATACCGGGATCCTGAAAGGTGCTGTCGGGTTTTTGTCCATCCCACCGTTCCCATATCGTAGTTGCTCCCATCCTCACCGGGTAAAGCCACGATGGATATGTTTGCTGCAGTAACAGATCATATGCAACATCTGAATAACCGTTCTCTGTCAGAACATGGCACAGGAAAGGTGTACCGAGAAAGCCTGTTGAGAGGTGGTTTCTTCTGCTTTTTATGTCATCGACCAGAAGTTTTGCTGATTTTTCCTTCAGGTTTTCGGGAAGGAGATTAAACATTAATGCAAGTACATAGGAGGTTTGTGAGTTTGTCCCGACTCTTCCGGCGGGTGTTACATATTCATTATTAAACACATTCTTTATTTTCGAAAACAAGTCTGTATAAAATCTTTCATCTTCGGTACTGCCAAGCTCTTTTGCTGCTTTTGCCAGCAGGCTGGTTGAATAAGCATAAAATGCAGTAGCAATGAAATCATGTTCCGTGAATCCGTCAGGCTCGGTGTGATTGTTTACCGGAGGATGATAGAATAGCCAGTCTCCAAAGACGCTTCCCCCTTTCCATATATAGCTTTCACCTGCTTTTTTTCTTATATATTCCACCCATAGTTTCATGCTTGGGTACTGATTTTCAAGTAACTTCCTGTCACCATAAACCTGGTATATCGTCCATGGGGCTATTACCGAAACATCTCCCCACCCGGCAGAGGTTGGACCGGTGGCTGCTCCCTGTTTGTTGAGAACATCAGGTACAACATGAGGCACCTCACCTCCCGGTTTCTGATCGGTCGCTACATCTTTCAGCCATTTGGTAAAGAAAGCTGCAACATCAAAATTAAATGCAGCCGTCCGGCTGAAAGCCTGTGCATCACCGGTCCATCCGAGCCTTTCATCTCTCTGAGGACAGTCGGTCGGCACATCAACAAAATTACCTCTCTGACCCCATTGGATATTATGCTGTAACTGATTCAGAAGAGGATTTGAACTTTCATAACTACCGGTTACCGGCATGTCGGAATGGACCACCACACCTGTTATGTTGTCGGTGGTAAGCTCTCCCGGGAAACCGGTTACTTCAACATAACGGAAGCCCATAAATGTGAACCTTGGTTCATATACCTCTTCGCCGCTGCCGGCAAGTGTGTATGTCAGCTGACATTTGGCAGCACGGAGATTAACTGTATAGAATTCACTGTGCTTGTCAAGTATCTCGGCATGCCTTAAAGTAACAACAGATCCTTTGGGACCCGACACCTTTAATCTGACCCATCCGACCATATTCTGTCCCATATCAACCACCAGACTCCCTTTGGGTGTCCTGAAAACCTTTACAGGTTTTATTTCCTGAATCTTGCGCACAGGCGATCCTTCTGAGGCAATCAGATTATCATTTTTGTAATTCCCGATTCTTATACTCTTCCAGTTTATGTCATCATAACCCGGCAAACTCCATCCTGTGAGCCTTCTGGTTGCATCATATATTTCGCCGTTGTAAATATCATTCATCCTGATTGCGCCATCATTGCTTGATTTCCATGATTCATCAGAAAGAATCATCGCTTCCGTGCCATCACTATAGGTGATATGCATTTGCATAAGCACCCCGAGTCTTTTTCCATAAATAGCCCAGTTATTTCCCCATGCCAGGGTACCTCTGTACCATCCGTCGCCCAGTACTACACCAATAGCATTATTTCCCCTGGTGAGCATACTTGTGACATCATATACCTGATATTGAAGTCTTTTTCCATAGGATGTCCATCCCGGTGTCAGCACCTGATCACCAACTTTTTTGCCATTGAGATGAAGTTCATAAAAACCATGGGCAGTGACATATACCCTTGCCCGGGATATGGTCTTGTTTAAGGCAAACTCTTTCCTGAAATGGGGCGAAGGAGAATATCTGTTTGTATCTCCCTCCATTTCAATCCATTTTGCCTTCCAGTCACCCTGAGAAAGTAATCCCATTTCCCAGTAAGCTGTTTCACTCCACCCGGATTCCTTTCCCTTATTGTCCCGGATTTTAACCTGCCAGTAGTATCTCTGACCTGAGTTAAGTTGCGGTCCGGCGTAACTGATAAGGATGGATTTATCAGAAACTGTCTTTCCGGATTGCCAGATCATTGTTGCTTGTGAGAACTTCTGGCTGGTCGATACTCTGACTGAGTAGGCAGTCTGCATAACATTAAAGCCAGGTCCCTTTATTTTCCACGAGAGTCTGGGTTGTGAAATATCAATCCCGACAGGATCCTTCCTGTGCTCGCAGGTAAGATCATACAGCGACAGATCCTGAGAATAAGCATTTACGGAAATAAATGCCAGAATCAGAAATAGTTTTAATGATTTCATAAGATGGTTATTTTAATTTTTTAAAATTCGAGAATTGAAATTTATCTATTTTTATCGGATTTCTATAATTTAAAATAGCTATTTTTATAGGCTTTGAAAAAGAAACCAACTTTTAAGAAAACTAAATGGATCCGATTGCAGGTATTTTACTGATAGCATTAGGCAGTATTGGTGCAGCCAGTTTTTATGTCCCCTTTAAGAAGGTTAAATCATGGGCATGGGAATCATACTGGATAAGTCAGGGTGTTGCTGCCTGGTTAATAGCTCCTCTGGTCTTTGCACTGATATTTGTTCCGAAAGGGGAATTAATTCCCATTTTGAAAGAGGCTCCGGCATCCGCAAAGTGGATGGCTGTTTTTTTCGGTGCTCTCTGGGGATTTGGCGGATTAACATTCGGGTTAAGTATTCGTTATCTGGGTATTGCTCTTGGCCAGAGCATTGCATTGGGTCTGTGCGCAGCCTTCGGAACTCTTATACCTCCGATTGTGGCAGGTGAAAACCTCTTTGGTTCAACAGCCGGGATCTTAACCGTGGCAGGTGTGGCCATAACTGTTGCAGGCATTGCCATTATAGGTTACGCGGGCTCGCTTAAAAGCAAAGAGATGACAGAAGAAGAGCGACGGGCTGCAGTGAAGGAATTTGCTCTTAAAAAGGGAATCCTGATTGCCGTTTTTGCGGGTATAATGAGCGCATGCTTTAATTTTGGGTTTGAAGCAGGAAAACCTATTGAAAATGTTGCACTTGCACACGGCACAAATCCTCTGTTTCAGAAAAATCCCACCCTGATCTTCATACTGCTTGGCGGATTTATAACAAACCTTTTCTATTGTGGTTTTTTAAACATCAGAAATAAAACTTATAAAGATTATATAACGGTATCAGGCGGTGTTCTGCTCAATAATCTCTTTTTTACTTTCCTGGCAGGACTCCTCTGGTTTTTGCAGTTCCATTTCTTTGGAATGGGGTCAAGCAAGCTGCCCGAGGGGATGGCAGTCTTCGGATGGAGTATCCTTATGGCTTTAAACATAGCAATAGCTAATATATGGGGGATACTGCTCAGGGAATGGAAAGGTGCTAAAAGAAAAACCATTATAGTGCTTTTGATCGGTATCGTGGTTCTTATCCTTTCCACCTTCATTGTAAAACTAGGTTAAAACTTATCCATATGAAAAGATTCGGATTTAAGATGAAACTCCTTCCCGGTTATAAGGAGGAATACAAAAAACGGCATAGTGAAATTTGGCCAGAATTAGTCAAATTATTAAAGAGCAATGGGATAAGCAATTATTCAATTTTCCTGGATGAAGAGACAGATACCCTTTTCGCTTACCAGGAGCAATCAGGAGAAAGTTCATCACAGGATCTGGGTACAACCGACATTGTAAAAAAGTGGTGGAAATATATGGCTGACATAATGGAAACAAACCCGGATAACTCACCTGTAACAGAACCTCTTGATCAGGTCTTTTATATGGAATAAGATGTCACACTAATTATTAAATATACAAAAAAAAAAGCATAAAACCAAATAAAAATGAAAAAAGAACTCGTAAAAAAATCATATCAACTGGCGAAAGAGCAGTATGCTGAACTGGGAGTTGACACCGACAGGGTACTTAAGGAAATGGATAAGATTCAGATAAGCCTGCACTGCTGGCAAACCGATGATGTGGGTGGATTTGAAAAGCCTGGTGCCGAACTGGGAGGAGGGGGGATACAGGTCACAGGTAATTTCCCCGGTAAGGCAAAAACCCTCGATCAGATGAGAACCGACCTTGATAAAGTCATGTCGCTCCTTCCGGGCAAACAACGACTGAACCTTCATGCAATATACGGCGAGTTTGGAGGAAAGTTTGTTGACCGTGACAAAATAGAACCTGAGCATTATCAGGGCTGGATCGAATGGGCTAAAAAAAGAGGGATCGGACTCGACTTCAACTGTACATGTTTTTCACATCCTCTGGCTGATGATGGTTTCACCCTTTCAAGCAAAAATCCTGAAATAAGAAAATTCTGGGTCGAACACACAAAACGCTGCCGGGCTATCGGTGCAGAGATGGGAAAACAACTGGGCACTCCTTCGATTCATAATATATGGATCCCCGATGGTTCAAAAGATACTTCTGTTGACAGATATACACTCCGTAAACTGCTAAAAAAGTCACTGGACGAGATCTTCACAATTGAATATCCGAAGAAATATCTTAAAGATTCAATCGAGAGTAAGCTTTTTGGGATAGGCTCCGAATCGATGGTAGTGGGATCACATGATTTTTACATGGGTTATGCTGTTAAGAATAACACAATGATAACTCTTGATAACGGTCATTTTCATCCAACTGAACAGGTCGGTGATAAAATATCATCAATCCTCCTGTTCATTGATGAGGTGCTTCTGCATCTGACAAGAGGGGTCAGGTGGGACAGCGATCATGTTCTGACACTTAATGATGAGCTTATGCTTATTGCACAGGAAATTATTCGTGCAAAAGCTCTTAACAGGGTGAATATCGGCCTTGACTTCTTTGATGCAAGCCTCAACAGGATCGGAGCTTACGTTATTGGTACAAGATCTGCACAACTGGCCTTTATGAATGCTCTGCTCGAACCGACTGAAACCCTCGTAAAATTCGAAGAAAAGAACAGAAATTTTGAAAGGCTCTCACTGCTTGAACTGATGAAAACCAAACCCCTGGGTGCTGTTTGGGACTATTATTGCCTGATAAACAATGTACCTGTCGGGCAGGATTACATTGAAGAAATTGCAAAATATGAAAAAGAGGTGCTACTTAAAAGGTAGGATTTTACGATTATGAAAGAAGAAGTCATAGCCGTCTTTGATGTTGGTAAAACAAATAAGAAATTGGTTTTATTTGATCATAAACTTAATCTGGTTTCAGAAGAAGAAGTGAGATTTGAGGAGAAACCGGATGATGATGGTTTTGAATCGGACAATATCGGGCTGATAGAAGAGTGGGTTAAAGATTCAATGCGCAAACTGGTTCGTTCAGATAAATATGAAACAACTGCCGTGAACTTTGCAACATATGGCGCCACTCTCGCTTACCTCGATTCACATGGTAAAAGATTGACTCCTATTTACAACTACCTGAAGCCTGTTGACGACAAGATACAGGAAAAACTTTACAGACGTTTTGGCGGTCAGGATGAATTTTGCAGAAGAACCGCTTCACCTGCATTGGGAATGTTAAATTCAGGGATACAGGTGCTGTGGCTTAAATCAGCCAAACCTGAGGTTTTCTCCCGGGTGCGTCATATTCTTCATTTTCCTCAATATATCTCAAATCTTGTTACAGGGAAGATCTATTCTGAACATACCTCTATCGGATGTCACACTGCCATGTGGGATTTCGATAATATGAAATATCATACATGGATTAAAGATGAAGGGATCGATCTACCCAAGCCCGTCCCTGTTGAAACACTTAACGAGGTTGAAATAGAGGGGAAAAAGATACTGGCCGGCGTTGGTATTCACGATAGCTCTGCTTCGCTGGTTCCCTATTTTTCCGGCAGCAAGGGA
>DATKXL010000133.1:0-81667 GCA_035529055.1 Bacteroidales bacterium
TGTTTCCTGATATATTTGAAATCCACTGAGAGACCTGGTTTAAAAAAACAGACCGCTTCGCCATACATCATACCGTTCTTTGTTCCGCCGAATGACAGGACATCAACTCCGGCTCCGGCAGTGAATGCTTTGAAAGGAAGAGCAAGAGATACGGCAGCATTAGCTATCCTGGCTCCATCCATATGAAGAAACATATCTCTTTCATGTGCAAAATCTGCGAGTTTTCTTATTTCTTCAGGTCTGTAAACAGTCCCCATTTCTGAAGCCTGGGTAATTGAAATTACTTTGGGTTGTGAATGATGCTCAAAACCAATTCCATACATATGCTTTTCAAGCATATCAACAGTTATTTTCCCATCAGGAGTATCAACTGTGAGGACTTTACATCCTGTGAACTTTTCGGGAGCGCCGCATTCATCCTGTTCTATATGTGCAGTAAAAGCTGTTATCATCGAATTCCATGACCGAGTAATACCGCTTAAGCCCAGAACGTTGGCAGCTGTACCTGTGAAAACAAAGAAAGTTTCGGTATCATTCCCGAAATGCTCTTTAAAAAGTTGTCTTGCCTGTTCTGTATAATGGTCAGATCCATAAGCGATTGCATGACCTTTGTTAATCGATTCAATCTCTTTCAGAATCTCAGGATGAACTCCTGCATTGTTATCACTTGCAAAACCTCTTTTGATCAGTTGTTTCATATTAATATAAATAAACCGCAAAATCCGCTTAATTATCTTAGCGATCTTTGCGGTTTTAGCATTCTTATGACCGGATCTTCGATCCTTTCACAGCAAAGTAGGTTATATAGGCGTAATAAACAAACAGACAGCAGATTGCAACGATCAGGCCAACACCTTTCTGAATGCCTCCCATCATGATAGGCAACAAGGCAGCACCAATAACTGAGGTGGCAATTACTCCGGAGCCAACTTTGGAATGACGACCGAGATCTTCAAGGGCCAGGTTGTAAATGCAGGGCCACATGATCGAGTGCATCAATCCGGTTCCAAGGAATAATACCAGGGCAATCCAGTTCATTCCCATACCCCCCAGCACTAGAGACAGCAAAACCATTACTGCACCAAAAATAGCATTGAAACTCAGGATCTTGCCTGCAGAATACTTCCGCAGAATAAAAATACCGGCAACACGGCCTACCATAAGTCCGGCCCAGTAATAAGCCAGCAATTTCGTCCGCATTTCACCATCAAAATCGAATCCCAGTTTGGCTGAATAATCTGCAAAGAAGCTTGGAATCCCTATTTCAACACCCATATAGAAGAAAATTGCCAGTGATCCGAGCCACATATGGGGATATTTGTAAGCGCTCGTCTTGATTTTTTTAACAACTCCCTCTACTGTTTCAGGTTCTTTAATTTCAGGCAACTTAAGGAAGAACATAATAACTACTATCACCAGTGTGACAATTCCTATGCCGGCAAAGGGACCCTGGACAGTCTTGGGATCAGTACCACCACCGGTATTGGCGGAAACAATCAGCATTGAAACAAAGATAGGTGCAATTACAGTTGCAACGGAGTTAAGAGCATTTGTAAGGGTCAAACGACTGGCAGCAGTTTCAGGACTCCCCAGTGCGTTCACATAAGGATTTGCAGCTACCTGGAGCAATACCACACCTATTGCGAATACCGATACAGCGCTCAGGAAACCGTAGTACCCGATAGCGACACCGGGTATGCAAAGGAAGAATCCGAGACTTATCATGCCCAGTCCGGCAAGAACACCGTTCTTATAGCCTATCCGGTTCAGCAGGTAACCTACAGGTATAGATAGAATATAGGCTCCGTAAAAGAATGTGTTTGGAAGTTGTTTTTCAACCTCATTGAGCCTGAAGGCGTCTTTCAGGTAATTGATAAGCGAGTTATTCATGGTGGTGATAAAGCCAAGCAGAAAAAAGAGTGAGGCCATCACAATCAGAGGAAGCAGGAAATTGTTTTTCTTGTTTTGCATTTTTCTCGTTTTAGTGGTTTGATAATTTTAGTAAGATGTCATTTTATTATGGGTTTGAAATTTTAAGCTTTCAGATCAAAATGTTACCCCGGAAATTTAAAACCCTCTACTTCAGACTAAATTTATGAACACAGCTATGCTTATACTTCTCTCCGGGATTCAGGATCGTCGAAGGAAAATGAGGTTTGTTAATTGCGTCGGCGAAATGTTGGGTTTCGAGGCAGAATGCCCACCGTCTGCCATATCTTTTGCCACCTTTCCCTTTTTCGCCATCTATCCAGTTAGCCGTATATAACTGCACTCCGGGTTGGGTGGTATAAATTTCCATTACCCGTCCTGACAGGGGATCATGTGCAATCGCAGCAAGTCCCATTGTTCCTGTGCGATGGTTCAGAACCCAGTTATGGTCGTACCCGGCGCCATATTTCAATTGTTCATCATCGTGGTCAATGGCTGCACCTATTTTCCTGGATTGGGTGAAATCCATCGGGGTTCCCTTTACGCCACGGATTTCGCCGGTAGGAACCGAGGTTTCATCAGTGGGGGTAAAAAAAGCACTATTGATCATTAATTCCTGGTTGTAAATGCTTCCTGATCCTTCACCTGACAGATTAAAATAAGAATGGCTGGCCAGGTTCACCACGGTAGTTTCGTCAGTGGACGCCAGGTAATCGAGCCGGAGTTCATTTTCATCGGTCAGGCTGTATGTAACTGAAACCCTGAGGTTTCCCGGATAGCCTTCTTCGCCGTCCACTGAAAGATATTCCATTTGCACGCTTGATGAAGAAGAATTCACAACGTCCCATACTACTTTATTAAATCCGGTTATACCGCCGTGCAGATGGTTCGGACCATTATTTACAGCCAGAGAATATTCTTTGCCCAGCAGGCTGAATTTTCCTTTTGCAATACGGTTAGCGCAACGTCCGCAAACAGCACCCATATAAGGAGCGTTCCCAGTGATGTACTCATTAATAGTATCATAGCCCTGAACAATATCTGCCATCCTGCCGTTACGGTCAGGAATATATATGCTGACAATTATGGCACCATAATTTGTAACCTGGACAATCAGCCCGTTTTTATTTTTCAGAGTATACAGACTTACCTGTTTCCCATTGTGTACTCCGCTGAATGATTCTTCCTTGATTATGTTCATAATTAATTTTCTGAAAAGAATGTAAGAATGATGACTGCCATAAGTATTAATTATAAATCCACTCGCCCCGCACCCTGTTGCCTGATGAACAAATTATGGCATGAGCCTTTCCCAAAAATATGTTCGAGGGTATTTATATATTTGTCCAGCAGGTTCTGCGGAACAAACGCCTGAATGGTACCTGCAAATCCGCCGCCATGTACGCGCCATGCCCCCTCACCTTTGAGTACAAGTTCGCTCAGGGCCAGGGCGAGCGAAACTCCCTGTTCCCTGACATTATTAACAGGGAAAATGTTCTGGTTATACATATAGGAACTGTAACCTGAGTCAACTACCATACCCAGGAATGATTTAAAGTCATTTTTTTCCAGCGCTTCCACCTGGTTTACAACCCGCTTATTATCACCCTGGAAATGAATGGCACGCAGGATAGCCCGGTCGCCTACCTTTTCACGTATCCTTGGTGCAATCTCAAGCACCTGTTCCAGGCTTACCTGGCGGAGCACTTTCGCACCCAGTTCCGATGCCACAGCTTTCATATCAGTGGGCAGTGAGGCATATTCATCATTAAGGTCGGCATGGTTTCCGCCGGTATCAGTAATAACCAGCGAAAAACCTGTTGCAACAAAATTGAAATTCACTTTTTTTACGACAGGCTGTGATGGATCTTTAAAATCAATTGTAATCAGACCTCCCATTGCACATGCAGTCTGGTCCATCAATCCACAGGGTTTTCCAAAATAGTTGTTTTCGGAGTACTGTCCGGTGATTGCATTCTGAATGGGATCTATCTTTCCGTTATTGAAAAGGTGGCTGATAATTGCACCGATAAGCACTTCAAATGAAGCGGAGGAGCTTAATCCGGAACCTTTGGGAACTCCGCCGTCGATACATGCGTCAAAACCGCCAATCGTATAGCCAAGTTCTTTAAGGCGCGAACAGATACCCCTTACAAGGGCAGCCGATGTAAACTGTTCACTTTTATCAGGTGTAAGAGAGGATAAATCCACATCAAATCCGGGATAACCTTCCGACAGAATGCGAATAACATTTGTATTGTTTTTAGCTGCAACACACACATTGTCGAGATTAACGGCACCGGCAAGCACACGTCCGTAATTGTGGTCAGTGTGGTTACCTCCTATTTCGGTACGACCGGGAGAACTGAAAAATTCAGGTTCCGTGTTACCGAAAGCACTGTTGAATTGCTTTAGCAGATCGATATACCTGGTTGCATTCCTTTTTAATTCAGCCGGATCATTGCCATATAATTCGCGGAATACTTTGTTATCACCATTATTGATCTTTAAAATCAGATTTTCTGTGGTTGTCATGGATATTTGATTTTGAGAATTATGATTGATTGTAAATATAATAATTGTCAGGAAATAATAAATAAGGCCGCCTCAAAACAATATTTAAGACGGCCTCTTATCAGATATTAAAATATTTAAGCCTTTATTTTTTCTTACTTCCCACAAGAGCAAAAAATACAATATACAGGTAGCATATTATCGGCAGGATAAATGAAAATCTTACACCTATTCCGTCTGCTACAAGGCCCATAAGCACAGGTATCACTGCACCACCTACGATCAATGAATTGATAAGGCCTGAAGCCATACTGAGTTCTCCTTTGTCGAGTCCATCAACACTGAGTGCAAAAATATTGGGGAACATGATGGAGTTGAAGAAACCAATAGACAAACCAACCCACAATATAATCGGTCCGTTAACTGCCATGACTACAATCAGAAGCAGGGCAGCAATTAAGCCAAAAACTGCAAGTGATCTGCTGGTATTGCCTCTGCCAAGCTGCATTGCCAGATAGTTTGCCAATGCTATTCCTCCGAAAATTAATCCATCAGTAATTTCGTACCTTACAAACCATCCCACAAAAATTGCAAGTGCAATCACCAGAATCGTATAAAAGTATTTCTTCGATTTTTCGACATTGGATAGCATGAATGATCCATAAAACCGGCCGACCATGGCGCCGCCCCAATAAAGAGCTATCATCATGGCAGCGTCAGACCGGGCCATTTGCAAAGCCTCCTGGAAATATCTCTGGAGCATTGCTGCAGATCCAACTTCGGCACCGACATAACAGAAAATACCAATTGCTCCAAGTATTACATGCGGATATTTCCACACGCTTTTTTTCTCTACTCCCTTAGTCGGGATCTCAGGCAATTTTAATAGATATACAGCAATAGCAATCAGTATAACTACAATTGCTATGATCAAAAAGGGTGTTGGAACAGATTTAGCTGCATCGGCAGCGCTTAGTGCAGCATCAGCGGAAACCTTAAAGACAAATACACCGGCAATTATTGGTGCAATGTATGTAGCGATCGAATTCAGAGCCTGGGTCAGGTTTAATCTTCCTGAGGCAGTTTCTGATGGTCCAAGTGCAGTAACATAGGGATTTGCTGCCACCTGAAGAAAAACAACACCGCCTGCCATTATAAAAATAGCAAACAAAAAGAATGGAAAGGATAAAGCCTTTGCTGCCGGGAAGAATAGGAAACTTCCAGCTGCCACGAGTAATAAACCAAGAATTACACCTCCCTTATACCCGATCTTTTTAATAATGCCTCCGGCTGTAAAAGACAAAATAAAATAGGTAAAGAAAAAGGCACCATTCACCAGCTGGGCCTGAAAGTTTGACAATTCAAAAA
Source organism: Bacteroidales bacterium (assembly GCA_035529055.1). GTDB lineage: Bacteria > Bacteroidota > Bacteroidia > Bacteroidales > VadinHA17 > LD21. The sequence goes on from DATKXL010000133.1 coordinate 5,812, forward strand.
CTGCTTTAAACTTATCAGCCAGCGTGATATTAAAAGTTGTAACGAACCCAAACAGGAAGAATATCATTCCCATAAAAGCCATACCTATGGCTTGTGTGTTTTTTTGTTCTGTCATTGTGTAAGTTTTAGGTAATACAAATAATTTCTTAGTTTTCGTTTGAAGTAAAATTACATTTTAAGATCGATTTTCAAACAATTATTAAATTTTTTTTAGTCGTAACTGAAAATCTGTATTATATGGATGAATGTCTATATTTGCAGAAACTGCTATGTGAAGACACGCTATTTTATATATATCTCATTTAAAGGCACTTCATTTCATGGCTGGCAGATTCAGCCAAACTCTGTCACAGTGCAGAAAATCCTTGAAGAGGCTTTAACAAAGATCCTTAAAGAGGAGATAGCTGCAACAGGTGCCGGCCGAACCGATGCAGGAGTACATGCCCTTGTCTTCTGCGCGCATTTTGACACCATTTCTCCGGATCTTTCAGCAACCGGGAATCTTGTTTACCGGCTAAACCGGTATCTCCCTGACGATATTTCCGTGATATCTGTAAAAAAGGTTTTACCGGATGCCAATGCCCGATACAGCGCCATTTCCAGAACCTATTGCTATTATATTGTGCAAACCAAAGAACCTTTTTTCAGGGAATCAAGCTGGTATCTTCACGGCCACTTTGATATTTCAGCAATGAACAGAGCCTCTGATATAATTTTAAACCATACCGATTTTACCAGCTTCAGCAAACTTCACTCGAATGTGAAAAACAATTTCTGCAAAATATATCATGCAGGCTGGGAAGAAAAAGAGAAACGTCTTATTTTCACTATAAAGGCAGACAGGTTTTTAAGGAATATGGTAAGGTCAATTGTAGGTACAATGGTCAATGTCGGACTGGCAAAAACATCGATAACAGAATTTGAGGAGATTATTCTTGCCAAAGACCGATGCCGCGCCGGTATGTCAGCACCGGCAAAGGGACTCTTTCTAACTGATATTGAATACCCTGAGGAGATATTCGTTTAGAACCTGTCGCTGTTCCATATTTCCCAGGCTTTTTCTGCCTGAGAATGAAGCATTTCCAGCCCTGTTACTATTGAACATCCTCTCTCCCTCCCTGATCTAAGGAAGGCTGTAATTTCCGGGTTATATACAAGATCGAACAAAATATGTTTTTCGCCAAGCAAGTTATAATCAATATCAGGTTTCCCGTTTATTTCGGGGAACATCCCCAATGGAGTTGTGTTGATAATTAAATCTGCTCCTTTCATTACCCCGGAATCTATATCAGGATAGCTTAAAATGTCACCATCTCTTTTCCGGGAAATAAGTGTAAAATTTACACCATATTTTTTTAACACATATTGTACTGATTTTGAGCTTCCTCCCGTACCCAGAACAAGGGCATTCTTCAATCTGCCTTGTTCAATAAATTGTCTGAGTGAATCACTGATACCTGTTATGTCGCTATTATAGCCTAATAATTTTATTTTATCTTTTACCCTTTTGATTTTCAGCACATTAACTGAACCAATCCGTGCTGCTTCATTATCGAGGAGATGGACATATCTGATAACCTCCGACTTATAAGGAATCGTTACATTCAGACCACAGAGATACGGATCAGACTTAATAAGGTCAGGCAGCTGGTCGATCGTTGTAAGGGGAAAGTTGTCATATGAACAATCATTGATCTTCTCCGTTGCAAATTTCTCTGTAAAATATGCCTTTGAAAAAGAGTGTCCGAGAGGATATCCGATGAGACCAAATTTCCTCATCTCATATTATTTTGTAGAGCAGTTAAGAAGTTGATACCAGATCCTCAACCATTTTTCAGGTTATCCGGAAGGAATTGAAAGAATGTATCGCCACGGAGCCCGCAACGCAACGATTCAAGAGGAATGATCTCATTAGGCGCAATATTGCCCAGATTAACGTTTGCACCGAAGTTCTTAATGAACCATGCTTGCTGAGATTTCAGAGGCGCCTCCCAGATAACATTATCAAGTTTAACGTGTTCAGAGATAGCCTTGATCAGAGGGGAATTAATTGAGCCGTCATCGTTATAAATTCCGATTGTACCCGATTCACGGGCTTCTGCTATCACTTTAACTGATCCTGCGCTCAGTTCAGCCTTCATCATAGCAACCCATTCGTCGGGAGAGTAAATAACATCTTTCTTTTTGGATCCCACTTCTGATATTACCGTACCTCTTTCCGCAAGACGGCTGATGTACTCAAGTTTCCTTTTATGCTCAAAATCGTATGATCCGTCTGATACCTCAACCAGTTCAATTTCATTCTTATCAAGGAACTCGAGGTATTCCCTGAACATATTCCGGATAATAAATGCTTCGAAAAGAGTCCCCCCAAAATAAGGGATTGTACCAGCTTCCTTATAAATTTTTATTTTCTTTTCGAAGCCGGGAGTAAGAAGGGATGTACCAAAACCAAGTTTCACAAAATCAGTATATTCGCTACCGACTGACATGAAGTCTTCTGCCTCTCTGATACTCAGGCCCTTATCCATTACCATAGTTAAACCCGAATTCCTTGGTTTTAAAGGCCGGTCGGGAATAAACGGAAGTATCTTATTCATAGTAGTAGGTTTTTGAAGTTCAGAGTTCAGATAAGATTATTGTAATCAAGAAGTTTTCTGATTTTACGGGTTAAGAGTCTGCCCGGAAAGATTTCACTAAAATCGGTAAAAAGGTCTTTATCTGTGTCTATTGCAATGGTCAGGTGTCTGTAAGCCGATTCAGTGCTTCCAGAATGTAAATGAAAAGAAGCAAGAAGATAATTTATTCCCGGCACATCGCCAATAACTTTGTACGCCTTCTCAAGGTATGGAAGAGCTTTTGATGATAGTCCGTCTTTTAAGATGATCTTACCAAGATCGGACCAGATCTCGTTGTAATATGCATCTATCTTAAGAGCTTCTCTGTAGCACCTGAGAGCGGCTTTTTTCTCATCCTTGACATAGTGGGCTTTGCCAAGCAGATACCATATTTCAGGATTCTCGTCATCGAGTCTGACAGCTTTTCTCAGAAAAATAAGGCTGTCGTCGGGATAGCCTGTATTCAGGGCAATAACGCCAAGACCTAACCAGGGATCAGCAAAATCGGGTGCAAGTTCTATAGCTTCCTGGTAATATTTTTTTGCAAGAATCAGCTCGTTTGTTTTTTCATAACATTCAGCCAGATAAGTAATTGCCTCTATACTATCAGGTTCATTTTCGAGATATTCATGATAAACAGGAATAGCTTCGGCATATCGTTCAAGATTGCTGAGGATATTTCCCTTATTAAACAGAGCAAAAGTATTCTGCGAATTTATAGCCAGAGCATAATCGTAAGCTTCCATTGCTTTATCATGCTGTTCAAGTTTATTATAAATAATCCCGAGGTTATACCAGGCGCTATCAGAAAAAGGTTCCTCTTCAAGGTATTTCTTATAATAGACTATGCTGTTGCTGAAATCTTCAGTCTTTTCATAAGCATATGCCAGGTCGTATAAATGCGCATAAAAGTCCGGTTCCATCTCAATCAGTTTATTAAGGTACGGAATCAGATGCTCATAATAATTCAGGTTTTGTAAGACTGATGTAATTGAGAAAAGAATGTTTCCAACGTCATCGGAATCAAGTGAAAGTGAATAGTCAAACATTTTTTTTGCGCCCTGAATATCGCCAAGCATGCCCATGGCTGTTCCTTTGGCAATATATATTTCATGATTCCCGGGTTCAATGCTTTCGAGTCTCTTAAGGATACTGAGGGTCTCAACAGCTCTGCCTTTATCCAGCAACACTCTGGCTTTTCTTAATTGGATCGATACGGAATTAGGATGTTGTTCGGAGGCCAAAACAGCGGCTTCAAAAGCTCTTATTGAATTATTGCTTTCAAGGTAAAAATCTATTATTGTCTCAAATTCAATGACATCAAAAAAACAGTTCTCATTGTTTTTTTTCATCATCTCGAATTTCTGAATAGCCTTCTTTACTTCCTCCTCATGTGAAGGTCCAAATTTATCATCTTCCATGTTGCAGTATAATGAGTACAAAAGTAATAACATTTTTAACAAGCTGTTTTGGGTAGTTATTCAATTATCAACATTTTAATATTTTTTCAAACACCTATAAACCAATTCAATACAAATAAAAATTAAATATTTCGTATTTTTTGAAACTTCCAACGCAACCAAAAGAGTCAAATTTCCATCTTATGGTTAGATTTAAAACTGATTTACCCAATATCCAAGATTTACCCTAGGATTAACCTAAATTCTACCTTCGAAGAACCGGGCATTGACCCGGTTTTTCATTTTATCTTAATATATTTGCAGCAATATCTTAATTTTACGCTGAAAATGAAAAAACTACTTATATATATCTCAGTAACAAGTCTTATAGTCATTATTCTGATTTCATCCACAACGTGCAAAAAGACTGAAAATCCGATCAAATTTCCTAAAGGCACTTTTCCTGATTCTATTATTAATATTTCAGGTATTAATTCTGTCTATGACGATTATAATATGGACATTTATGTAATTTCAGCCGCCAATCCTCTGGTTTTTTCAAGCAACAGGGGGAGCGGCGGAGGACAGTTTGACCTTGTCTATGGTACACTCTCGTACTTGTTCAGCCAGGAAACGGGTGATTTCATCCTGAATGGGGAAATGACAAATGACGCTTTCCTTGCTAAACTGGTCTTAAAAGTAAACACCTCCGGAAATGACTTTGGTCCCTACCGTTTATACAGCCCTCTCGACGGTTATGAATACCTCATAGTATCATCGGTTAATACTAACGGGAACCTTGACTTTTATTATACAAAGAATCGGCCCTATTTTGGCACTACAATACCTGAAGTAAGCGGTCCCTATCCTGTCAGCCTTTTAAATTCAGGTTCAGATGATGCATATATATGTTTTGATACCAATCAGGATTCGGCTTATTTTTCCACAAGCAGGGATGGGAATTTTGATATCTTTCTTCATAAAAGACCAGCTGAAACAAATCTGGATACATGGTTCAATCTTGACTTTTCTTCTTCTTCCAGGGTTGACAGTATTAATAGTACAAGTGATGACAAATGTCCGCTTATTCTTGGTAAGATAATGGTTTTCACTTCGAACAGGCCAGGTGGAATGGGAGGTTATGATCTGTATTATTCCGTTTTCAGAAAAGGAAAATGGAGTTCCCCTGTTAATTTCGGGCCCGGCATTAACACCTCATCGGATGAATACAGGCCTGTTCTGGGCGGGCATGATGATTTTACAAATCTTCTGATGATATTCTCTTCAAACAGACCCGGAGGGAAAGGAGGCTTTGATCTTTATTTTACCGGTGTCGAATTTCTGAATTAAAACTACACGATCTTATAAAGGATTCTGCTTCATTGCAGAAGCTAACAGGGTGTTTCGCAGCAACGATACTCGTGTCATAGGTCCCACACCACCGGGAACAGGTGTTATAAAAGAGCATTTGGGAGCCACATTTTCAAAATCGACATCGCCAACCAGTCTGAATCCTGATTTTGATCCCGGAGAGATGATCCTGGTCGTACCAACATCTATAACAACAGCGCCTTCCTTTACCATATCTGCTTTTACAAAGGCCGGAGAACCCGTTGCCGCAATAATAATATCCGCTTCTTTTGTAACATAGTCAATGTTACGCGTACGGCTGTGCACAACTGTTACTGTTGCATCCATGCCTTTCTGTGAAAGGAGTATACTGACAGGCCTTCCGACAATATTGCTTCGTCCAATCACTACACAGTTCTTTCCGGATGTCTCAATTTTATATCTCTTCATCAGTTCAATAATACCATATGGTGTTGCCGGCAAAAAGCCAGGAAGCCCGATTACCATCCTGCCGATATTTACCGGATGAAAACCATCTGCATCTTTTGCAGGATCGATTGCCTCAATTACCCTGTTTTCAGAGATTTGGGCAGGCAGGGGCAGCTGGACGATAAATCCATCAATATCCTCATCTCTGTTCAATTCAGATATTCTTTCAAGGAGGTTTGATTCAGTTGTATCATCAGCCATTCTTATGAGAGTCGATTTAAAACCCACTTCATGACAATCCCTTACCTTATTAGCAACATATGTTTCGCTCGACCCATTATTTCCTACGAGGATAGCGGCAAGGTGTGGTATTTTTTTTCCCTCTGTAATGAGTCTCTTTACCTCCTGAGCAATCTCATTTTTAATTTCCGAGGCGATTTTTTTACCGTCAATTAAAGTGTACATTTTCAATTCTATTTTTTGCCTATCATTCTGGCAACATTACCTTTTTTGGTCATCATCTTCATCATTCGCCGGGTCTCATCAAATTGTTTTAATAGCTTATTGACCTCCTGAACTGATGTACCGCTGCCTGTTGCAATTCTTTTTCGCCGGCTTCCGTTGAGAACCATCGGATTTGTTCTTTCTTCAGGAGTCATGCTCCTGATAATTGCTTCAATCCCTTTAAAAGCATTATCATCAATATCAAGATCTTTCACAGCTTTTCCTGCGCCAGGGATCATTGCCATCAGATCTTTAACGTTTCCCATCTTCTTAATCTGTTGTATCTGGGCTATAAAATCGTTAAAGTCAAACTGATCCCTGGCAATTTTCTTCTGGAGCTTTCTTGCTTCTTCGACATCATATTGCTCCTGGGCCTTCTCAACAAGAGATACGATATCTCCCATGCCAAGTATTCTGTCTGCCATCCGGCCAGGGTAGAAAATATCGATAGCATCCATTTTTTCACCTGAGCTGACAAACTTAATTGGCTTATTTACCACCGATTTTATTGAAAGAGCGGCACCTCCACGGGTATCCCCATCGAGTTTAGTTAATACAACTCCATCAAAATCAAGTCTTTCATTAAACTCTCTTGCGGTATTTACAGCATCCTGTCCGGTCATTGAATCAACGACAAAAAGCACTTCATGAGGATTCACAGCTTCCTTAACAGTAGAGATCTCTTTCATCATCTCCTCATCAATAGCCAGCCGGCCGGCAGTATCTATGATCACGAGATCGTAACCCTTCAGTTTTGCTTCTTTAATTGAATTCCTGGCTATCTGCACCGGATTAAGGTTTCCCTCTTCTGTATAAACAGGAACCTCTATTTGCGATCCGATTATTTTAAGCTGCTCAATAGCTGCAGGTCTATAGACATCACCGGCTACCAGCAGAGGGTTTTTACCCCGCTTGCTCTTTCCCCACTTTGCAAGTTTTCCGCTGAAGGTGGTCTTTCCTGATCCCTGGAGACCTGCGATCAACACAATTGCAGGGTTAATTTTTATATTGATATCGGTCTTATCTCCTCCCATCAGCTCAACCAACTCATCATGAACGATTTTAATCATCATCTGCGATGGATTGATTGACTTCAGTACCTCCTGCCCAAGGGCTTTGACCTTTACTGTATCGGTAAACTGCTTGGCAATTTTAAAATTCACATCGGCATCAAGCAAAGCCCTGCGAACCTCCTTCAATGTTTCGGCGATGTTAATCTCCGATATTCTGCCCTGTCCTTTTAGTATTTTAAAGGATTTTTCAAGCCGTTCACTTAAATTCTCAAACATAAATAATCAGGATATTTTAGATATAATTAGCACTACATTCTTTCAGGCATTTCAATACCCAGCAACCACATTCCGGAAGCCAGAACCTCACTTGCAACTCCTGATAAAGCAAGTCTGAAATTTCTTAATGCCTCATTTTCCTCTCCAAGGATTGAGAAATCGTGATAAAACTGATTATATTCCCTGGCAAGCTCATAGCAATAATTTGCCACAACAGCAGGAGAGTAACCGTAGGCGGCTTCTGCCACAGTGTTGCTGAATTTACGGAGCAGTTTGATAAGCTCAATTTCCTTCTTGCCGGGTTTTGCCTGAGTAATAACTGAATTATCATGAATTATTCCCATTTGATCCGCTTTTCTGAAAACTGACTTTATCCTGGCATAGGTGTATTGTATGAAAGGACCTGTATTTCCATTAAAATCAATAGATTCGACAGGATTAAATGTCATGTTTTTTCTCGGATCGACTTTAAGTATAAAATACTTAAGGGCTCCGAGTCCTATTTTTCTGAATATATCCTCTTTTTCTTCCTCGTTATATTCCGACAGTTTTCCTAATTCGAGTGAGACTATCCGCGCCGTATCTTTCATCTCTTTAATAAGGTCGTCAGCATCCACGATTGTACCTTCCCGCGATTTCATTCTTCCTTCGGGAAGCTCAACCATACCATAAGAGAAATGGATCAGTCCGTCTGCAAATTTGTATCCCATCTTTTTAAGAAGTGACTTCAACACCTGGAAATGGTAATTTTGTTCATTACCAACCACATAGATAGTTTTATCAAATCCAAAATCATTATACCTGGCAACAGCCGTACCAAGATCCTGGGTCATATATACTGCTGTACCATCGGAACGGAGAAGAAGTTTCTGATCGAGTCCTTCGGATGTCAGGTCAGCCCATATCGAACTGTCATTATTTCTATATAGTAAATTATTCTGCAATGCGGAAAGAACAATGTTCCTGCCAATAATATAGGTATCGGATTCATAATAGATCTTATCGAAATCAACCCCAAGCATTTTGTATGTTTCATCAAACCCATCATAAACCCATGAATTCATTTTTTTCCAGAGATCAACCAGCTCTGTTTCGCCGGCTTCCCATCTAAGAAGCATCTCTCTGGCCTCCTGCATAAGAGGTGCCGCATTTCTGGCATCGGCTTCATTCATCCCGGTGCTGATAAGATCATCAACCTGGGTTTTAAGTTCTTGTTCAAACCTCACATAGTATTTTCCAACAAGGTGGTCGCCTTTTATTCCTGACGATTGAGGAGTTTCTCCTTCACCATATTTCTGCCACGCAAGCATCGATTTGCAGATATGTATCCCGCGATCGTTAACAATATTCGTTTTGATTACTTTGTGGCCGCAGGCAGAAAGTATCCGGTAAAGTGAAAACCCAAGCAAATTATTGCGGATATGTCCGAGATGCAAAGGTTTATTGGTATTGGGAGAGGAATATTCAACAAGAACTACCCACGGGTCAGCACTCTGGCAATTTTTAAACAGATTCTTTTCCGCAGACAATCTCATGAAATAATCCACCCACCATTCGTCGCTTATTTCAAGGTTAAGAAAACCTTTAATAACATTATACCCTGTAACTGCCTTGAAATTTGAAACAAGATAATTTCCGATGTTCTCACCAGTCTGTTCGGGTGTGTTTTTAGAGAAGCGCAGGAGCGGAAAGACTATCAGGGTGAAATCCCCTTTAAAATCCTTTCTTGTTTCCTGCAACTGGATAAGGTCATCAGTTAAGTTACTATTGTAAAGGAATTTTATAGCATCCCTTATCTTATCTTTTAAAATAATCTCCATTATCGCTAAAAATTTCCGCCTGCAAATATAACATTTTAATAATATTGACGTATAAATCGACAGGCTGATGGATGTTGGGTTCAGAATTTTGCTGCGATCAATCCGGTATTTATATGAACAGCCTTGTTAATTTGACAATCAGTCGTTTCTTTTTGATGAATGTGTTAGCAGATAATAAAAAGATATTATAATTTTGAATAAGATATTTAATTTCAAGAGCAAAATGCTAAAAGAGCCCGTCATGAAGGAGCTAAAAACCATGTATGTTGAACCAACTGAGAAAACACCATTAATTGATCTTAATTATATGAGCGGTGAATTAATCCTCTCTGGCAAATCTATACCAATTAATGCTCCCAGGATCTTTGAACCAGTGCTTGACTGGGTCTCTGAATATATTAAGAGCCCGAGACAAACCACAAATTTAAGGTTAAACCTTGAATATTTCAATACTGCCTCATCAATATGGCTGGCAAAAATAGTAAAAGCTCTTAGCGGAATAAAAAGCCCGGAATGTGTACTCATTCTGCATATATACTTTCCTATAGAAGACTTCGATGACATAGATGACATCAAGGATGATCTGAGTCCTGTTATTGATGTTATCAGCAGTGCAACCGTAAGTGTCGGCCTTAAAATATATGGTACTGACACCGGTGGAAAGGTTCTTAAGGAATCGATGATTTTTATCTAGATCTTTCACTCAATTTTGTACTGACAATAAGTCAATCTTCCAATTTTTTGACCTAACTTTATTACGTTAATTAATTGCATCACACCATGCGACGAGTATGTTTTGTCTTGCTATCAATTTTTATCGTTATGGAAACATTTTCCCAAACCAGGTCAAATGACCGGCGACCGGTTGCCGCCGGCAGATTCTATTCAGCAGATAAAGAGACCCTTACAAGAGATATCCGGCAACTTTTTGAAAATTGTGTGAAGAGTCCCGGTAATCTTATGGTGAGAGCTGTGGTCACTCCTCATGCCGGGTATGTCTTCTCAGGCAAAGTAGCTGCATCGGCATTTTCGACCGTTGACCGGAACGCTACAATAAAAAATATTTTCATAATAGGATCAAGTCATGTAATGGCATTTGAAGGAGCATCAGTTTATAATACGGGGGACTTTATAACTCCTCTGGGGAAGCTTAAAGTGAACATGGAAATTGCTAACAAACTCAAAAGTGAAAACAGACTCTTTAACTTTCCTGTTACTGCTCATAACCAGGAACATAGCATTGAGGTTCAGATACCTCTTATTCAATATTATTTTACCTCTGATCCAATGATTGTTCCTATCATTATCGGTACAAATAATACCGGCAGCATTAAAAAGATTGCCGAAATACTTAAACCATGGTTCGTACCTGAAAATTTGTTTGTTATAAGCAGCGATTTTTCGCATTATCCCGATTACATGAATGCAAATGAGATTGATAATTACACTGCAAACAGTTTAATTTCAGGTAATTCCCAGACATTCCTCGAGGCTCTGAAGAAAAACTCAGCAAAGAATATTCCCGGATTATCAACAAGTATGTGCGGATGGACCTCCGGACTTCTCTTACTTTATCTTGCTGAAGGGATTAACAATTTGGAATTCAAAAGGATAGATTACTGTAATTCCGGAGATTCCCGGTTTGGAAGCAAAGACGAGGTAGTGGGCTATCATGCAATTGCATTGATAGAAAAAAAAATCAAATCAGGATCAAACAACAATATGGCAGATGAGATATCTTTCACCAGGGAAGAAAAAGATAAATTATTAGATATTGCCAGGAACAGTATCCGTTCGATGTTGTATGATAAAAAGAGACTTTCAATCGATAATGGAAACCTTCCCGATCTCTTCTATATGCCCCTGGGAGCTTTCGTCACCCTGAAAATAAATGGAAAACTCAGAGGCTGTATCGGGAGGTTCACCTCCTCCGACCCGCTCTATAAAGTAGTAATGGAATCAGCCCTCTCATCCGCTTTTGATGACAACCGTTTCTCTCCTCTTACAGAAGATGAGTTTGAAAAAACAGATATTGAAATTACTGTTCTCGGGCCATTGAAGAAAATCGATAATATTAAAGATATTGTACTTGGCAAACATGGGATATACATAAAAAAGGAGTTCAGATCGGGGACTATGCTACCTCAGGTAGCAACTGAAAATGGCTGGAATGTTGAAGAGTTCCTTGGATATACATCCCGTGATAAAGCAGGGATAGGATGGGAAGGCTGGAAAAATGCCGAGATATTTATTTATGAAGGAATTGTACTTGAAGAATAGAAAAAGTAACTATGTATCATGTCGTTAGTACACTATTTACAGCTTTGGTTCTTTACCTGACAAGTTATTTTTTCTACCGGATTGGCTTTTACTCTTTACAGGTTCACAGAAAACTCTGGAATTCTGCACTAGTAATTGCCTTTATTATAACAGCTCTGGCAGGGGTTTTTCTTGCTCTGCAGATAAGCCATAAGTGGAACCTCTCATTCGTCAAAACAATCCTTAAATGGCATGCTGAAGCCGGAATTGGTCTGGCTGCAATAGGGATTTTCCATCTTATCTGGCACTTGTCATATTTTAAAAAACTGTTTGAAAAACAGGAGAAGATACCACTCGGCAAAGAGGGTCAAATACCGGAGTCACCAAAGATGACCGCCAATTTGTTTGTAACAGGTTTTGTCAGTTCATCAATTCAGTTGTTGCTTATCAGGGAGATGATGAATATTTCGGGAGGTTATGAACTGATTACCGGAACTTTCCTGGGATCATGGCTGATCGGATCGGGAATCGGCGCAGCCTTTGCAGGCAGTTCATCAATGAAAGACATCAGGAAAATAAACCTTGTCTTTTCTTTAAGCCCCTTCATATCGCTTTCCCTTTTATTTATATTCGCAAATTTATTTCTTAAAACCGGTGAGACTCCCTCTTTTCTGATCAGTTTAATCTTTACGTTCATCGTTCTTATCCCATTTTGTCTGGCCTCGGGATTCACTTTCGTAAAACTTATTTATGCTGCACGGTCAGGTAATAATTTTATCCCAGGAAAATCTTTTTCAATAGAAACAATTGGCGGGATCATAGCCGGAATTATTATAGCTTTCCTGAGTTCGGGTGTGCTGAATACTTATCAGATGATATTACTGGTAATTATATCGGGATTTTCATTTGTTATGCTAACCTTCTACCTGAAGAACAAATCAGCGAGGCTGTTTTTTAAGCTATCAATTCTTATCATCTGCTCTCTGATAATAATTTCCGAACCGGATGTTTCTTTCAGACAACTGCTGCTCCCGGGAATTGCAGTAAGAGAAACACAAGATACTCCATATGGCAATATTACCAGAGCTGAGTATGAAGGAGATCCTGCAGTATATTATAATCATCGCCTTCTTTCGTATAGTGATGATGTTATGGAGCGGGAAGAAGATATTCATTATGCCATGCTTCAGAGTGATCATCCTCAAAGTGTGCTGTTGATCTCAGGTTCAATTAACTCACATATTAATGAAATAATGAAGTATCCCGTTATGAAGGTTGTATATGTTGAAAGGGATCCTGCATTAATAAAATTTGAGAACTCTGCTCCTCTTCCGGAATTTCAGAACCTGAGAATTGAATATGAAGATGCATTCAGTTATATCAGGAAATCTGATGAACTATTTGATGTGATTATAGTCCTTCTGCCACCACCCTCTTCTCTTCTGCTAAACAGATTTTACACAACAGATTTCTTTGAAACTGTTATTAATAAACTTAATTCCGGCGGTGTTTTTTTATGCTCACCCGGTATCAACACCAATTACTTCAACAAAGAAGCGGTTAATCTTTATTCATCAGTATTCAACAGTCTGAGCGCTGTGTTTAAGAATGTACTGCCTGTTGCCGGTAATAAAATCTACTTTATTGCCTCCGGCAAAAATCTCTCCCCTGCCTTCTGCGATCTTACAATGAGAAGAAATATAAGCAATGTTTATGTAGGCCCGGATTTTCTTGCAGATGACCTTACATTAATGAAATCTGAAGAGATTATCTCATTAATGGACAAGAATATCTCACAGAACAGGTCAGCACATCCTGTTGCCTGTTTTTATTATCAGTCATTTAATCTGAGCAAAACCCTTAAGGAGAGAATCCCTGCACTTATACTTTTAATAATAATCTTCATTTTGCCAATCTTTACCATAAGAAGGAGTAATCTCATTATGTATTGCAGTGCATCGGCCCTGGCCGGTTTTGAAATTATCTTATTGTTAGTTTTACAGCTTACGATAGGAAATATGTATCAGCTGACAGGACTGATTATTGCAGGACTGATGGCCGGACTGGCAGTCGGATCCGGAATTAATATTCGTTATCTCAATAGACTATCTTTAAGGTTAAGGATTATTATGCTTTTTGCCTTCTATTTGCTGTCAGCTCTCCTTATTAATAATATCCTCTTTCTAAAAGGTGTATTACCGGTTGTAAGTTTAATTATTTTATCAGCTTTTTTGCCGGCGTTACTTACCGGCAACCTCTTCAGAGAGCTTACACTTGATAATAAAGGGAATAGTAGTCCCTCATCTGTTTACAGTGCTGACCTGGCGGGTTCGGCTCTTGGATTTATCCTTTTCGCAGGACTAGCTGTTCCGGCGTTTGGAATAAAGGTTTCTGTTTTTCTGTTATCGGTAATGGTAATAGCCGGTTTTATGTTTGGCACAGTCAGAAACAAATATTAGTTTTAATTAATTTTGAAGTGTTTATCTAATTGAGATGCAGGAGGCAAAAAATAAAATCAGCAAACGTGAATTTCTGAAGAAATGCATGGCATTTTCTGCAGGGACTATATGCTTACCGGACACCTCTGTTTTTTCAGACATTTTCGCCGATCAACCAGGTATTTACAAAAAAATCGCAATGTTCCAGGAGGAGACCGCCAGAGGCATAATGTGCAGGATCTGCCCAAATGAGTGCGTTCTCAAAGAGGGTGAATTGAGTAAATGTAATAATCGTAAAGTCTATAAATCGAAGCTTTACACCCTGGCATATGGTAATCCCTGTTCAGCTAACGTTGATCCAATCGAAAAGAAACCGTTGTATCATTTTCTTCCCGGATCACGGGCATATTCAATAGCAACTGCAGGATGCAATCTTGTATGCCTGAACTGCCAGAACTGGACTATTTCTCAGACAAGCCCGGATAAGACAAGGAACTATGATCTGATGCCTGAAAAGGTGGTGGAAGAGTGTGTCAATAAGGGCTGCCTGTCAATCGCCTATACATACTCTGAACCTGTAACCTTTTATGAATATGTTTTTGATACGGCTGCTCTGGCAAGAAAAGCCGGCATAAAAAACATCATCAAATCGAACGGATATATCCATGAAGAGCCTCTTAGAAAATTATGCACAGTAATTGACGCAGCTAATATTGATTTGAAATCGTTCAGTGAAACCACTTATCTGAAGCTTACCGGAGGCAAGTTACAACCTGTACTCGATTCACTTAAAATAATAAAAGAAATGGGTATATGGCTGGAGATCACCAATCTTGTTGTTCCTAACTGGACAGACAAACCTGAAGAGATAAGAAAAATGTGCAGATGGTTAAGCGACAACGGATTTAGTAAAACGCCCATTCATTTCAGCAGGTTCTATCCTACTCATAAACTTGAACAGGTACCGCCGACTCCGGTGGAGGTCCTGAACAAAGTATCACAGATTGCAGCCGAGGAGGGATTAGTATATGTTTATACCGGAAATGTACCAGGGAACGAAAAATCTGACACAAGGTGTCCCTCATGCTACTCCACATTGATTATCAGGCAGGGTTATCGAATTGCATCCAATAACATAATTACAAACAAATGCAGCAAATGCGGCAAGATCATTGAGGGGGTCTGGAGCTGAAAATCAAATAATTAATTACTCATCATAACCGATTATCCCATTTTTCATGAAGCAGGATGAGGCAAAGGAACGTATCGATAAGCTCCGCAAAGAAATAGAAGAACATAACCACAGATATTATGTTCAGAATAAACCCGTGATATCAGATTTTGAGTACGATCTTCTTCTCAATGAGCTGGAAACCCTTGAAAAGAGATTTCCCGAACTGATTGATTCAGGCTCTCCGACACAGAAGGTTGGCAGTGATATAACCAGGGAATTCAGGCAATATCCTCACAAGTATCCTATGCTTTCACTTGGTAATACATATAGTGAAGAGGAACTTCGTGATTTTGACAGCAGAATAAAAAAATCGCTGACAGGGGAAATAGAATATGTCTGTGAATTGAAATATGACGGAGCCTCAATCAGCATTACTTATCAGAACGGAACTCTTAAAAGGGCTCTTACAAGAGGTGATGGTACAAGCGGTGATGATGTAACTGAAAACATAAAGAAAATAAGGAATATTCCATGGAAAATAACGGGAGAAAGGGTACCTGATGAGTTTGTGATAAGGGGTGAAATACTTATGCCAAGGGCTGTTTTTGACAGTTTAAATGAGGAGAGGATAAAAAATAGCATCACTCCTTTTGCCAATCCCCGAAATGCAGCTTCCGGCACTCTCAAATTACTTGATCCGGAAGTTGTTGCTTCAAGAAAACTTGAATGTCTTGTCTATTTTCTCCTCGGAGAAAGAGTTCCACATAATACTCACTATGACAATTTGAAGGAAGCCTCAGGCTTGGGTTTTAAAGTGCCTGAAAGCATAATGATCTGCAGAACTATTGAGGATGTATGTAATTTTATTGCCTTATGGGAATCGGAAAGAAAAAATCTCCCTTACGACATTGATGGTGTTGTAGTCAAAGTAAACTCTCTCGACCAGCAGCAGGAGCTTGGCTTTACGGCAAAATCGCCCCGATGGGCAATCGCATATAAGTATAAGGCTGAGCAGGCTCTGACAATGCTGTTATCCGTCTCTTTTCAGGTAGGAAGGACAGGTACCGTTACTCCTGTTGCAAATCTTGAACCCGTTCTTCTGGCCGGGACTACAGTTAAACGGGCATCCCTTCACAATGCTGATCATATAGCACTCCTTGATCTCCACTTAAATGACATGGTTTACGTTGAAAAAGGAGGAGAAATAATCCCGAAGATTGTTGGTGTTGATCACTCTTTCAGGAATGAAAAAAGTAGGCCTGTTACCTTTATTTCAGATTGTCCTGAATGTGGCACCGCTCTCTCAAGAAATGAAGGTGAAGCAAACCATTTTTGTCCGAATTATTTACACTGCCCTCCGCAGATTAAAGGCAGGATTGAACATTTTACAAGCAGGAAGGCCATGGATATTGAGGGACTGGGTGAAGAAACGGTAGATCTGCTTTACAACGTAAAACTTATCAGGAACTTTGCAGATCTGTACGACTTAAAGGCAGAGCAGCTGGTGCCGCTTGAGCGAATGGGAAAAAAATCGGCTGCCAATATTCTGAACAGTATTAAGAACTCATTAAACACACCTTATCACAGGGTCCTTTATGCCCTGGGAATAAGGCATGTCGGAGAGACGGTAGCAAAAACCATCTCAAAGAAATTCAGATCGATCGATGATCTTATCAATGCTGACATTGAGCGGTTGACAGATGTCCGAGAGATCGGGCCAAAAATAGCCTCGAGTATTATTGCATTTTTTGATGATGATGAAAACCTTGATATTATAAGACGTTTAAAGCAGACAGGATTGAAATTAAAGGAAGAGACGGAGGAGGATCAAACCGGAACAACTCTCGATAAAAAAACAATTGTTATTTCCGGAGTATTCGAGAAACACAGCAGGGATGAATACAAGGAGATAATTGAAAAGAATGGAGGCAAATATTCCGCATCAATTTCAGGAAATACGACATTTATTCTGGCTGGCAGGAATATGGGTCCTTCGAAAAAGGAGAAAGCCACAGAGCTGGGAGTGCCTCTTTTATCCGAAATGGAATTCCTGAAAATAATTGGTGAAGAATAGTAATTTTCCAGAACATATATTAATAAAAACTGTTAGGTTTGCAGCATGGATTTATTAAGCGGCATCAGGTTATACGCAGGCAGGGTAATACTCTCGGAAAAAGCAGCCAGGGTAAAAAGAAAGGCATCTTATATCAACCTGAATAATGTAAATAATATAGGTATAGCATGGAATGCATCCAGAACTGAAGATTTTACTGCTTTATCGAGGTTCTATCAAAAAATGAAGGAAAGGAATATAGAGGTAAGCATTCTCGGCTATTTTCAGGGGAAAACACTTCCTGATCAATACACTGCAATACGGTATCTGGCATGTTTTAAAAAGAAAGACCTGGATTTATTTTATCGACCTGTTGTACAGGAGGTTAATTCTTTCATTAAAAACCGTTTCGATGTTCTGATCAATATTAATTTCGAAAATCTGTTTCCGCTTTTATATGTCTCGGCATTATCTGAAGCAGGTTTGAAGATAGGGCTTTATGGTTCTGAAGCAGCATCTTTACCATATGATCTTATGATGGAGTTAACGAACTCCATAAATGTTGAAAACTATCTTGAACATATACTTTACTATCTGGAAATAATTAATTCAGGATCTGTTAAAACCGCAGTTTAATATTTATTAAAATGAAGAAATTCAAAGGGACAGGGGTAGCCATTGTAACACCATTCAAGAACGATACAAGCATTGATTTTGCTGCTTTAGGCCGGGTCATAAATCATGTTATCAGCGGCGGGGTCAATTATATTGTCACGATGGGTACCACGGGTGAATCGTCAACTCTTACAAGAGATGAAAAAAAAGCGCTGATCTCATATGTCCTGGAGGTTGTTGACAATCGTATATCTGTAGTAGTCGGCATTGGGGGAAACAACACTCAGGAGGTTATAAATTCAGTCCGGCACGCTGATCTTACCGGTGTTGACGGGATCTTGTCGGTTGCACCCTATTACAATAAACCAAATCAACGAGGATTATTCCAGCATTTTAAAGCAATTGCAACCTGCAGCCCGGTACCAGTCATTATTTATAATGTCCCTGGAAGAACCTGCAGCAATATTTCTGCAGAGACCTGCCTTCAGCTTGCTGCTGAATGTGATAACATTGTGGGAATAAAAGAGGCATCCGGCGATATGAGTCAGATCATGAAAATTTTAAAGGGGAAACCTGAAAATTTTAATCTTATTTCAGGTGATGATATGATGACTCTTGCAATAATTGCAGCTGGCGGAGCAGGCGTTATTTCGGTTCTGGCAAATGTTTTTCCAACGCAATGCAGTGAAATAGTAAACCTCTGTTTAAAGAATAATTTCAAACAGGCACGTGAAATTCAGTACAGGTTTCTTGAAATAACAGAATTACTCTTCGCTGAAGGCAATCCTTCAGGAATAAAAGCAATGCTTAACATTTTAAATATTTGTCCGAATAATCTCAGACTTCCACTGGTTCCTGTAAGCAGGACAACTTATGTAAGAATCCAGAAGGCGCTGGAAGAAGTGGGCAAAATCTGATTATATGTTTGCTCCGGCGCCCTGTGCTCCCATCAGCTGACTGCCATGGCACTGTTTATATTTCTTACCGCTTCCACAGGGGCACGGGTCATTTCTCCCAACTTTTTTGTCAACCCTTACCGGTTCTGCTTTTTGATTTTTTTCAGGGCTGCCCCCTCCGGTAGAGCTATATTGCGAAAAGTCGCTTTTTGAGGTCCTGTATTTACTCATATCGACCTGGCGTCTCCTCTGTGCCTCCCTGACCTGATCAGGATCCTGAGTTGGTATATGACCTTTCATCAGGGTACTGACAACATCCTTATTCACTTTGGCCAGCATGGTCTTAAAGAGCTCAAACGATTCAAATTTGTATATCAGCAAAGGATCCTTCTGCTCATAAGTAGCATTCTGGACCGATTGTTTCAGTTCATCCATTTCTCTCAGGTGCTCTTTCCATGCATCATCGATGGTTGCAAGAACGACGGTCTTCTCATACGCTTTGGCAAGCTCCTTACCTTCCGATTCTGCAGTGGCTTTAAGGTTCGTTACGACCTGAAACACTCTTAATCCGTCTGAGATCGGTACAACTACATTTTCGTAGGTATGTGACATCCTTTCATAAACATCCTTCAGTACCGGATAAGCCTGCTGTGAAATTGCCTCCACTTTTCTTTTATATGTTTCAATGACTTTGGCATAGACCTGATTTACAACCTGATCAGAATTTATCTTTACGAAATCCATTGCCGGTACCGGGGAATCCATTGAAAATGAACGGATAAGATCAAAATCGAAGTTTTCGAAATCACCCTCTTTATGGTATGTATCCACAGTGTTTTCGATAACATCGTACATCATATTGGCTATATCAACAGATAATCTTTCACCGAGCAGGGCATGCCTTCTTTTCCTGTAAATAACCTCCCTCTGGGAATTCATCACATCATCATACTCCAGAAGCCTTTTCCTGATCCCAAAGTTATTTTCTTCGACTTTTTTCTGCGCACGTTCGATAGATTTGGAGATCATCGGATGCTGGATCATTTCTCCGTCTTTAAGGCCCAGCTTATCCATAATACCCGCAATTCTTTCTGATCCAAACAATCTCATGAGCTCATCTTCGAGGGATACAAAAAATTGTGAAGATCCCGGATCACCCTGGCGTCCTGAACGTCCGCGAAGCTGTCGGTCCACCCGTCTTGATTCATGTCTTTCAGTTCCGATTATTGCCAGGCCACCTGCTCTTCGGACCTCTTCGGCAAGCTTAATATCCGTCCCCCTACCGGCCATATTGGTTGCAATAGTAATTGTTCCCGGTTTTCCTGCTTCCGCAACAATTTCTGCCTCTCTCTGATGGAGCTTAGCGTTAAGAACATTATGCTTCAGCCCTTTCATCTTAAGCATCCTGCTCAGCAATTCGGATATTTCAACTGAAGTGGTCCCAACAAGTACGGGGCGACCCTGCTGGTACATCTCCCCTATCTCATCAATAACAGCATTATATTTTTCCCTCTTGGTTTTGTAAACCAGATCTTCGCGATCAAACCTGATCACCGGCCGGTTGGTTGGAATGACAACCACATCAAGTTTGTAAATATTCCAGAACTCTCCTGCTTCAGTCTCAGCGGTTCCTGTCATCCCTGCCAGTTTGTGGTACATTCTGAAGTAGTTCTGAAGAGTTATTGTTGCATATGTCTGAGTAGCCTCTTCAACTTTAACATTTTCTTTTGCCTCAATAGCCTGATGAAGTCCGTCTGAATAACGGCGACCTTCAAGAATTCTGCCGGTTTGCTCATCAACTATCTTAACCTTATTATCCATTACCACATACTCAATGTCCTTGTCAAACAGGGTCCATGCCTTCAGCAGTTGAGTCATTGTGTGAACCCGTTCCGATTTAACCGAGTAATCCTGCAGGAGTTCATCCTTCATTTTTATCTTTTCCCTGTCGGTAAGGTTCGTTTTCTCCAGATCGGCTATTTTGGAGCCAACATCAGGAAGAATAAAGAAGCTTGCATCCTCAACAGAGGTAGATATCAGATCGAGCCCTTTTTCAGTAAGCTCGATAGAGTTTGCCTTTTCTTCGATAACAAAAAAAAGCTCCTCTGTTACTTTGGGCATCTCCTTGCTGTTGTTCTGCATGTAGAAGTTTTCAGTCTTAAGGAGAAGTGATTTATTTCCCTCCTCGCTTAGAAACTTGATAAGTGCATGATTCTTTGGCAGTCCCTTGAATGCCCTCAACAAAAGCAGACCCCCCCCTTCATTTTTCCCTTCCGAAATAAGTCTTTTTGAATCTGCAAGTATTTGTGTGACAAGCTTTTTCTGGGCACTTACCAGCTTGTCAACTTTAGGTTTCAACTCATCAAACTGCTGTGTATCGCTTCTGGCGGTAGGACCGGATATGATCAGAGGGGTCCGGGCATCGTCAATGAGCACCGAGTCAACCTCGTCAACTATAGCATAGTGATGCTTGCGTTGTACAAGGTCTTCAGGATTAATTGCCATATTATCCCTGAGATAGTCAAAGCCGAACTCATTATTAGTACCGAAAGTGATATCGGCATTATATGCTTTACGACGGTCGGCAGAATTAGGCTGATGTTTATCGATACAATCAACCGTAAGACCGTGAAACTCATAAATAGGGCCCATCCACTCAGAGTCGCGTTTGGAGAGATAATCGTTAACAGTAACAATGTGAACACCCCTGCCCGCCATGGCGTTCAGGAACACCGGCAGAGTTGCCACAACAGTTTTTCCCTCTCCGGTACCCATCTCGGCTATTTTCCCTTTATGCAGAACGACACCTCCGATAAGCTGGACATCATAGTGAACCATATCCCAGAGTATCTCATTACCGCCTGCCACCCATTTGTTACTCCAGTATGCGTTATTGCCTTTAATTGTAATGCTCTCCCTGATGGCAGCAAGATCCCTGTCATACTGACGAGCTGTAACCTCAAGAACACTGTTTTCCTTAAAACGCCTTGCAGTCTCTTTTACGATCGCGAATGCCCTCGGGACAGACTCATCAAGAACTTTCTCAAATTTCTCATTGATGAGTTTTTCTATTCTGTCTATTTCGTTGTACAATTTTTCTTTCTCGTCAACATCTTCCTCCTTCTCAGCTCTTTCCTTCAGCGATATTATTTCAACTTCATCAGATTCTATATAACCAAGTATCTCTTTCCTCAGCTCAGCTGAAAGGTCTCTCAGCTGGTCATTTGAAACATTTTTTAATTTTTCATATTCCTGGTGTATCTTTTCCACATAAGGATTTACCTCCTTCATATCCTTCTCATACTTGTTCCCCAGGAAGAGTCCCAATACCTGATTTATAATGCTCATTTGTATACTGTTTTAACAGAATTCAAAATTTCACGCAAAATTAGCTTATTTTTCAAATAAAGAGGTTATAAAGTTCTTCTGAACTTAAGCCCGGATATTCGAACCACTATTTAATCAGGCTGTATTTGATAGTTGTTATTTCACCTCCCTGATCTATAACAATGATGTAAAGGCCTGATGAATAACCGGAAATATCGATTTGAGTAATCGGGTCAATCACAAGATTATTTTTAATCAGACAGAGTCCGACAGAATTATATACGGTGAAGCGAAGAGGTTGCCAGTCTCCGGTGGATTCTCTTTCAAGGGTAATCAAACCATTTCCGGGATTGGGATATATTTTGACAGGAACCGTTGCGATTTTCTCAACAGGGTCAGCAAGAGGATTGATCTGAAGGTCATCGATCACCCATCCCCACCCGTTTGCATAGGGATCGGAGAACAATCTGAACCTGACCAGCAAGGAATCGCCCGAAGAGATTTTGTCGGATACCCGCGGATAAATAACACGTTGCACAAGCATCGACTCTTTCCCCACGTATGTGGAATTTTGTCCGTCAATTGAGCTGTTATATGCTGTTTCCCACGAAGGAATGATCCTGCTGTCGTAACCACCAGCCAGACTGAACCAGGTCGTACCAAAATCTTTGGACCCCTCAACGACCACATAATCATAAAAATCGGTCGAGCCGAACCGAGAGCCCTCCTCACCGGGTTCCACCAGCACCAGTTCCCTGAACGTTAGTACCATACCTGTAGGATCAAAAACTACCGGGTGACGCAAAACAGCGAAGAAATTAAAAGTTTTATCATCTTCATCAGGACTCTTATACGGATGTTCTGTATGTAAGGCAAGGCTGGAGAAATATAAAGGTTTAGCTATTTTAAAACCTGAAAAATAAAAGTCATCCGGGTCATTGGTAAAATCAGTGGAATAGTCTGTCACTACTGAATTAGTTGTCTCAATATTAATGGTATAATACCCGGTTTCCGGCATAATGCGGATATTTGGAACTGCAGCTTTATCAATTGCAACAATCCTGTATTGAATTGAATCACCACCTGTCAATGCTTCCGGCTTTGTATAAAGTAATTTGCTGTATAAATCCTCAGCACCATCAGTTAATCCTATGAATTTACTTGCTCCCTGGTTCACCCGGTACTCAACATAAACAGTATCAATACCCAGATTGTCAGTGACAGTTGCTTCAAGTTTTATTGAATTTACTTTCTCAAAATAGAATTCTTCCGGTGAATGTATAATTACAGGTTTTACAGTGTCGGTGCCAATATAGATGCTGAATGGCCGTTTATCGGCCAGCGAAGGGGACCTGTAAAGACGGTTAAAGTGGTCTTCGGCGAACATATAGTAGTCGAGCTTTATATCATATGAAGGTATTGAGATTGTCTGTTTATAAGAATCATCTGTTGATTGTGGGATCATATAAAGGGTATCAGCCGTAAGAAAGTTGTTAAGAGAATAAACCAGTCCAATCCTGTTGCGATTATATAAGGTATCTGATTTGATTCCGGCCAATAATTCTATTTCAGACAGATACTCCTCAGTATCAGCGGGCTCATTGTGAATGATCCTGGTGTTTATCCATCCCAGCTCGCCAAGGATCGAGAAAGTAAGCTGACCAGGGTCATGTATAGCTTCGCCAAGATCGATAAACGGTGTCATAAGTGTGTGTGGCGGCAGAGTTCTTACCTCGTCGAGATGGGAAATGCTGGAACCGGCATCCCACGTTGAGGGAGCATAAATTCTGGCTCGTGTTCCGTTCAGATACTTGTTTACCAGCGGGCCGTCGAAATAGAGCTGACCTCCGGTGAACTCTTTAAGAAGGGCAGCGGTGTAATTTGTAAAAATAAGGGTATCCGTAAGTCTTTTTTCGGTCAGATTCTCAATGAATGTATCATAGATAACCGGTATGGTACCAACGCCATAAAATCCTACAGTACCATTGTCATCTGTGTCCATACTGTCAAAAAAGCCCAGGCCATGACAGATTTCATGCAAAACAACTGTAACCAGGTCATATCTCTGAGTCGGTGTATTTCCGTCAGTTCCCAGGTACCAGCTTACTGAACTGTTCAATATTAATTCAATATCGCCTTCCATATCTTCATTAAGACTTTTTCCGGCTATCTTTTCAGCAAGCGCAACCGGGTAGAAAGCAAAAGGCTTCTCTGCATTAATTCCCCATCCGGCAGCAAAACCAGTGATTCTTGAATTACCGAGTACACCACTGGTTGAAATTTTTTTCCATGATGCATTAATCGTAAGCTTTGTATCAGGAGGAAGTATTGATTTCAGGATTGAGATGGCATAATCCATTGCGGTCATTGCCTGATCAGAAAATCCTGAATAATAAACAGTAATAGATCCGCCTCCTTTTGAACCTTTACTGTCTCTGAACTCTTTGGGAGGCGGAATATATATTCTGTTTACTTTATTTCCGGCATAGCAGACTCCGGTGATCTTTGAGTTTAAAAGAAGCTCCTGTGCCTGAATATGGTAAAACGGAATAATTAAAATAAAACCTGTAAATAATAAAACAAATTTTTTCATGTATTGTCCGGTGCACCAGCCGCAGGCGATCTCAGACTCATGATGTCTCTGTCGAACTGATACATGTTGTTTTTTCCAATAAGTTTTATTTTATCCAGAATAGTCCTTACCGATGCTTCCTCTTCAACCTGTTCAGTGACAAACCACTGTAAAAAGTTATGTGTGTTATAGTCTTTTTCGTCGAGAGTAAGAGAGACTATCTCATTTATACTGGTGGTAATGAACTCTTCATGCTTCAACACCTCTTTGAACATCTCTTCAACGCTCTTGTAATCGGTGCCCGGCTTCTTCAGTGCAGGGACAACTGCTATACCACCTCTTTCGTTCATGTATTTAATGAACTTCAACATATGTATTCTCTCTTCATCAGACTGAACATATAACCAGGAGGCCACTCCTGCAAGGCCGCTGTTTTCAGCCCATGATGCCATTGCCAGATACAGGTTGGAAGAATATCCTTCTCTTTCTATCTGTCTGTTGCAGATATCTTCTATTTTTTTCTTTAACATAATTGTAAGTTTTTATGGTTTTAAAAATCAGGTTTCAATCTACGAATTTACTAATTTTTCTGCCAATAACAGACAGATAGACATAAAAGACCGAACCTCTCTGCTGCTTACCTGAAACTATTATCTCTCCCCCTGTTTCCGTAACAATTCCATAAGTAACTGACAGACCCAGGCCTGTACCATTACCAACATCTCTGGCAGATAGCGGGTCTGAGTACTTTCAGGTAATATCCAGATTAAATGCTTTTTTAATATCTTTTAATGCAGGGTACTTTGAGACCAGGTAATTATATTTTTGCTCATCAGTATAGAGAATTTCATTGGTTTCGGAAAGATCAACGATGGATTCAATATCAAGATCATTTATAGTGAAGCGTGCTTCAAGGAAACTTATTAGTTTCTGTTTATAGTTCAGATTGAATAAATCTTTCTGGGCTGCATTGCTCAGATGGATTTTGATCAACTGATCATTTTCCACTTCCGGTTTTACTGATTTAAACATACTGATAATCCTGTTGCCGTCACCTTTAAGACTTTCAGTAAACTCCTGCCATGCAGCCTCGAAAGCATCAAGGCTGAATTCTTCCCTTGGTTTTCCCCGTGTGTTCGCAGCCGGCTCATCTACAGTTGATTCTGAATATTCCGGAGGTATCTTCCCGTCAGAAATAACTTCCTTTATCGAAAATGATTTTGTCAGTTTTTCTGATTCAATATCATGCTTCCTGGAGGGTCGCATGGTTGTCAGGTTATGCTTCTCAACAATTTCATCAGCTTTTCTGATTATTTCAGATTTAGATGGCAGAGGAAGGTCATCATCAGGGATCCCGGTTTTTTTCAGATCACTCTTTTTTTTTTCAGAGGTCTCTTCCTGCTGGTCTGACAAACGGCACAGACGTATCAATGAGAGTTCGACATGCAAACGAGGATTCTTACTGGTTTTATAAGAGAGGTCACAGTTGCTTCCTATTTCAAGAGCTTTAAAGAGGAACTCCACCGGACTTAAAGCAGTCTGTTCAAGATATTTTTGTTTCACAGAGGGTGTTGTTTCAAGAAGCTTCAATGTCTCTTTATCTTTGCTGACCAGCAAATCGCGCATATGACTGTTAAGTCCCGAAATAAAATTGTGTCCGTCAAATCCATTTTCAAGTATTTCGTTAAAAGTAAGCAGGACAGATGAGACATCGCCTATCAAAGCGCTTTCAACAGTTTTGAAATAATATTCATAGTCGAGAACATTGAGGTTTTCAATGACTTCCTTATAGGTAATCTCTTTACTGCAAAGGCTGACGATCTGATCGAAGATTGAGAGAGCATCTCTAAGTGCCCCGTCGGCCTTCTGTGCTATGATATGAAGAGCCTCTTCCTCGGCGCTGACTCCTTCGTTCCTGGCCACATACATCAATCGGTCCACTATATCCTCAATTCTGATCCTGTTGAAATCGAATATCTGGCAGCGTGAGAGAATTGTCGGGATGATCTTGTGTTTCTCGGTTGTGGCAAGAATAAAAATAGCATGGGCAGGAGGTTCTTCAAGTGTCTTCAGAAAAGCATTAAAGGCAGAAGAAGAGAGCATATGCACCTCATCTATTATATATATGCTGTACTTTCCTATCTGCGGCGGGATCCTTACCTGGTCGGTGAGGCTCCGGATATCATCTACCTTGTTATTGGAAGCAGCATCCAGCTCATGGATATTAAAGGATCTCAATGAATTGAACGACAGACATGATTCACATTCATCGCAAGCTTCAGAATTTTCCTTTAAATTGCTGCAGTTTATTGTTTTGGCAAAAATTCTTGCACATGTGGTTTTTCCCACCCCTCTTGGTCCACAAAACAGATAAGCCTGTGTAAGATATTTGTTCTTAATTGCACTTTTCAGCGTATTTGTAATCGAATCCTGACCAACGACCATGTCAAAGGTTGCAGGACGGTATTTCCTCGCTGAAACAATGAAGTTTTCCATAAAAATTGACTACCCTTTCTTTCTCAAATGTTGAAGTACAAATATAGTTAAAAACTGTGGTGATAATATGCTCTGGCGAAATTCACGGTAAGGTTGAATTCAAATTTCAGGCACATAACTTAAGCAAATAAATTTATATGAATTAATTTTGCAAAAATTAAAAAAATTGTACCTTTGCGAGCCAAAATCATTTAACTAATTAATAATTGTTTACAATGTTGAATCAGTATGAGACCGTTTTCATTGCAACTCCCGTTTTGTCTGAGAACCAGATGAAGGAAGCGGTACAAAAATTCAAGAAGATCATAACCGATAACAGCGGTGAGATCGTTCATGAAGAGAACTGGGGCCTGAAAAAACTGGCCTATCCTATTCAGAAGAAGTCAACCGGCTTCTATTACCTGATTGAATTCAAAAGCACAGGCGAGTTGATTGAGAAACTTGAGCTGCAATATCGCAGGGATGAAAGGATAATCAGGTTTTTAACCTTCAGTATGGAGAAGTTTGCCGTTGAATATGCAGAGAAAAAGAGAAAACAAAAAGAATCAGGAAAAACGAAGGAGGAATAAGATATGGCACAGAACGAATCAGAAATCAGATATTTGACTCCGCCTGCCGTTGAGATCAAAAAGAAGAAATACTGCCGTTTTAAGAAAAACAGGATCCGTTATATTGATTATAAGGACCCGGAGTTTCTCAAGAAGTTCCTTAACGACCAGGGGAAGATACTGCCACGCAGAATAACGGGCACATCTCTTAAATATCAAAGGAAAGTGGCCAAAGCTGTCAAAAGAGCCCGTCACATCGCTCTTCTTCCTTACGTTGCTGATCTATTAAAATAAGGAGGACTGAATATGGAGATTATCTTACTGCAGGATGTGAATAAGGTTGGACAAAAAGACGATATTGTAACTGTTAAAGAAGGTTACGGAAGTAATTATCTGATCCCGAAAGGATTTGCTGTTGCTGCATCATCGTCAGCAAAGAAAATGCATGCCGAAAATCTGAAACAGAGAGCTCACAAAGAAGAGAAGATCAAGGTTGCAGCGCAGGAAATAGCAGCAAAACTGGCTGATATCAGGCTTGTTGTCGGCGCCAAAACAAGTTCATCAGGAAAGATCTTCGGATCGGTCAATACAATTCAGATAGCTGAATCACTTAAAGAAAAAGGATTTGAGATTGACCGTAAGAATATTACGCTTCCTGAAGACCAGATAAAAGAAGTGGGCAATTACAAGGCAATTATTAAGCTTCACCGTGAGGTTAAAGTGGAAGTGGGCTTTGAAATAGTTGCCGAGTAGAGTTTTACTTTACCGCAATTGTTTCAATTAATAATAAGTGTCATGAAAATCTTTCCGGCGCTCGTATTTCAGGTCTGAAAGAATTGCGGCCTTTACCCTGATTGTAAAGTTCCACATTTTCATTGAACCGTTCGGGACCCAGTTGAAGCTCATATCCCAGCAATGCAGGTCGCGCGATATTCCAATCTGTGTCATAGTGATCTCTTTCATTTTGAAATCATAACCACTGGTATAGGTAATTGCCATCTTCTTTGTCAGCGACACATTTCCGTTAAAAGAGAGTGTTTGTCTTACAACCGGTTGGGTGATTGTCTTGGTATAGCTAAGGTTATAACTAACTGCTAATGACCATGGGACATTAAAAACCGGATATCCGTATTCATCGAGAAGTGCCCCTTCAGGATCCTGGCTTTGTAATTCGTTGATTCCGGGCTCCGGGTTCGGCGCTGAAGAGAACTGCTGTCCGCTTCCCTGAGTACCAGTACTTGCTGTCTTATCTTTCTTTCCCTTGAGAAGTTCTCCGACATTAAAGTCGAGGCTTACCGAAAAACTATTCAGTCTCATCAGTTTCCTGTTCTGTGCATAAGCAAAAGTTGCTATTTGCCGGCCTTTACTATCAACGCCATAAAGGGAAAAGTTGCTGTTTGCCGAGATATTAAAATTGTTAAAAAGAGTTGTTCTCATGGCCATTACTACAGGCGACCATTTCATCGAATCAGCAAAGATATTGTAGGAGGTCGTAATCCCCAGGTTATCAATAATCTTTACTTTCTTTGGTTTACCCGTTGTATCATTTCTGGCAAAAACTTTTGCTTCAATGATGTTAACAAGACTGAAAGAAACCGTACCACTTCGTCTTGACAATGAAGGTGTTCCAAAGATACTCCCTTCAAAAACAGAATATTCGTTTATTCTTCCTGATGTATCAGTCTGAACCTGTCGGTACATGTCTGAGCTCATCTCCTTTAAAAATGGAATATAATTGAAGCTTACAGCTGGTTTCATGACATGACGGACCGCCTGTACTCTTGAATCAGATTTGAAAGTAAAGGTTCCGTATATCTGAGGGTTAAAGCTTGCACTTATAGAAGGATTGACAGCCTGACCGTAGAAAAATCCTCTGGCAGTATCAATGAGAACAGTGGGTTCAACTCTGTTCAACTCGGGACTAAAATGGCCCGGATCCCATATTTTTTCGATTTTCTGGGTGTATAAAACCCCGGTATATGAAACCTGGGGTGAGATTGAGAAGTTTCTGAAGGGGCGCAATTGAAGGCTCAGGGGAGCCTCGTGTTTAAAACCGTTTCTCATATTCTGAAAGACATCCTTCTTAAACAAGAGACTGTCGTACGTATTAATCTGGTTATCAAGTGATGCCGTGTACTGAAACTGCAGTTCCTGATACCATTTTTTAGTTACAGTTGATCCCCTGCCTTTCAGGGGATAAATCCTGCTGGCATTAAAACTGACTTTTGGAAGATTAAGGCTTATCGTTTTATTCCTGACATTCTGGCTGTGGTTCATACTGGCAGAGAGGTTGAATGGTGTACCCTCCCAGCTTTTTGAATAGCTGACACTCGATTGCCTTTGTGTGGTCACATGTTCAGAAACCACATAGCTGTTTGTGCGGTCGAATTCGCTTGAGCTCATATTGACACTTGCTGAAAACCTTGAGCCTGGTCGGGCTTTCGGGTTCTGAACATATGTCCATCCTAATCTGTAATTTGTTGATTTATTGTAATCAGGTAATCCTTTATGACCCGAAATGTTATTTGCATAACTGAAAGAAAAATTACCGCTGTACTTATACATCTTATTATAATTTGTAGCAGCAGTAAGCATCCAGGTACCATTAGTATATATGTTCCCTCTCAGTGAAAGATCGAAATAATCGTTAATTGCAAAATAATACCCGCCTTCTGTAAGACTATATCCTCTCTGCTGTTCCTGTCCCACCTTGGGTATCAGAATGCCTGAAGCGGCTCTTTTTGTCTGAATCGGGAAAAAACCGAATGGAAGCGCAATAGGTAATGGAATTCCTTCAAGTACAAGGTATCCGGGTCCGGAAATGATCTTTTTACCCGGATAGATCTTCGCTTTTGGCAGATTTATATAGAAATGAGGTTCTTCAGCATCGCAGGTCGAATAAGTACTTTTCGCGATATTGGAGGTGCCATCATCGAGAAGTTTGGTAACCTGGCTCCGTAGCAGTCCCTCTTCCTGCTTGGTAACTAATTTATAAGCAATAGCTTTCTTTGTTTTAAAATTGTAAGTAAGCTCTCTCACTTCAAACTCCTGTGACCCATCTTTAAAGACAGGGGTCCCTGTCACCTTCCCGGTAGAATCTTTAACCCCTGTAGCATATACGGTATTTGATTGCATATTAAATACTATTGAATCCGCCTTTATCTCAATATCCCCATATATCACAACTGCCTGATCCCTGAGAATTGCCCGCTTATTAACCATATCATTTTTTTTATACCCGACCGCGGTATATGTAACCTGCTTGTCAATAGCATTTTTGGAGTTGATGATCTGATTCCGTTCTATGGCATTAGTTCTGAGAGTATCCTGAATTAACAGAGTCGAATCGGCCGTGAACCGTTCCTCCTGAGAAAACAATGAAACAGACCGGACCATCACGAGGAACACTACAAGTAACCGCTTTTCTATAAAATAATACAACTTAAATACTATTTTTGTATAGTTTTTGTGTGACGTCGGGATGTCACCGGCAAAACTAATTAAAAAACAGGAACCGGATATGGGTACAGGTATTAAAAACGGCAAACACTATGCCAATAATATATATATACTTAAATTGCTGTTTATTGTCCTGCTGATATTTAATATTACAGGCTTTAGCAGACTGGCTGCATCGGAGAAAAAGTGGGTAATAGTAATTGATCCCGGACATGGAGGCAAGGATCCCGGAGCTTCGGGTTCTTTCAGTAAGGAAAAGAATATCACTCTTGCCATTGCCCTTAAAGCCGGTGAATATATTGAACAGAACATGACAAATGCCACTGTTCTTTACACCAGGAAAACGGATGTGTTCCTTGATATAAAGAACAGAGCTGAATTTGCAAACAAGAACAAAGCTGACCTCTTCATTTCGATACATGCCAATTGGGCTGAAGCCAAAAACATCAGGGGGACAGAAACATTTGTGATGGGTCTGGCCAAGGACCAGCAGAATCTTGAAGTGGCTATGAAAGAGAATGAGGTGATCCTTCTGGAAGATGACTATTCTACGAAATATGAAGGATTTGATCCTAAATCTCCCGAATCATATATAATATTCACTCTTATGCAGAATATCTTTCTGGAACAGAGCACCAGCCTTGCGTCGAAATTGCAAAGTCAGTATAAGGACCGGGTGAACAGGGTCGACAGGGGTGTAAAACAGGCAGGATTCTGGGTTCTTTTTATGACGACCATGCCCAGTATTCTGACTGAAACGGGTTTTATTACAAATCCTGAAGAGGAAAAATATCTAAGTACAATGCAGGGACAGGACTATATTGCATCGGCGATTTTCAGGGCATGTCGGGATTATATTAACGATATTGACAAAAAAAACGGGATTTCTTTAATAAGAGAACCTGCAATTGTTACCAGACCTGTTACATCCACAGGCGTAACCGGCCAGAAAGGAGAAATATCTTATATGATACAGATAGCTGCATCTGTTGCCAGAAAGGAGTTGATACCGGAAAACTTCAAAGGAATAAATGATGTAATTGAACTGAACACCCAGGATCGTTTTAAATATGCCACGGGAAACTTTATTGATTATTCCGAAGCTGTAAATTTCCGGAAGAAGATAGAAATAATATATCCCGATGCATTTGTAATAGCTGTCAGAGATAACAAAATATTACCTTTACAGGAAGCATTGGAACTTAATAAGCAAAAATAATAGCGCTGTCGAATGAAAAAAATCTCAAATGAAGTTAAGGTTGGAGCAACAGCCCTGATAACAATAATAGTTTTTATATGGCTATATAATTTTCTGAAGGGAAAAGATTTTTTCAGCAGCACTGCAAAGTATTATGTTGTATATAACAAAATTGGCGGACTTGCTGAATCGAGTCCTGTTGAAGTAAACGGGTATAAGGTGGGTGTGGTACAATCAATTAGATTTCTTGATTCATCCACCGGAAGACTCCTTGTGGTGTTAACTGTAGATAAAGGTTTTGAATTGCCGGTGAACACTGTTGCTGAAATCACTACGGCAAGTCTTATAGCCGGGATGAAAATACAATTTGTTTATGGTAATGGTCCGGGTACATACCTTGATGGCGATACCATCCCGGGGCGTCTTTCTCAGTCAATTATTACAAAAGTAGAAACCGAACTGCTGCCATTGAAGGATAGATTAACAAAGCTTATCAATGTCCTCGATTCTGTTATAACCTCAGTGAATGATATAATGGATCCGCAGTTTAAAAAGAATCTGAACCTGGGCATCGCAAGCCTCAGCAATACGGCAAAGAGCATTGATGAGGTTATCGGATCGAAAGAAGCTGAACTTAAAGCAACCCTCGACAATATAAATAAATTTACCCGGATGCTTGCGGACAATTCAAATGCGATGAGCGGTACTCTCAGCAATCTTGAGGCAGTAACCGATACGCTTGTTTCTGCTGACATTTATCAATCAGTCAGAAACCTTAAAAGCAGCCTGGAGAATGCTTCGGTCTTAATAGAAAATTTGAATAATGGCAAGGGGACGGCAGGAAAACTGATGACAAATGACTCACTTTACACAAATCTGAGCAACAGTCTTGAGAGTCTTAATCAACTTTTACAGGATATGAAGGCGAATCCAAAGAGATATGTACATTTTTCACTTTTTGGCAAAAAAAATATTCCATCTGATTAGGATTTTTCTAAAATTTTGATTATCTTAATATTAATTTTCCAAACTGAATTGATGACAAAATAGTCCGCATTTTATTCAGGTTTTGTTGAATTTTGAGCAGGAATTTATAATATATTGTAATACACCGACAAACCATTCATTTTTAATACAAATGATTGACTTTCATGTCATTAAAATAAATGAAAATATTTTTTTTTATAAGTTACTGATGGTTAAAAACATATAGAATTTTTGAAAAAGTCAAGTAAAAAAAAATTTTTTTTTAATTTTTTTTTTACAAATATTGCTAAGTAAATCAGCGCGACTTGAGAGCTTAATTTTAAAAACACCTGGCCTAAATGAATAAGACACATAATGATGTTTGGAATAATTGTCTGCAGATAATAAAAGATATTATTCCATCTGTCAGTTATAAAACATGGTTTGAGCCGATTATACCTCTGAAGCTTGAAAACGATGTTCTTACCATTCAGGTTCCGAGTCCGTTTTTTTATGAATATCTGGAAGAGCAATATATTGATATTCTGAGAAAGACTCTCAGGCGCGAGATAGGTACCGATGCAAAGCTTGAGTATAACGTTGTAATGGAGAATGCCAACTATTCTGACGGGAAGCCTTATACTGTAAGATATCCTTCAAGAAATAAGACCGATCTCAATAACAAACCGGTTCAGGTACCATTTGATGTCACTCAGCCCTCCATAAAGAATCCATTTGTTATTCCGGGCATCAAAAAAGTACATTTTGATCCGAGGCTGAATCCTGATTACAATTTCAATAATTACGTTGAGGGTGAATGTAACAGGCTGGCAAGGTCGGCAGGTATTGCAGTTGGCAATAATCCGGGTGGTACTGCTTTCAATCCACTTATGATCTATGGCGACTCAGGGCTCGGTAAAACTCACCTGGCACAGGCAATCGGAATACTTGTTAAGGAAAAGCATCCCGATAAGGTTGTCCTGTATGTGAATGCTAATAAGTTCCAGACCCAGTTTGTAGAATCTGTAAGAAATAATAACAAGAACGATTTTCTTCACTTTTACCAGATGATTGATGTTCTTATCCTGGATGATGTTCATGAGTTTGCCGGCAAGGAAAAAACGCAGGACACATTCTTCCATATCTTCAACCATATTCACCAGTCAGGTAAACAGCTTATCCTTACGTGCGACCGCCCGCCTGTTGAACTCCAGGGGATGGAGCAGAGACTTCTGTCGAGATTCAAATGGGGTCTTCAGGCCGATCTTCAGAGACCGGATTATGATACAAGACTGGCAATCCTGAAGAAGAAAGCCTATAACGACGGTATCGAATTGCCTGAGGAAATATTCGAATTTCTTGCTGCCAATATATCAAACAATATCAGAGAACTTGAGGCGGTACTTATATCTCTTTACGCCCAGTCAACACTCAACAGGAAAGATATAACCCTTGATCTTGCAAAACAGATAGTCGAGAAGCTTGTAAGTACTTCAAGGAGAGAAATCACCATCGAATATATCCAGAAAATCGTATGCGATTACTATAAAATACCCATGGATCTTATTCAGGGGAAAACAAGAAAAAGAGAGATCGTTCAGGCCCGGCAGGTTTCAATGTACTTCTCAAAAAGTATGACAAAAGCATCACTTGCCAGTATCGGATCTCATATCGGAGGCAAGGATCATGCTACAGTTCTGCATGCCTGTAAGACTGTGAATAATCTGATTGACACTGACAAACATTTCAGAAACCAGATAAACGAAATTGAGAAGAAACTGAAGGTCTAATAATGGAGTTTATCGTTTGCTTCTGAAATTCTTACTGTCAATATCTTTAACACATCTGAATCCCACTGTTGCGCTTCTGTCAAATCCAGGTGAAACCATAAGCATTATTTGTGTCCTGTCAAGGGGCTGAGGTCCTCCTTTTATATACCACCAGCTTGAATCGGGTTTATAAAAGCTCCCTCCCCTGATAACCATGAAGTAATTCGTTCCGTTGAAGTACATATCATTTGTCATTTGCCAGACATTGCCTACAAGATCCATCACGCCATAGGGGCTTTGTCCTTTCAGAAAGGCATCAACCGGTGTCGGCCTGTCAAAGGCATTATTGCAGAAGGTTCCATGGAAATCATTACCCCACGGCCATTTACGCTTATCCGTGCCCTGCGCAGCAAGTTGCCATTCAGCCTGAGCGGGGAGTCTCTTTCCTGCCCATCGCGCATATGCCATCATATCCTCATAACTTACATAAACAACAGGATACTTATCCTGCCCCAGTTTATAGGTCCCGGATTGCCAGTGATGAAGGTATTTGGCAGTATCAGCAGGCCTGTATCCCGAGCTGATCAGGAACTCGTAATAGTTTGCGTTGGTAACAGGATACTTGTCAATCAGAAAGCTGTCAACTTTTACTGAGATTCCACTTACTTCAGGATAAGGCATGAAATCCTCATCAGTGGTCACATTATAAGAGAAAAGGGTACCAGGCACCATAACCATTTCAAGAGGCATATCGGAAGCCTTTGTGGTCGGAGCAACTTTACTTACCAGCCAGGGTTTCCCTCCTTTCAGGTAAAGAATATTTTCATCTTTAAGTCTTTTATTTTCAATAAGCTGTATTACGATCTTTCCCTCGTAATATCCAAACAGATCTTTTACTCTTAAAACAGTATCATTGATTATCCGTAACTCCCTGGAGGGAGTCTGATATGAAGGATTTCCCTGCCAGATCCTGACTCTTCCCAATCCCGGCTTTTCAATGCTGATTGAATCGCCACTCAGCTTGGCATTAAGGATATCGGGCAATTCGGCTATACAGTCAACTGAACCCTCCTTCCGTGTCCCTGAGTATGATGCCGGCCAGCCTGAGGCTCTGGCAGATATATAAGCTGTTCCCCTTGCCGGAAGCGGTTCAATATTCTCATGATTCCACAGTGAAACGAAGTGTTTACTTTTCTCAATATTAATCCTGAACAGTTTACCCTCAATACCTTCCGGTCTCATATTTAAAACTGTGTAGATCGTTTTATCACCCGCTTTCCATCTGTTCACAAAAACATTATCAGCTTCAGTATCGATCAACGGAGTCCAATCCTTATCCATGAACGCATCGTTATTTTGACGGAGGATGAAAGTGGTGTTTGCAAGATACTCAAGATCAGCTTTATAGTTTTCATCTCTGCCGCCCGGCCTGAACATATTCAGTTCCGTTCCATAACCATTAAAGAAGGCTATGGCAATTTCCCTGTGAACTATATCCTCGCCCACATCACAAACCCTGAAAATAGAGAAATCGGGCTTGATTAATTTGTTAAGGTTAAGCTCGGGGCTGTAAAAAATGGCATTATGGACCCGGCCGGAAATTATCCCGGGCATGTCTCTGGTAACAGCCATACCCTCGGAATACATTATAACTCCTTTTCGGACGCTGTCGGCAGCAGCCTGCAATTCATAGCTTGAGCTGCCCCTCGTATCCAGCACAACGCCATCTGCCTCGGTCTCGCTTATAAGCTGTGCCATTCCTCTGTAATGATCCTCTTTCCTTGTACTGTTATCCCATGGATTATAAGCGATGAAGAATTTTGTACCAGACTGGTGCGACATTCTGACAAAATTCCTAAGCTGTACAGTGCCCCCGGGAAGATCGCGATACATATCCCATTGATTGCGCTGATCAAGACCGAGTCTTGGCCAGGTCGGCCAGATCCCGAAAACATCAATATGTCCGAAAAGCTCCGTGCTTTTCTTTATAACTTCAGGGTAAGTATATTTTCCCGTGAAACGGTCATAAAAATCCTTGTCCCAGGCCATCTGCAGAATAATAAGATAGCTCTCTTTTATCCAGGCAAGATCGGCCCTTTCATAAAGGGTATTATTAAAAGTTTCAAGATCATATAAGTATCTGTCCCTGAACATCAGGCGAAGACCGTTCTGCCATTCACCTTTAAAGATATCGGCATAAATTGCATATTTGATTTTGGCTCCGGGCGGCAGGATAGTGGTATATCTTTGTTTTTGCCCCCCCTCAGTGGTTTGCCGGCGTGCAATTGCGCAGACTGAGTAACCATTATTTGCATTGAAAGAGGAATATCCCATCTCCCATGCATTATCAGGCATAATTACCCTTACAGGGCGATAACCCGGACGAAACAGCCAGGCTCTGGCCAGGTCCCATGGTCCCTTCCCTGTGATATAAACCGATTCATTATCGGTACCAAAGGGCACAACATTACTTAAAGATAACGTATCGTCTGATATATTTTCAAAAATGAACTCACCCGACCAATTATCCGACAGTAGATCAGCTTCTTTGAATGTTACCCTTAACCTGTTTTCATAAACCAGAGAATACTGACCACCATCTTTGCTTGCATTAATATCACCCGAGGTATAGATTTTATCATTAAGAAGGAAACAAATTAAGGGTCTGTTCCGTATAAATAATATAGTAGTACTGTCAGATAAGGTTATACCGCTGGTTCTTAATCCTGCGGTATCTGCAAAATTGATATTGTGAAGTTTTTGAGATTCGGCTGAATTTGATATTAAAATAAACAATATTGCCAGAACTGATCGTATAACCGGGCAGTTGGTTTTCATAGAGAAGAAATTTAACGTTATATGTCAATTTTAATGCAATATAGAACATGCAGCGCATTAAAAAAATTGTTTAAGGTCCTTTAGAAAAAAATGTTAGTTAACAGATATATAAATCTGAATTTTCCCGTTTCAATAATAAAAGATGTATTTTTAGGATTGATTCTAAAATTTATTAAGGATATGTCAAGGCTAAACAAGATACTAAAGTACTCATTTCTAATTTTTTTAGTAGTTTTGTTGTCTGCGGCCTGTGCACCTGTAAAAAAGAATCCCTGGCTTGATAAAAGAGTGAAAGCCTCCCATGTGAATGTCACTCAACTCGGAAGAAACAAATACTATTTCTCACAAGAATATCAGAAAAAGCTCGTTAAGAGCTACAAAAAGAAATAGACCAGGGATCTTTCAATCATCGCAGAAGAAGCTTAATCCGTCAAAAGCCAGTAGTATGCCCTGAGGTAATTCGCGGGCTATCTGTTTATACTGACCCATCTGATGACTGATATGAGTAATATAAGCCTTTTTAGGTGATATCTCTCTGATAAAATCTATTGCTTCCCTTAAACTGAAATGTGAAATATGTTTTTCTTTCCTTAAAGCATTTATAACGAGATATTTAACACCGAACAGTTTTTCCTTGCTTTCTTCAGGAACATAATTGGCATCAGTTATATATGCAAAATTTCTTATCCTGAATCCATAGATCGGAAGGCGATAGTGGAAGACCCGTACGGGTATAATTTGCACCCCGCTTATTTTAAAGCCATACTCATTTATCGGATTAATCCTCATTTTGGGGATACCCGGGTACTGATACTCCGCAAAAACATATGAATACTCTTTCCTGACGGCCTTTTGAACTCTTTCTTCTGCAAAAATATCTATTGCATCCTGGCTTTTATAATTGAAAGCTCTTACATCATCCATTCCTGAGATATGATCTTTATGTTCGTGTGTCAGGATTATAGCATCAAGCCTTTTAACATTCTCCCGGAGCATCTGCTGGCGAAAATCGGGTCCGGCATCAAATAAGAGAATTGTATTGTCGGTTTCGAGAAGCAGCGAGGTTCTGAGTCTTTTATCCCGGTTATCTTCAGAAAGACATGTTTCGCAGTCACAGGCTATTACAGGTACTCCCTGAGATGTACCGGTACCTAAAAAAGTTATTTTCACACTAAAACAATTTCAGAGCAAACCTATATTAAAATTAGATAACAGACAACATATCAGTAAATTTTGTTTTAATGATTCCGGGCTGTTTATTGTTTATATTTACAGAAGAAAAGAGAGTTGAAATGACGGGCAGAATATATTTAATTCCGGTTACCCTTGGCGGGGACGATTACGTAAAAGTGATTCCCGAGAAGGTGATTGCCATCACAGTATCATTGAGATATTTTGTTGTTGAAGAGTTAAGGAGCGCAAGAAGATATTTGCGAATGATTGATAAATATTTCCCTATAAATGATGCTGTGTTTTACGAGCTGAATGAACATACAAGCGATAGTGAAATTGATCATTATCTGCAACCTGTCTTAATGGGATCAGATATGGGTATCATGAGTGAGGCCGGCTTACCGGGTATTGCAGACCCCGGATCAAAAATCATTTCACTTGCTCATCAGAAGAACATTACAGTAACTCCTCTTT
The DNA here is from genome assembly GCA_035529055.1 of Bacteroidales bacterium. GTDB lineage: Bacteria > Bacteroidota > Bacteroidia > Bacteroidales > VadinHA17 > LD21. The sequence goes on from DATKXL010000133.1 coordinate 45,477, forward strand.
CAGGACCTTCATCAATTATTATGGCTCTGATCGCCTCGGGATTGAACGGGCAGAATTTTTCATTCAACGGCTATTTACCGATTAAGCCTGCTGAGAGGTCTTCAAGGTTAAGAGAGCTTGAGAGGAGAGCCCGTGAAGGTTATGCGCAGATATTTATGGAAACACCATACAGGAACCAAAGGCTGCTTGAATCAATTATCACAATCTGCCAGGGTGAAACGAAACTATGTATAGCTTCAGATATTACTCTGCCGTCTGAATCAATAAGGACCATGAAAATCTCGGAATGGAAAAGGAATTTACCGATGATCAACGACAGGCTTGTGATCTTTATTTTGCAATAGAGTTATTTCTTTCAGGGACCAGGTATTAGTCTGACCAGCTCGACATCAAAAAGAAGCGGGGTATAACCTGGAATATAATAAGTTCCCGAAGTTCCATAAGCCAGTTTTGATGGCGTAAGAAACAGAGCTTTCCCTCCCACCTTCATATAAGAAACCCCCTCTTCAAATCCTACGGGATAAAGCCCTGCATTAGAAAGAAAAACCAGAGTATCATCTGTTCCCACATTGGTGTCAAACACCTGCCCGTCCAGAAACTTAATTGTGTACTTTACGTAAGTGGTATCGAGATCATCAGGAGTCAGGCCTGTACCCACCACTACATCAAAGTAATATAATCCGCTGGACTTCAGCTCAAAATTTTGTTCGGGATGACTGGCTAAATAATCCTGTATTGAAGCTTTTTCTTCCTCTTCATACTTTTTGGAAGGATTGCATGAAACAAACAGTACTGTGACGAGTGCAATAAATAATGTACTAACTAATTGATAATTTTTCCGTATCATAGATTAAGATTTAATTATTCTCTTCAAAAATCATTCCATTTGTTTTGATTTGGTCTGCACGGCTTTAACGGTATAGACGATTACAGACCTTGATGGTATCTTTTTGCCGTCACCTATCAGACCGTATGCTAAAAAAGGTGGGATTATAAATATTGCTTCCCCTCCCGGTTTTAACATCCTGAGCCCTTCATAAAGCCCCGGTTCTATTTCGCTTTTCCCAAGAATGATCTCTCTGGGTCCCAGTGTTGCTGATGAATAACACATCGTTCCATCCAATAATGTGCAATCGTACTCCATAATCACCCTGTCATTATCGACAAAAAAATTGCCGGTTCCTTCTTTTACTATAAGATACCAGAGACCCGTCGGTGATTCAATCATGCGAAGGTTCTTCCGTTCTGCATAGCTATCAATTCTCTCCCTGTCTTTCTGAACCAGGTACCTGTTAAGTTCAGCCATTTCATTCTTACCAGGTCCGGTAAGAGAAACGTTCTTCTCCTTTTGATTATTGCATCCAAAAAAAGAAGATATAAGAATAACAAAGAATAAATGTTTTGAATCCATGGTTTTAAGTCCCGTTCTTCCGTTTTCCTGAACTCTCATTTAAAATCCTCAGGAAATAAGCGATTGTATTATCGAGGGTATCATAATACTCTCCACCAGAAGCGTTCAGATGCCCTCCCCCTGCAAAATAACTTGCGGCAAACTCATTTACAGGAAAATGTCCTATCGATCGGAATGACAGCTTTACAAAATTGTCCTTCTCAATAAACAGAGTGGAGAAGTTAATACCCTTTATTGATAGCGGGAGGTTAACAAATCCCTCAGTATCACCCTTGACATTGTTGTAATTATTCAGGTCATCTTTCGTCAGATAGATGTAGGCGCTCATCAACTCAGGCAGTACGATCATTCTCCGGTTAAGGGCAAAACCCATCAGCTTCATGCGGTCAGTAGAAAAATTATTATATACAAGGTTAAATATCTTTTCCTTCTCAATTCCAAATTCAAGCAGGTCAGCAATAATTCTCAGAGTTTTACCAGTATATGTTCCATGTTCAAAGTTTCCGGTGTCAGTTATAATGCCCACGTAAAGAGATTCAGCATAAGGTTTGTTAATGAATGGTTTCCCATCCATCATGCTGACAATCTCGTGAACCAATTCTGCAGTCGAACACTGTGACGGATCAGATACTATTATGTTGGCAAAATCCTGAGGATCAAGATGATGATCAATTATTACTTTTATTGCTTCAGAGTTTATTACATGTTTTTCAGCCTCTCCCAGCCTGTTCGTCTGGTTGAAATCGAGCATAACGATCAGATCAGCCTCCCTGATAAGCTTTATGGCCTTCTTTCTGTTCCTTATAAAAACATTTATTTCACCGGCTCCATCCATCCATTTAAGGAACTCCTGAAGGTAGTTCGGGGAAAGGAGAGCTGCATTTTTACCCTTTGATTTAAGATAATGGTAAAGAGCTAATTGTGAGCCTATTGCATCACCATCAGGATTGATATGACAAATCAGCAATATATTCTCCGAGGTTGAGAAGAGTTTAAATAATTCTTTTGTATATTTGGATATGTCTAACACTTTTTCTACTGTTAAAATCAAGTGGTTAAAGATAGAAAATATTCCTGAAGAGAGATTCTATGTTTAAAATCAATTAATGTGTTGTATGTCAGGTGATTTTACTTTTGCAATTATAAAGCCGAATGCTGTAAGAACGGGTAAGACCGGTCCCATACTTGCTATGATAAATGGGGGTGGATTTGAGATATCTGCTTTGAGAATGATCCGGATGACCCGGCAGCATGCTGAATCATTCTATACGGTTCATAAAGGAAAACCCTTTTACGAAGGCCTGATAGAATTTATGATTTCCGGCCCGGTGGTAGTTATGATACTTAAGTATGAAAATGCTGTTGAAGAATTCAGAAAACTTATCGGCGCAACTGATCCCGGCAAAGCAGAACAGGGTACAATAAGAAGAACATTTGCGGTTTCGGTGCAGATGAATGCAGTACATGGCTCCGACACTGTTGAAAACGCTCATCGGGAAGCTAATTTCTTTTTTTCAGAAACAGACATATTTTAGTGATTTATATCATATCATTTTTCCTCCCTCAAGACTTTAAAGATTGTCAGGAGTTATTAGCTTTGCACAACTTTAAATCAGACTATGGATCTCAACTTTAATCCTGACTTTTCCGACAGGAAAACACTGGAAAAGTATTCCTCTGCTTTTACTCTCTCCGACATGGAGATCTTTATCTTCCCCGAGTTATTTTATCCCCTTATTCTCGCAAATATTATGTCACCTGCAATGTGGCAATGGAAAAAAGACCCCTGGTTTAAAGATATTGAGAAAAAGAGCTTTACTAACAGAGCAAACAGGATAAAACAGTATATAATCCATAATTATGTTTTTAACCTCGATCTTTCAACATGGGGCCTGACTACCAAAGGTAAAGAGATGGAAAGGTTCAGGGATTTCTTTGACATGGAGTTGCTTAAGCAATCTAATGCTCTTTTTGGATATGAGGGCGACAAGTACTATTTTGATATAGATATCAGGAAGCATTTCGGACTTGATAAATATAATTCTGATATAATTCCATACTGGAAAACAGAAACAATTGAGGTGATGAATGCTTTCAGGTATAAAGAAAACTTTGCTACAGGTGCCGGAGAATGTGTTTCATTAACAGCGCTTTATGCAGCTGCTATGTTTGTTGTGGGAGGAATACCGCTTGAAAAAATCTTCCTGATAGCAACACCTCTTCATTCACAGAATTTTATAACTGAAAGGGATGGCTTATTAACCAACAACAGAAGGATTGTAACCAAAAATATGTGGTACAACGGAACTTCTTTGTCGGAAAAGGCAAGAAGAGCCCTTGAAAATGAAAAGGTTACAATCGTCTCTCATATCTCAGGTTACATACATACCCTGTATGAAACCGCAACGATCAATAAAGATGCTTATGACTCTTTTTCTGTCCGTCTCAGGGATTTTCTTATTACCGATCTGACAGATGTCATTTTCATAAACTTTCTGCGTTTTAAATCAAAATATAAAAAGCTGTTTCAGTACAGGTGTGAATGTTCGGGAACAGAGAGGTTTATTTCGCTTGAAAAGATGTTTGAATATGAGCATTCCAGTAGGTTTAATCTCTCGCCCGATGCCAGGAATCTGCTTGTAAAGGAAATTGAGGGTGATGAATTTCACCTGAGTCCAATCCAGGAGAAAATAATGTTAAACGACATTGAAGATATCTTACGGGAAAGTTCCGGAAAGAGTCTCAGAGAAATTGAATGCGAATTTCTGAAATATGCCGGTGATATCTCTGTTGACCTTATACATGAAATGTTCTCAGAAATATCAGCTTTTATCAACACGGATCCTAAATTACCTTCACCCTCTAAAACTTATGTAAATACGATTGTACCGGAAATCAAGGCGGAACATTCGCATGAAAAAATAATAAGAGCCATAAACCGTGTTGCCAGGGAATCGGAACCGGCACTTCTTACTCTTTACGTTTACAGGCAGATGGATAAAATTGACTGGCTGCCTTTCGTAAAAGCCTCAATTGAAAGAAATCCTGTCTGTTTTATGGATCTTAATGGAAAATCGGTGAAGGAAGTGTTCAGTATATTGTCAGAAATGTCTGACCAGTCAATCTATGATGATAAGAGACTGGCGTTGCCCGATGAGGTATGGAATTTCCGGCGGGGGGATGGAATTGAAAAGGCGTTTCTGCTGGCTGATTTCATTCTGCAAAAAGATAATCTTTCACCGGTCACTATTGAAATCGCTAACAGAAAAGTTCAGTTGCTCTACAACGGAAGCGATTTCATGTTCAGATCCAATAAGAATCTCAGAAAATCAATTAGTATTTCGGGGAAAGAGTACACCATAAACTGAATCAGGCGTGGGGCGTGGGGTGTGGGGTAATTATCGAAGGACGATATCCTTTATTACTTCTGAACCGGCTTTTTCGTTCAGTTTTTCTCTAAGGGCTTCCCTATGCATAAGTAGTTCGTTCCGTACAACTGAAGAATTAAGATGTACAAACAGAGTATTCTCTTTAATATAAATTTTCGATGTCCTTGATGATATTGCTTTTCCTACCAGTTCCTCCCACGAGTTGATCAGGTTAACTTCAGTCAGCTTATCTTCAAGATTCATCTCCCTGATATAATCCTTCATCGCTTCGGCAAGAGATATTGTTTTGCTGCGTCTCATCCCTTTTTATTGTCATTTTGTATTATTTCATCAATGCCTTTCTCCCCTATCCGTAAAAGTTTATAGTCTGTATTAATTGACACCAGGATATCCTGAAGTCTGCTTTGGTGGGTATCGGTGATGAATATCTGTCCAAACCGGTGATTACCAACCAGACGGATAATCTGTTCAACCCTTTCTGCGTCAAATTTATCAAAGATATCGTCGAGTAATAAAATCGGATTTAATCCTGCTTTTCTTTTAATATAGTCAAACTTTGCCAGTTTAAGAGCAACCAGATAAGACTTCTGCTGACCCTGTGACCCAAGAGCATTTACTGAGAATCCGTTCATCCTGAGCATCAGGTCATCCTTATGAATACCAACAGTCGTATATTCAAGAATCCTGTCCTTTGTAACAGCATTCTTCAGAGATTCACCGAAATCGCCATCACTAAGCTGAGACCGGTAATCAAGAGTGACCTTCTCTTTTTCTCTTGAGATAAAAGAATAATACTCCTGAAACACGGGGATAAGCTCGTCAACAAGCAAGTTCCTCTCTTCAAAAACATAGCTGCCATATCTCACAAGCTGTGAATCCCATATTGTGAGCAGTTCATTCTCAAAATTTCCCGCAGCTGTGAAATCTTTTAAAAGCTTGTTCCTTTGCTGAAGAGCTTTGTTATACTTAAGTACAGAATCAAGATATTCAGCGTTATACTGACTGATTATCTTGTTAAGGAATTTTCTTCTCTCTTCACTTCCTTCACTGATAAGAGCACTGTCGGCAGGTGAGATCATAACCACAGGGTATTTTCCAACGTGATCTGAAAGACGCTGATATTCCTTCCCGTTTCTTTTAAGAACTTTTTGTTTTTGTTTATGAAAAGAGCAGAAGATGCTATCCTCCTCATCATCTTTCACAAATGATCCCTGAATAATAAAATAATCTTCGTTGTGCCTGATATTTACGCTATCAATATTATTGAAGAAGCTTTTTGTAAGCGACAGATAATGAATTGCATCAAGAATATTCGTTTTTCCCACACCGTTATTTCCCACAAAACAATTGATCTTCGGGGAGAATTCAATTTCTGCCTGATCATAATTCTTGAAGTTGGTGAGATAGAGCTTTTTCAGATACATATGAAACGGTATGAAGGTTCAAAGGTGCAATGGTACAAAGTTATAAAAAGAATTACACGGAGGTTTTTAAAAAGTCAGATAATTGATAACCAACCTGATAACAGGCAAAAACTTATCTGATGTTTTTTTAAGTATTTATTTTATAATTATTTTAAAACAACTACTTTTGCGGAGTTAAATTTTTAAGTGTTTTAAGCATAAACCGTTATGGCAAAAAAGAAGAAGGACGAAACTCCTCAGGGAATGCAGAATGTTGAACAGACATTATCAAATACTGAGCAATTTCTCGAGGAGAATTATAAAACATTGTTGATCGGATTAAGTATTGTAGTTGGAATCATTGGCCTTTTCTGGCTGAGCAAAATCTTTCTGGGCAAGAGAAACGATGAAGCCCAGTCACAGATTTACCAGGCCGAACGGTATCTTGAGATGGATTCGATAAGACTGGCTCTGAACGGTGATGGCAACTACCTTGGATTTCTTGATATTACAAAAGAGTATAAATTCACTCGAACAGGTAACCTTGCTCGTTATGGTGCGGGGATCTGTTACCTTCATCTTGGCGAATATGAGGATGCCATCGAATTCCTGAACAGATATTCGAAAAAGGATAAGCTTATCGGATCGCTGGCCATTGGTGCAACAGGAGATGCTTATGTTGAAATGGGTGATATTGATAAAGGGATCTTAAAATATCTTGAAGCGGCAGATTTTGCCTCCAACTCATTCAATACACCGTTATTCCTCATGAAAGCAGGAGAATTGTATGAGTTAAGCGGAAATTATTCCGAAGCTCTGAAAGTATATGAAAGAATCCAAAGTGAGTATCCTGAAAGCACTGAGGGCACGTCCATTGAAAAATACATTGCCAGAGTAAAACTTCTGATAAAATAAATGAGTACCGCCAATCTTTCGGAACATGATCCTGAAACTATACCTGATGCCGGTGAGATGCGATTCGGCATCGTGGTGTCTGACTGGAACAGAGAAATAACCAATGCCCTGGTCGAGGGTGCTATAAATACTTTAAAGAAGCATGGTACTCCTGATAAAAATATTATCGTCAAACATGTTCCAGGCAGTTTTGAACTTACCCTCGGAGCTCAGTTTCTTGCAGAATTTGATGATCCTGATGCTGTTATCTGTCTTGGTTGTGTTATACAGGGGGAGACACCCCATTTCACATATATATGCCAGGCAGTTACACAGGGGATTACACAGCTTAATCTTGAGTATAACATACCCTTTGTTTTTGGTGTTCTTACAACAAACAACCTCGACCAGGCAAAAGCCCGGTCGGGCGGCAAACATGGAAACAAGGGTGATGAAGCAGCTGTAACGGCAATCAGGATGGCTGCTCTCCAGCGGGAGATGGAAAAATAGCGCCTGGCTATCCAAGGTTATCTCATGCATAAATCCCTGTAAACACAGTAGTTACACTTCCTCTGGTCTTGAGTCATTATAAATGGTTCATCACTGCTGAATATCTTTGTAATGGTATCTGAAAGAGAAAGGATGAATTTCTCCCTTACTGCTCCGTAATCCTCAACTATCTCATCATTCTTATCGGCTTTTATCCTGAGCCGGTCCGAAAAATCTTTTCCCGCTGACTCTTTAACCTTATAGATCGATGGTCGTACAACAGCCCCAGGATGTTTTATCATGTAGGCCTCGCAATACAATAATATCTGGAGCCATGCATCAAGATCCTTCTCACGGTCATCCTCAAAGAGACTCCCGATTGAATCTATTTTTTCCGCGACGTTGCCTGTTTTATAATCAACTATCCTGATCACACCGCCTATCCTGTCAACCCGGTCAATATCCCCTCCTATCACAATCTCAGTCCGGGGCTGAATATCAACCAGCGTATGACCGAAACTGAAAGATTTCTCTATTTCAAGCAAAACAAACGGAGCTGCTGACTTATCGGTTCTTAATATCTTATGAGTATAAGCTTTTAAGACATCCTTAATGATCAGTTCTTTGCCACTTAACAGATTATCTTTCCCAAAATTGAAAACATCACTTAAAGCTTTGTCAATGAGGTGGTCCAAAAGGTTCCCATCCGTAATCATCGCATCGATCATCTCAGCTGACAATTCGCTGCCGGCAAAACCTCTGTAAAGATTCTTCATTATCCCATGCAGCATGCTTCCAAGCATAGCGGGATCAATATCCGGAGTAACCTTTTCAGCCTCTTTCAGCCTGTTCACATAACGATAATAGAACCTCATTCTGCAGTTCAGCCAGATATTGATCGCGGTTGGAGATAAAAGCCTGAAACTGTTCCTGTCTCCATAAAACGAGGTTAACCAGCGTGAATGTTCTTCTCTCCTTTCGATTTTATCCTTAAGGGTGTTTTGTGTGGCTATCAGGAATCCCAGACTCACAAAATCAGGCTTTAAGACCGGATCATATTTCATCTGGAATAAAAATCTGCTCATCTCTCCGCTTCTCAGTCCTTCAGAGTTTGAATTATATATAAATGTTACATTCTCAGCTCTCTGCAAAAGCCTGTAAAAATGATACGCATAGACTGATTCCTGGTGATTAATATCAGGCAGACCAAATGAGATCCTCAGATTATAGGGGATGAACGAGGAGCCTGCCGGTATTGCCGGGATGATGCCCTCATTTACTGAAAGCATTATAAGGTTTTTAAAATCGAGCGCACGTGTTTCAAGGATCCCCATGATCTGAATCCCTGATAATGGTTCACCTGAAAATGGTACAGACTGATTTCTCAGGATCCTCTCAAGAATTTTCATATAGGTTTCAGTGGTAAAACTGATATCAGGATCTCCGGTTAATGCATCGAGTCGGTTTATTGAAAGCAATACTCTGTAAATGAACTCATTCACGACACTTACCGAAACATCCGGTTCCGAAGATCCATGGGAATGCTTACCCGCGATTAATGCTGTCTGCGTTAGAATATTCCTCAGGTATTCAGAGAGAGAGGCAGGTGTTGACATCACCCTGAAGATTGAAGCGAGAGGTTCAGATTGGGCAAAAAAATCTGACTGAACCATGACCAGGTTGGACTGTACTATTTCTGTCACCAGTTTATTATCCGCATCATTCATCAAAGACCCGATCAACCCATCCTTAAGGATGCTCATCACATCGCGATAGTCGAAATAAACAGTGTTTTGGCCCTTTCTGGCGTTTCTCTGGAGAAGCAGAAGGTTCCTGACAAGAGTAAAAACCGGCGTCTGGTTAAGAGGATAGCCCATTGTAATATTGACGTCACCAATATTTTGTGGAAGGCTTGTCAGTGACGGCATCAGGAGCTTTTCGTCTGCCAGCACCACTGCAGTGTGATGAGCGTTCTGAGGTGAAAGGTCAGAGATACCTTCTATTAAAGGGGAAATAAGTTTGACCTGTGCAACATCCGATGATGTGCTGATGACTTTGCGACCGGCCCTTTTACCATGTGATGAGAGCATCGTATCATGGCTCCAGTCAGCCGGCATATCATCACCAAAGCTTTTAAGGTTCTCACTCATAAAAAAGCCTGCCGAGTTTAACCTGCCCGAAGAAATGAATGAGATATCATAATCCCAGTAGAACCTGGCATTACCTTCGCTCTTAAACCAGGCCATAACTCTTTTTTCGCAGTTGTTTAAAGCATTAAATCCGATGAAGTGTATCATATCCCACTTCATTTCAATCTGTCTGCCGGAATCTGTACTCTCCGCCAGGTCTCTGAAAATCATCCCTTCATAAGCCAGATTTTTTTCCCGGAGGTGGCCCCTGAACTCTGTATAAAGGTCAAAGAGAATTGCCCAGATCTTTAAAAAGCCCTCTTTTTCCCTGGTAGGTTTATCGGGGTTGAAGTTGGTCCAGAACCTTCTTACTATTTCGATCTGTTCTTCTGTGAGCCCGCCAAACTGCTGCTCAATATTCCTGATATCTTTCACATTACGGAACAGTAGAGAGGCATCTGCAAGATATTTATCAACATCGTCAAAGTCATTAATCAGGACATCGCCCCAGAAATAAAACTCATCAAAATTTTCACCGGTTTTGGATACCCGTCGATAGACCTTATAAAGCTCAAAAAGAAGGAGTTCATTTTCAGCTTTCTGGAGATCAGAACAGGAACTGAAAAGTTCATTAATGGTCATAATTGACGGTACCCATACAGGCTTCTTTATCCTGCCGGCAAGGTATTTTATGAAATATAATCCGGCTCTCCTGCTTGGAAAAACCAGGCAGTGCCTGTTAAGGTTGTTCCCAAACTCATCCAGAAGCGTTTTTGATATTCTTTCCAGGAAATATTCCATATAATTGATAATGTATCAGGTGGATGGCATTGATTGAAATACATTCAGATCATGGTTTGTATCCGGATATAACCTTCCCTGCCATGTATCAAGCTCTTCAAGACGTTTCTCTATAAGGCCTGCGATCTGGTCGGTGCGCTTTTTACCCCACATCTCTCCGGTCAGAAAACGCGGGGGAGCTTCACCAGTGAATCTTTCAACAACAATATCAGGATTAAGCCTTTCGAGAAAGCTTATGAAGAATCCGAGATATTCATCCCAGGAGAAGAGCCGGAAATCTTCAGGATTTTTACGGTATTCCTCCTCTATACGGGTACCTTTTATTATCTGAAGCTGGTGGAATTTAACAGTTTTAAGCGGCAGTCCTGATATTATTGCTGCTTCATTTAACATCTCCGCTCTTGTTTCACCCGGCAGACCAAATATAAAATGAGCACCTGTATTAATTCCAAGTGCAGCAGTTGCCTTAAGAGCTTCAGATGCATCCTCGAAAGTATGTCCCCTGTTGATTCTTTTTAGTGTTTTATTGTAACACGATTCTATGCCATATTCAACTGCCACGTAATAAGATCCCGACAATTCTTTCAGATAAATAAGTTTCTCATTGTCAATGCAATCGGGCCTTGTTCCGATTATTATGCCTATCACACCGGGAAAGCTTAAAGCCTCATTATAATATTTTTCAAGGAGGGATAAAGGAGCATATGTATTTGAATATGCCTGGAAATAAGCAAGATATGAAACAGCCTCTTTGTACCTCCTCTTCATGAATGTTATACCTTCCCCTAACTGTTGTGTAATTGACTTTTCAGGATTGCAGTAGGATGGATTGAAGGCTTTGTTATCGCAGTAGATGCAGCCTCCCGTACCTTTTGTTCCGTCACGGTTAGGACATGTAAAACCGGCATCAATAGATACCTTCTGGACTCTGGCGCCATAGATCTTTCTGAAATAATCAGAATAAGCATTAAACCTTCGTTCATGCCCCCATCGATAGACCGTTTTTTTGCCGAATGATACTGACATTTAAACAGATATAATTTTATTGCCATCCACATACCAGATAAAGGCCTCGATGTTGATAAAGCCCATTTCATTCATCAGCCGGCGATACTGGTCAACTTGTGTTAAATGACGGGAATTTTCCTCTCCGAACTTGAAATCAACTATAATAACCTTATCATCTTTAATGATGACCCTGTCAGGTCTGCGGGTATGCCCCGATGACATGAGTATTCCGGCTTCAGTCATAACATTAATTCCCGGCCGGAACCACCCGGCAACCTGAGGGGTCTTCAGAAGGGAGGTTATTTTCCCTTCAAGGGCAGCAGCTTCATTCCGGGGCAAACGACCATCGAGAACCATTTTAATGATTGATGCGTTAATATCATCCTCTGTTTTTATTCCTTCAAAAACATCATGCATCAGTTTCCCGTAATTTATTTTCTCTCTTTTTGAAGTGTCTGAAAATGGGAAATAGTTCTCCCCGTGCAGCTTAAGCCTGAGCGAATCCATTCTGGTACTGACAAAATAATCGGAAGAGATAATATTCTTCCCTTCAGTTTCTTTTGCTTCATTGTCAGGGATCCCCCCGGATTCAAACAGCCCTGCTTCTTTATTGAAGAGTTCTTTCAGGCTGATACCCCGTGATCCCGGGGCGGGAATATCTGATTCAAGAGCATTTCTGATGACTGAGGAGATAGAATTCCTGTTCCGTTGCTTAGCCGGTACAAATCCATAGATCACGTCCCTTGCTCTTGTCATGGCAACATAGAGAAGGTTGATGTTGTCGAGAAACGAGCAAGCTTTTTCTATCTTATACTGATCCTCAAAGATAGTATCGACCAGATCCTTCTTATATTTCACAGGTACTATTCCGAGTTTATTGAAAGGAGGTGTACCGGGTCGAACCCATAATACGGGCTGATTTAAGGATTTATGATCAAGGCTCCAGGAAAGAAAAGGAAGGATTACGGCTTTAAACTCCAGCCCTTTCGATTTATGGATAGTCAGGACCCTGATAGCATTCTGCTGTTCGGGAAGAACAACGGATTTCTTTATTCCCTCCGTCTTCCACCATTCAAGAAAGGATTGCAGACCTGCGTTTATATTGTATGAAAAGCTCAGGACCAGATCCTGAAAAGTGTTCAGATAAGCTACGTTAGGTGAATGCTGACCAAGCCCGAAAAAACTAATAATGCCTTCAGTTATTTCAAACAGAGACAAATGCCGGATATTTTCAAGAAATTTTTCATATCCACCAGGGAAGTAACTTGCTGATCTTTCGATGAGTGTGTCCCTTTCAAGTGGAATTGTCTCAGGTTCTTCATTGCCTGTTGAAAGAAGGTAAAACCGTAGCATGACTGCCCTGCTTATCATGTCTTCGGGATTGTCCAGGACAGATATCACAGCAATAATAAAATTTATAACAAATGAGTTAGACAGTAGTAGCGAATCGTTTGAAACGACATTGTAGTTGTAGACTCCCTTTTTCTCATCTCCGCACCTGTTTGCATAATCAACCATCGTCATCAGGACTTTTGCCCCCTCTTTGTTGTCTCTCACTATCACGCCAATGTCGGAAGCCTTATATCCTTTATCCTGAAGTGATTCAACGATTGCCGGAAACCGCTGAAGCACAATCTCGTTCCATTTTTGCTCAGTACCATCTTCAATAAATTCGATTCTGACATAACCTCCGGTGTTATTCCCCGGATCATCCTGCAACGCTTCGGAAAAGATTTCACTTAGAGCCAGGGAAATATTCTCCTTTGCCAATTCATTATCAAGCTGGCCGGGTATGAGTGAGAAAAGGGTGTTGTTGAATCTTATAATATTCGGGCGGCTTCTGAAGTTGGTAGTAAGCGGATTACTGAAAATCCGTTTGTTGTCCACCTGTTTCAGCAGATTAATAAGGATGCTCCAGTCGCTGTTCCTCCACCTGTAAATTGACTGCTTAACATCGCCAACAACAAGATTATCATTTCCTTCGGCCATACTGTTGTCAATCAGGGTCCTGAAATTCTCCCACTGTATCAGCGAGGTATCCTGAAACTCATCAATCATAAAATTTTCATACCTGTTGCCTGTCTTTTCATAAATAAAAGGTGTCTGGTCGCTGCCGGTTATAAGACGCAACACCTCGCCGGCATCAGAAAGCAGAAAAGTGTTTTCGTCCGTTGTGATCTGATGAACTTTATTAAGGACATCTGAAAGAATGCCCAGAGAGTAAATATTTGAAAGTATCGTAATTGCGCTTTTATAGTATTTTTTGTTACTGTCATAACAATCAATAGCCTCCTTAACGATTTTATCCAGGCCTCCCTTTATAGCTGAATTGAGCCGGGGTGCTATCGATCCGGTGCACCATTTAGGTGGATTGTCATAAATTTTACGTGAATATGAATTCGGCCCCCCCATATCACCTGTTGCAAGAGCTCTGATAAAAGATGGAACTCCTTTCCCTTTTTGATAAAACATCTCATCAGTCAAGCCATATTCCGAGAATATTTCAAGACATTTTACCCCGAATGAGATCATTCTGTTCTCAAATGAAGATGACATTGTTCTCAACTCATCAATATAAGATGCGAGATATTCTTTATCAGCCAGGACTTTTCTTTCATCAGAAGAGAGCATTTTGAATTTTTCTTTGAATAATTCTCCCGCGAGTTTCAGGATCTCTTCCTTCAGATTCCATCCTTTTTCGTCTTCAATATTCGACGAGGTAAATCTTGTCAGCCATTTCAGCAACAGCTTGTCATCTGCTGCTGATGCTATCATTTCATCAACGGCTGCTGAAAGGATAGTAGTGTGGTCAATTTCAATATTGAATCCTGAATGCAGTCCTGCCTCTTTGGCAAATGCCCTGAGTATCTTCTGAAAGAAACTGTCGATAGTGCTCACTGAAAAACGGGAGAAGTCGTGCAAAAGAGTAAGAAGTATCTCCTTAGCCTCTTTTCTGATCCATTCTTCTGATTTGCCTGTATTTTCGACTAAATCTTTCAAATATTCGGAAGCCTCCCCCTGCGAAAGGGTGTAAAGTTGTTCCAGGATCCTGCTTTTCATTTCTGCTGTGGCTTTATTTGTGAAGGTCACTGCAAGAATTTTCCTGTAATTGTATCTCGATTTGAAAACATTGGCCAGGTAGATTCCGGTAAGGTTAAATGTCTTCCCTGACCCTGCAGAAGCGCTGTATATAGTTAAGGTTCCGACTCCCATGATTGGTTAAAGTTATCAATTTTGAGCTACTGTAACTTACGGTACAGTTACAAACTTATCAACATAACAGGTATGAGGTGTGAGGTGTGAGGTATGGGGCTTGGGGAAGAATTTGTTAACTTTGCGGCGTGAAAAAGAGAGTTGTAATAGGTTTATCGGGCGGTGTTGATTCAAGTGTTGCCGCCTGGGTTCTGAAAGAGCAGGGTTATGAGGTGACCGGCTTGTTCATGAGGAACTGGCATGACACCACCGGACTGCTTCAGAGTGATTGTCACTGGGAGGATGATCTTATGTTTGCAGAGCTGGTAGCAAAAAAGCTTCAGATACCCTTTCATATGGTTGACCTTAGTGTGCAATATAAGCAAAGGGTAATCGACTATATGTTTTCGGAGTATGAAAAAGGGCGCACTCCAAATCCTGATATACTCTGCAACAGGGAGATAAAGTTTGATTCTTTTGCCGATGAAGCCAGAAGGCTCGGAGCTGACTTTGTTGCAACGGGACATTATTGCAGAAAGGAAATCTCACAGTCGGGAGACAAGAGAGTTTTCAGGCTTCTTGCAGGAAAAGACAATAACAAGGACCAGAGCTATTTCTTATGTCAGATAAGCCAGGAACAGTTGGCATTTTCTTTGTTTCCGATAGGAGAAATGACCAAGCCTGAAGTGCGCCTGGCAGCTGAAAAACTTGATCTTCCGACAGCCCGGAGAAAAGATTCACAGGGAATATGTTTTGTCGGCAGGGTCCATCTGCCTACCTTCCTTCAGCAGAAGTTAGCATCAAAGAAAGGGCAGATTATTGAGATACCGGTATCAAATGATTACAGGTTATGGCAACCCGGTTATTCGGATGAAAACATAACAGATGATGAACTGAGGATTGCTTCGGATCCCCATCATTATGAACCCTCATCAGGCAGGATCATCGGAACCCATAACGGGGCTCATTTCTTTACAATAGGACAAAGAAAGGGAATGAATATCGGGGGGTACAAAGAACCTCTTTTTGTTCTCGGCACAGATGTTGAAAAAAACATCATTTATGCCGGTGAGGGCCAGTCGCATCCCGGACTTTACAGGAAAGGACTGATGATCAGGAATTCTGAAATTCACTGGATCCGGCCGGACCTGGAAATGTCAGATGGTGAATCTCGTGAGAATATGGTAAGGATAAGGTATCGTCAGCCACTGCAGAAAGCAAAACTATACAGAAGACATGATGGCATATATGTCATCTTCAATAGATTACAGAGAGGTATCACCCCGGGGCAGTTTGCTGCCTGGTATGACGGGGAGGAGCTGACAGGGTCGGGTGTGATTGACAGGTAGGCGGCGGGCTGTGGGTGGCAGGATGTAGAGATGTGCAAATTGCGCGTCTCTACGATAATCGATTTTTATAATCCCCGTAACCGAATTTTCTGATCAACCGGAATTTGCCATCCAACGTCCATATCCCGATCGAGGGATGCTGAACCCCGTTAAAAGTTGTGGTTTTGACCATAGTGTAGTGGATCATATCCAGGAAGATTATTCTGTCCCCGGTTTTAAGTTCACTGTAAAATGCCCACTCCCCCATTACATCCCCCGAAAGGCAGGAGTTGCCTCCTATCCTGTAAGTTGGTTTTCCTGGCAGCGGGTCAGTTGCACCTTCAATTACCGGCTTATAAGGCATTTCAAGGCAGTCAGGCATGTGCGCTGTAAAAGAGACATCCAGGATTGCTGTTTTTATTCCCTGATTTTCCACTATATCTTCTACAGTTGCTGCAAGCTCTCCTGCTTCCCATGCAAAAGCGCTTCCTGGTTCAAGTATGATATGAAGTCCGTGCTTTTCTTTAAAACGCCTCAGGATTTTAACAAGGTGATCAGTGTCATAACCTGCTTTTGTTATAAGATGACCGCCACCCATATTGATCCATTTAAGCCGGGACAAATATTTTCCGAATTTCACTTCAATAACCTGGAGTACTTTTTCGAGGGCAAAGGAATCTGATTCGAAAAGAACGTGAAAATGAAATCCCTCAACTCCTTCCGGTAATCCATCCTTCAGATCATCTGCTGTAATTCCGAGTCTTGACCCTGGTGAGCAGGGATTATATAAGCCGTGGCTGATTTCAGAAAACTCCGGATTTATTCTTAAACCAGGTGATATTTTTTTCGAATATTTTAGCAATAAAGTCGAATATTCTTGATATTGGGCAAGAGAGTTAAAAGTGACATGGGAGCTGAAATTCAGGATTGAATCGAACTCATCATGTTTGTAAACAGGAGAGTAAGTGTGAGCAGGAGAGCCTATTTCTTCATAGCAGAGACGTGCTTCATGCAATGAACTTGCTGCAGCGCCGGAAATATATTCCTTCAGAATCGGGAATACTCCCCACATGGCAAAACCTTTGAATGCCAGGATTATTTCAGCACCTGATTCTTGTGAGACCTGTTTGATTAAAGAAAGATTCTTTCGGAATCTACTCTCGTCTATCACATAACAAGGTGAAGGTATTTTAGTGTAATCTATTTGCACCGTAATTATCTTATTAAATGTAGCTTACCCACGCCTAGCCCCGCCCAGGAGGGGAATTTAATGCAATGATTCCTGAAGCCTGATGCCTGATGCCTGCAGCCTTTTAAAGTTCCAGATCGATATCATGCAGTTCAACCCACGGAAGGCCAAGAAGTTTCAGTTGTTCCATGAAAGGATCGGGGTCAAATTCTTCCACGTTGAATACACCGGGTTTTTTCCAGATACCTTTAAGATACATCATAGCACCAATGGCAGCAGGTACTCCGGTGGTATAGCTCACCCCCTGTGCCCCTGTCTCCTTATAGGCAGCTTCGTGGCTGCAGTTGTTATAAATATAATATGTTTTTTCCTTACCGTTTTTAAGCCCTCTGATACGGCAACCTATTGAGGTCCACCCTTTATAGTTTTCTCCAAGTTCACCCGGGTCGGGAAGAACAGCCTTCAGGAACTGAATCGGGATTATCTCTCTTCCGTCGAACATTACCGGCTCAATACCGGCCATTCCAATATTTTGAATGACACGCAGATGAGTAAGATATTCCTGTCCGAAAGTCATCCAGAATCTTGCTCTCTTCAAAGTCGGGAAGTTTTTGACAAGCGATTCAAGCTCCTCATGATAAATCAGGTACGATTCTTTTGGTCCGATTCCCGGATAGTCTAATGGTTTATGGATCTGATGTGGTTTTGTGTAAACCCATTTCCCATTCTCCCAGTATTTTCCTTTCTGGGTTACCTCCCTGATATTGATCTCAGGATTGAAATTTGTAGCAAATGGTTTCCCGTGATCTCCTGCATTGCAGTCAACAATATCAAGGTAATGGATTTCATCAAAATGGTGTTTGGCGGCATATGCTGTAAAAACTGATGTAACTCCCGGATCAAAACCGCATCCGAGAATAGCCGTTATTCCGGCTTTTTTGTACCGGTCCTGATAGGCCCACTGCCAGCTGTATTCAAATTTTGCCTCTTCAAGAGGCTCATAATTTGCGGTATCCAGGTACGCTACCTGCTCTGCGAGACAGGCATCCATAATGTGCAGATCCTGATAGGGTAAAGCTACATTAACCACAATATCCGGCTTAAACGATCTGATCAGCTTCGTGAGTTCAGGAACATTATCAGCATCGATCTGTGCTGTTCTTATACGATCCCTCCCGACCCTTGAGGCTATAACATCACATTTTGATCTGGTCCGGCTTGCCAGCATAATATCAGTAAAAACTGCCGGAAGAGAGGCCATTTTATGAATTACCACAGTTCCCACTCCCCCGGCACCAATAACTAACACTTTTCCCATAAAACCTGAATTTCAAGATTAGTCAGATTCAAATATAGGATTTTAAACTGATCAACCAATGAACTGAAACCACTCAAAACAAAACTTTCAGAAATTCCATAAACCGGGAACTCAGAGGTAACAGTAAAACTGATTATATTTGTACCCTTATATTGAAAAAGCAGATGAAGCTGATCAATCCACTGGTCATTATACGGATACTAAGTACAATTCTTTTCCTTGAATCAATTTCATTTCTTTTCTGTCTGCCTGTTGCTCATATTTATCAGGAGTCACCCTATCCGTTTCTATGGTCATCTCTAATTACATCTATAATTTCAGTTATTTTTTACCTTATCTCGAAGGATGTACCATTTGACAGAATGAGTACAAGGGAAGGGTACATGTCTGTCTCCCTCTCATGGCTGCTGTTTACGGCTTTAGGTACGCTGCCATACATTCTGAGCGGCACTATTACTTCGTTTGTTGATGCTTTTTTCGAATCGAGCTCCGGCTTTACCACAACCGGGGCTTCAATTGTTAATAATGTAGAAATACTTCCATATTCAATACTTTTCTGGCGAAGCTTCACACATTGGATAGGCGGGCTTGGGATAATTGTGCTGGTCATCATAATCCTCCCTTCTTTGAGAATTACCAGATTTCAGTTTTTTGGTCTGGAATCATCACTTAAAGAAAAGATACATCCGAAAACAAAAGCGGTAGGTTTAAGATTATTATATATATATCTGACCTTGACCTTAATTGAAATAGGTTTATTATGGGTGGGTGAAATGAGTCTCTTCGACAGCATTTGTCATTCGTTCGGCACAATGGCCACCGGAGGTTTTTCCACCAAAAACAGCAGCATCGCCGGTTTCTCTGCTTACAGTCAATATATAATCGGCTTTTTTATGCTGTTGGCGGGCATAAGTCTGGTAATTTATTATCATTTGGTCAAGTTTAACTTCAAAAAAATAAAGCATAATGAAGAATTATGGTTTTATCTTGCTTCAACTTTTTTAGCCGGTACGATTGCAACATCGATTCTGCTTGCTAAAACCACCAGGCCCCTCGAACCTGCTTTCAGAGAAGGATTCTTCCAGATAATCTCAATTTTAACCACCACCGGTTACTCAACGACTGATTATCTTTACTGGCCGCCGGCCGGATTATTTCTGATCTTTATTTTATTGTTTACCGGTGCAAGCACCGGTTCAACTACCGGAAACATCAAAATGGGAAGACATCTGACTGTAATAAAGAACATCAGGAGCGTCTTTGTAAAACTTATTCATCCGAATGTTATCACTCAGATCAAGATAAATGATAAGCCGCTGGCGGAAAAAACCAACATTTCAATCATCTCTTTTATCATCTTCTATATATTTATTTTCCTTGCCGGAACAATCATCGTGGTATCAACAGGAATTGATCCTGTAACCGGCGCCAGTTCAGTGGCAAGCTCACTGGGGAATATTGGTCCGGGACTTGGAGCAATAGGCCCGCTGAGCAATTATGCTCATTTTTCCGATTTCAACAAGCTGTTTTTCAGCTTTCTCATGATCATAGGGAGGCTCGAGATATTTACAATGTTTATTCTGTTTGCAAAGTCGTTCTGGAGGCTTTAACGGCTCAGGGCTCAGGGCTCAGGGCTTAGGGATTGTAGAGCTGCCTTACTGATTCAAGATCTTCAGGAGTACCGATATCGAACCAGTATCCTTCGGTGTGTTTAAAAGTGGAAATTTTGTGATCGGTGGCAAGCTGAAGGTAAAGGGTTGTCAGTGAATAGGTCCCCTCATTCATGTAATCAAATATCTCCGGATTGATAATATGAATACCTGAAAATGCAATCTCATTAAGACCCTCTTCTGTTTTTCGCGCGATAATCTGTTCACCACTTGCTTTATTGCACCACCCGTGTAATAGTCCCTCATAATCAACTAAAAAAAATCTGTTACCGGGACGTTTCCGGACTGCCAGGGTTGCAAGCCCTTTTTTAATAAAATGATGCTTATAAAGTGCCTTCAGGTCAAGATCAGTTATTATATCGACATTATATATAAGGAATGGCTCCTTCTCAAAAAACTTCCGCGCCTTGAAGAGGCCTCCTCCTGTCTCAAGAAGAGTATCCCGTTCATCTGAAACTGTTATCTTGAATCCTATTCTGTTGAGTCGCATTACTTCATCCTCAACAATATCTGCAAAATGGTGAACATTTATTATGATATCGTCAAAACCATCTGCGGTACATTTCTCAACAGCCAGTTGAAGGACACTTTTTCCATTTATATCAACCAGGGCTTTAGGGATTGATTCGGTAATCCTGCCGAGCCTGGTACCTTTTCCGGCAGTCATGATCATCGCTTTCATTAACCGGATTTTATAAATGTTTATTTTCGGATAGTTTGAGGAACATCTCATTATTACTGATTGATCGTACCGTACTGAAGAGTTCGGATAGCTTAATATGATTTTCAGCCTGGTCAATAATCTGAATTAGAAGATTTACTCCCGGGACAATACTATCAGTAAAAGTGGGCTTCTGTTCATATAACCCTCTGAATCCGAAAGCACCCAGGGCCTGCATTATTCTGATCATGCTGAATGCGGAGTAATATCCCCTGAATTTATGTCTTTCTTCTTTTGTTTCGGAACAGAAATTGTCTATATAATAACCAAGCAGCTCTTCCCGGTCGATCTCTTCCATTGGGATCTTTGCATCATAAAGCATTGATGCCACATCATATTGCGGGGCGCCTTTTCTGCCTCCCTGATAGTCGATAAACCATGGCTCTTCTCCAATAACCATAACATTTGCAGTCTGAAAGTCCCTGTAAAGAAAATAGTCCTGTCCGGTCTCAAGAAGATAATCTGCCAGAATATCAAAATCATGTTCAAGACGACGCTCATTGAATGGAACTGCAATGAGCTTAAGAAACATATATTTGAAATAATTCATGTCCCACATCATCGATTGCCTGTCGAAACTTTTGTGAGGATAACAAAGGTCAAGGTTTAAACCATCTATACCCCTGATCTGAAACTCTATCAATTTATCAAGAATTTTTCGATACAGAATCTTTGTCGGGTTGTCAAAAGGTGCTATTACGGGTTTATTATGAATCCATGTGTAAAGGTTGTCATTTCCAAGGTCCTGGAGATAATAAACAAATTTCTCAGGAAGATATCCGAATATTTCCGGTACGGGAAGTGATTTTGTTCTGAAGTGTTCAGTAAATCCTATAAAGGCTTCATTTTCTTCATGATTGGCATTATAGGCTCCAATAATGCTTTTTCTGCCGTCAACGATCCTGTAATACCGCCTGTCGGAACCGGATCGTGGTAACGGTGTTACATCTGTCTCAGTGCTCCCAAACAATTCTTTATACCCTGCTGTAAGTACCATTATTATGTCCTGATCATTCATTCCTGATTGTTAATTCGTTATTTCTACACTTATATTTCTTAACCACTGAGTTTCACGGAGTTCTCCCGCTCTCCCACAAGGAGATTTCTATGAATTTCTCTTTTCTTTTTACTTTTTACTTTTTATAACCTGATCATTACCTTCTTCCTGTACAAAATCAATGCTACACCCCAGATCAGCAGCAGCTGAATAATAGCAAACATAAGACTGCCATTCATATTACCCGCAACCGGAACACAAACTTTCTCATAGAACCACGAATAAAGGGTGATTTTTGTATTACCCGAAGGTATAGTAATAAAAAGTATCAGCTTTGTCCAGATTCCTGCAAGAAAATAAGAAAAAAGAGCGTTTGTTCCAAAAACAGTGAAGAAGAGGCCCCATTTCCTCAACTTGTTCACATCAGCAATCCAATATATTACAGCAAGCATAGCCATTGCTATGCCGGCAGTATAAAGCACATAAGAGCTTGTCCATAATGGTTTGTTGATCGGGAAAAACTCATTCCACAAAAGACCTAATCCGATTAATGCAGCGCCTATGAGAAGCATTTTTAACACAGTTTTCCCGGCTGCCCTTCCTTTTCCGACAAGTTCTCCGGCATAATACCCGATAATTACCGTACATATAGCAGGGATTGTACTAAACAGACCTTCAGGGTCGAAAGGTATTCCAAAACCTGTATAGAGATGGCTTTTACCAAGGATTAACTGATCAACTTTCAGGGCAAAATTTCCGTTCAGGCCAAAGGGTTCCGTACCGCCAAATAGTGCCATCATACCCCAGTAAAGGAGTAGTAATGCTGAGGCTACAATCCATAAATAATCCCTTCGTACTGTCATGCAAATTAATGCACCCACTCCGTAAGCCAGGGCAATTCGCTGAAGCACACCCATTATCCTGAGAGTTGAATAGTCCCTGTCAAAATAAGGGAAGATGTTAAGGAACAGACCAAGCGCAAAAATTGAGGCCGTACGTCTCAGTACCCTGAGAAGCGAACTGCCATTCAATTCATGCCCGTATTTCTTCAGGGAAAACCACATTGAAACACCAACAATAAACAGAAAAAAAGGGAAGACCAGATCAGTGGGTGTACAACCATGCCATTTGGCATGACGCAACGGTGCATAAACATAGCTCCAGCTTCCGGGAGTATTTACAATGATCATGAAAGCAATTGTCAATCCCCGGAAGATATCAAGTGAAACCCGTCTGCCGTTTTTTGCCATCTACTGTCTCTGAAAATTTAAACAAAATTAGTAAATAATTCCTGCTGATCCCGAAAAGAAAAATTTGATCCGCGATTATCAGCGAGATCTGCGGGAAAACGAAAATCAAATATCCATTATAGTTTTCCTTTAGCCAGGAATCTCTTTGACATACGGTCGTTGGGGTGTTTCATTGAGAAATCAACCCAGTATTCAGCGATAGTGCTTTTGATTTCTTTTCTCAGTAACCATAAACCGATCAGATTAGGCACAGTCATAAAAGCAATTGTGATATAGGAAAGCGACCAGATTATCGTTGTATCGGTAAATGAAGCAATAAAGAACGCAACCACAAAGACTATCCTGTAATAAATGATGTACTTAGGTCCAACAAGATATGTCAATGCTCTGTCGCCATAGTATGACCAGGAAATAGCTGTGGAAAAAGCAAACAGAAGCAGACCTATTGAAACAATATATTTACCCCATTTGCCCAGTATGCTCCTCTCAAACGCAATAGTTGTCAGAGGAGCGCTGTGAATAAGCGATTTACCTGTTATTGTTACTGATGAGGCTGAAGGTTGCAGCTTACCCTGAACCACATTCATTTTACCTGTGTAAGGCTGTTTGCCTTGAGAAAAGGTAAAATCCTCGGCTACTGAACGAGAAGAGATAAGCGTTATAGGTGTAATCATTTTACCATCAACTATTTCAAGCTGGCCACTAAACAATGGCAATTCTTCAACTTTTTTAACAAAGTCAATTACTTTTTGTTTCTGATCAGGAATATTCTCATCGTATTTCTGATTCAGGAAGATCATATCGGCACTCTGGAACTGATTTTCAATCTTCTCATTCCAAACACCTGAGGAAAGAACTGCCAGGCCTGTCAGAGTACAGATTATTATAGTATCAATAAACGGTTCCAGGATTGCAACCATGCCCTCCGATACAGGTTCAGGAGCTCGTGCTGCAGAGTGGGCGATCGGTGCTGAACCCTGTCCGGACTCATTTGAGAAAAGGCCCCTGTTAACTCCCCTGTTAATTGCAAACGCCACTGTGGCGCCCATGAAACCGCCAACTGCAGCAGTTCCAGTGAAAACTGTGGAGAAGAGCGAAATAATTGATGGAATTATATTCTGGTAGTTAGTAAAAATCACAAAAAGTGCTCCTATGAAATAGAAGATAGCCATTCCCGGCACAAGTTTTGATGTCACACGCGCAATTCTTTTTATTCCCCCGATTATTATTAAAGCAAGTATTACTGCGAGAACAGCGCCTGTAATTATCTGATTAATTCCAAAGGTTGTAAATATTGAATTGGAAATACTGTTTATCTGTGGTAAACTTCCGGTTCCAAATGATGATAAAACAGTGGCAGCTGCAAAAAAAGCCCCCATAATGGCACCGGTTTTAATCACTTTCCCGCTTTTTGTAGTGATGTTAAACCTCTTTTTCATATAATACATTGGCCCGCCAGAGACTGTACCGTCGGGTAAAATATCACGATATTTATGCGAGATGGTTACTTCCACAAATTTTGTGCACATACCTATTGCTGCCGTGACCAGCATCCAGAAAAGAGCAGCCGGACCTCCAAGATGGATTGCCAGTGCAACACCGGCTATGTTTCCGGTGCCTACGGTACCGGAAAGAGCAGTTGATAGAGCCTGAAAATGAGATGTATCCCCCACGTCAAGATGATGATCATATTTACCTTTGACAACATCGACAGCATGACGGAAATATCTTAACTGGGGAAAACGAAGATAAAAAGTAAAAAAGATACCAGTGCCAAGCAGCAATATTACAAACCATGGATGCCCGCCGATGTAGCCGTCGAGCATAATAAGAAAATTATTGACCTCATGCATAATATCAATTTTGAATAAGAAAATGTCATTACCATGCGGACAAATGTAACAATTTCCCGATAAGTTAAATTAAAACAGGAAGGTTGAAAATTTTACTATTTTTGAGAAAGATATTAATTTGATATCTGCTTATAGAAATTGAAACTTTCTTTATCATGTATTTACGAAAAGAATCAATTGTCGTTATCTTTTTATTGACAGTACTTTTATCCCCTTTTGAATTAATATCACAAACAAAAGAACCTCCTTTCCTTAAATACATGAACCATCCATGGGTTGACTCGATACTTAATACACTTACGCTAGAGCAGAGGATTGCACAATCAATCTGGATAGCCGGTTATTCCAACAGGGATGTGTCGCATGAAGTTGAGACAACAGATCTTATAAGAAAATATGGGATCGGAGGAATAGTTTTTTTCCAGGGTACCGCAGAGAAGCAGGCTGAGCTGACAAATTATTATCAGAAAATCTCAAAAGTTCCTCTGATCATTTCAATGGATGCTGAATGGGGACTGGGAATGCGTCTCGACAATATCGAAAAATTCCCCTATCAGATGACCCTGGGAGCGCTACAGAATGACTCCCTTATTTATCTTATGGGGAAATCAGTTGCTGAGCAGTGTAAAAGGCTTGGCGTACATATTAATCTTGCTCCTGTTGCGGATATAAACAATAATCCGTCAAACCCTGTCATTAATTACCGCTCGTTCGGCGAAAACCGGGAAAACGTCACAAAAAAAGCGATGATGTACATGAAGGGTATGCAGGATAACGGCGTCATGGCGACCATCAAACATTTCCCGGGTCATGGAGACACCAATACCGATTCGCATCTTGACCTGCCCCTGATAACTCATTCAAGAGCACGGTTAGACAGTATTGAGATGTTTCCTTTTCTCAATCTTATCAATGAAGGCGCCGGCTGCGTCATGACTGCCCACCTGAACCTGCCCTCCCTTGACCCCGCTTCAGGGCTGCCATCAACTCTTTCGACAGTGATAATTACTGATCTGCTTAAAAAGCAACTGGGCTTTAATGGACTGGTGGTCTCCGATGCCATGAACATGAAAGGGGTCACAAAATATTTTGCATCGGGCGTGGCTGACGCCAGAGCCATAGCTGCAGGTAATGATGTGATTGAATTTGTTACCGATGTTGACGCTGCAATCAGGGAGATACAGAAATTTTTAGCAGAAGGAAAACTATCAGCATCCGATATTAATCTTAAATGCAGGAAAGTTCTGGCAATGAAATACTGGGCAGGTCTAAGCAGAATTCATACTATTAAGACAAGGAATATTACTGCTGAGATCTCTTCGAACACAAATAGAGCATTGATCCGCGAACTATACGCAAATGGTATGACAGTGCTCAATAATAATGGTAACATTCTTCCGGTAAGAGATCTTGATAAGATTAAGATCGCTTCTGTTGCCATAAACAGAAATGCTGTTTCATCATTTCAGAAACGGATACTGGATTACCACCCGGCTGATACTTTTTTTGTCAATCCTTCAGATGCGCAGGCTGCTTCAGACCTTCTTGACAAGTTATCCGGATATGACCTGGTCATTGCAGGGGTGTTTGGCACTGATCAGCGGCCTGACAAGGGATTTGGCATTAAACCTGAATTAAACGAATTTTTAACAAAGCTTGTCGAAACGAATAAAACAATCGTAACATATTTTGGCAATCCATATGCACTTGATAAGCTCCCATCGCTGCAAAGCTCAGATGGTCTGATCCTTGCCTATCAGGAAAACAATTATACAGAAGATCTGTCGGTTCAGCTTGTATTCGGAGGAATAGGCGGAAAGGGCTTACTGCCGGTCACAATAAACCGAACCTGGCCATCGGGGTATGGGATATCCACTGCAGGAAACATAAGGGTTCAGTATGGGCTGCCTGAAAACAGCGGTTTATCGTCGGAGAAACTTGAAAAGAAAATCGACTCGATAGTTAATATCGGATTAAGGGCAAAAGCCTTTCCCGGTTGCCAGGTGATGATCGCAAGAAAGGGAATTGTGGTCTTCCAGAAGACTTACGGTTACCATACATACGAAAACAGGATCAGTATCAGGGAAGATGATCTCTTTGATCTGGCATCGGTCACAAAGGTATCATCCACCCTTGCAGGGCTGATGCTGCTCGATTCGGAGGGTAAATTTTCACCTGAAAAGACCCTTGGGGATTATCTTCCTGACTTTAAAAGAAGTGATAAAGGAAACCTTTTAATGAAGGATCTTCTGGCTCATCAGGCCGGATTGACAGCATGGATCCCCTTCTGGAAGGAAACAGTTAAGAAAGACTCCATCTTCAAAAGACATATTTTCAGTGCCTCATTCTCTGAAAGATATCCTGTAAAAGTTGCTGATCACCTCTATATCAATAATAAATACAGGGAAAAGATCTTTAAAGAGATAAAAAAGAGTCCGCTCGGAGAAAAGAAATCTGTCTATTCCGATCTCACCTTTATTATTGCACCATCAGTAATTGAGGCCTTAACAGGGGAAAAATGGTATGATTATGTTACAAGAAATATTTACCACAAATTAGGAGCCTTTGATATCGGGTTCAATCCTTACCTGAAGTATCCTTTGACAAGGATCATTCCCACGGAATATGATTCTCTTTTTCGAAGGCAGCTGCTGCATGGCACAGTCCATGATGAAGGAGCTGCAATGCTGGGCGGTATCTCGGGTCATGCAGGATTATTTGCCACTGCCGGCGATCTTATGAAATTAGTGGAGCTATACCGGCGAATGGGAGAATATGGGGGAGAACAATTGATTTCCAGAGAGGTAATGCAAAGATATACGAAGGTGCAATTTCCCGAGAATAAGAACCGCAGAGGGCTGGGATTCGATAAGCCATTTCTGAACAATCAGGAACTCAGCCGGAAAGAGGCATATCCTGCCAAGAGTGCCTCACCCGAAAGTTTTGGTCATTCGGGCTATACTGGCACATTCATCTGGATCGATCCTGTTTATGAGATCAGTTATATCTTTCTTTCGAACAGGGTTTATCCTACCAGAAATAATAATCTCCTTTCGGATCTGAATATCAGGCCGGATATCATGCAGGCAATTTATGATTCCCTGAACGACCTTTAGTGCCCAGAACAAGACTCGAACTTGCACACCGTAACCGGCACCAGCCCCTCAAGCTGGCGTGTCTACCAATTTCACCATCTGGGCGTTCAATCAGGCTCAGGGCTCAAGGCGAAGGGCTCAGGGTTCTCTGTCCTGTGCTCTGAGCTCATAGCTCTGCGCTTATTGGCTGTGCCCAGAACAGGACTCGAACCTGCACATCATTGCTGACACTAGTCCCTGAAACTAGCGCGTCTACCAATTTCGCCATCTGGGCAGTTTAAGCTGCGGGTGCAAAACTAAGAAAAAAATCAAATATTATTTCTAAAAATTATACAAAAAATATACCTGTAAAATAGTCTGTATTATTTAAAAGTATATTTTTGCTCCCTGGTTATCGGATATGGAAAAGGTGAAAAAAGAGATTCTTCGTTTGATCATGCATCTGCATTTCAGGTCTGCATAATCTTTTTATACAAATTAAAATATTAAAAGAAACGACAGACCTGCTGAAAGAAGCAGGTTTTTTTACAAGATAAAACCAGGAAATGGAAAAGATGAAAATCATGAAATTCGGCGGGACGTCAGTAGGAAATCCCGACAGAATGAAAGCATTAATACCACTGATTACCAGCGATGAGAGAAAAATTGTTGTTTTATCGGCAATGGCAGGCACGACCAACAGCCTTGCTGAGATAACAGATCTGTTATATAGTGATAAAGCCAATGAGGCTTCACAGAAAAATGAAGAGCTCAGGGCAAAATATCACCAGGTTGTCCAGGATCTGTTTTCGGAAGATTCATTCCGGAAAGAGGGACACGGACTTATTGATTCTCACTTTGATTATATCAGCAATTTCACTGTCAGAGTATTTACAAAGCTTCAGGAAAAAGCAATACTTGCCCAGGGTGAGCTGATTTCCACATCGTTGTTTCACATCCTGCTCCGTGAGGGCAATGTCAGATCTGTTCTTATGCCCGCACTGAATTTTATGCGTATTGATAAAGACGGTGAACCAGACTCATTCTATATCGCAGAAAATATTAAAAGAGAGCTTGATAATTATCCTTCTGATCATTTATTCATTACCCAGGGATTTATATGCCGTAACGCATATGGCGAAATAGATAATCTGAAAAGAGGCGGAAGCGATTTCACTGCCTCCCTCCTTGGAGCAGCTGTCGATGCTGAGGAGATCCAGATCTGGACTGATATCAGCGGTTTTCGTAACAACGACCCCAGATATGTGGAAAATACTCAGGTCATCCGTGAATTATCATTCGATGAGGCAGCCGAACTTGCATATTTCGGAGCCAAGATACTCCATCCGTCAAGTGTTAATCCTGCAAGGGTAAAAAACATACCGGTACGACTTAAAAACACTTTGGAACCTCAGGATGAAGGAACTTTGATCACCTCCACATGCATTCTTCAGGATTATAAAGCTGTTGCAGCAAAGGACGGTATTACTGGATTTAGAATTAAATCGGACAGGATGCTGATGGCTTACGGATTCCTGAGGAAAGTATTTGAGATCTTTGAAGCTTACAAAACACCGATAGATATGATCACAACTTCGGAGGTATCAGTCTCCATTACGATTGATAATCCACAATATCTAAACCAGATAGCTAAAGACCTCAAAGAACTCGGAACAGTGGAAATTGAAGAGAACCAGACAATTATATGCATAGTAGGTGATTTCAGGACCGAGCGCACCGGATCAGCGCCTGAGATATTTGAAGCTTTAAATACCATCCCTCTTAAGATGATCTCATATGGAGGGAGTCCCTACAGTATATCATTGCTGATTGATACAAAAGATAAAATTCAATCATTGAGATTGCTCAGTAAACACCTTTTTTAGTTAGCGATATGTTCAACAAAAAAACCATAGAAAAATTCAGGGATCTTCCTACTCCGTTTTATTATTATGACCTTGAAGCTTTAAATGCTGTTTGTGAAACAGTAAAGAAAAAATCAGTAAACTCAGGTTATAAAGTTCACTATGCTGTAAAGGCCAATCCAAATCCAAGAATTATGAGGATCATCTCATCGTTCGCATTCGGAGCAGATTGTGTCAGCTGGAATGAGATAGACCGTGCAATATCATGTGGATTTAAGGCTTCGGAAATAGTCTTTGCCGGAGTGGGCAAGACCGACAGGGATATTGAGGCGGCACTAAAAGCTGATATCTTTTGTTTCAATTGCGAGTCAATCCCCGAAATAGAGGTTATTAATTCGATTGCTGAAACACTGAGGAAGAGAGCCACCATTGCTTTAAGAATCAATCCTAATATCGAGGCACATACGCATAAATACATTACAACCGGTATTGAGGAAAGTAAATTCGGAATAAATACATGGGAGCTTGATGATGTCCTGAAAAGTATTTCTTCAATGAAGAATATTAATCTGAAAGGAATTCATTTTCATATCGGTTCACAGATTACACGAATGTCGGTGTTTAAAAGCTTATGCTCACGGATCAATGAGTTACAGGAATGGTTTGCTTCCCGTAATATTAACCTCGAAATAATTAACGTTGGAGGCGGGCTGGGAATCGATTATGAGAATCCTGAAAAAACCACAAGGTTCGAAGACTATTTTTCGATGATAAATGAGTTCATCACTCTGCGACCCGGACAGAACATTCATACCGAACCCGGACGTTCCATTGTTGGTCAGTGCGGCTCTCTTATCTCCAGGGTACTTTATATAAAAAAAGGAACCAATACTTTATTTGCAATAATAGATGCCGGAATGACCGATCTTATCCGTCCCGCTCTTTACCAGGCGCATCACAAGATTGAAAATCTCACATCAACCGGAAGTGCTTGCCGTTATGATGTAGTGGGTCCTGTTTGCGAATCGGCCGATACCTTTGCCAAATATATTGAACTGCCAGAAGTCCGAAGGGGTGACATAATTGCTATACGATCGGCAGGTGCTTATGGAGAATCGATGGCTTCAAGATACAACCTCAGAGATCTGCCCGGGGCTGTTTTCTCGGATGAAATATAGGGCGCAGGGCACAGGGCGCAGGGCACAGGGCTGAGGGCTCAGAGTTTCAGAATTCCAAGGCTATACAGGAAGACCATAGCTATTGCAACGGGTGCTATGAATTTAACAATAAACATGAAAAGAGGGAGATAAGTGCTTTTCAATGCTCCGTCGTTTGTAAGTTCCTTTTTTGTTAGTGAGGAGCTGTAAAACCACCCTATGAAAAGGACAATGAATAAGCCGCCAAGTGGCAGCATTATATTTGATGTAAGATATTCAAGCATCTCGAAAATGTTATGATCAAAGAGTTGAATATTACTGAGACTTCCAAATGACATTACCGTAACAAAACCAAGTACAGACACTGACAATGTAGCAGCAATTGTTGCCTTGCGTCTGGTCATCTTAAGCTCTTCGACAAGATAGGCTACAATAACCTCAAGTACAGATATCGTGGATGTAAGTGCAGCCACTGCAAGAAGGATAAAGAAAATCAACGCAAAGATTTCACCAAATGGCAGCTTCTGGAATATACCCGGCAGTACAATAAAAACCAGTCCCGTACCGGATGCGGGAGAACCTCCCAGAGCAAACAGTGCAGGGAAGATCGCTATGCCTGCAATTATGGCTATCGCGGTATCGGCCATTACGACCATTAACGACGAGGAGGCAAGATTCTCTGTTTTGCGAATGTATGAACCATATGTAATCAGTGTGCCCATACCTATGCTAAGAGAAAAAAAGGCCTGCCCGAGAGCTTCCAGGATAGTCTTTGGTGTGATCTTACTGAAATCAGGGTGAAAAAGAAACTTTAATCCCTCTCCGGATCCTTCTAATGTAACTGATCTTATGCATAATATTACCAGAAGTAAAGCCAGAAAAGGCATAAGGATTTTAGTGGATTTCTCAATTCCTCTTCTTACACCTGACAAGATAATTAAGGCAGTGAAAGACATGAATAAAATAAACCACAGAAGCGGCCGGAATGAACTCTTAAGAAAAGTATCAAACATAACAGTCAGTTCTCCATCATTTTTTCCGGATAGATTTCCGGTCAGTGACTGGTAAACATATTCAAGTGTCCATCCGGCAACAGTAGTATAAAAAGCAAGAATCATAAAAGCAGCCGCAACACCCATCAATCCAATAAGATACCAGGGTTTGCCGGGAGCAAGCATCTTAAATGCTCCATACGGATTTTTCTGCGCCGAACGACCGATGACAAACTCAGAAGTCATCACAGGGATCCCTATTGCAATAATTATGATCAGGTAAATAAACAAAAAGGCCCCGCCGCCATTTTCACCCGTTACATACGGGAATCTCCAGATATTCCCCAGTCCTATTGCAGATCCGGCTGCCGCCGCTATCACTCCAAATTTACCTGAGAAACTTTCTCTTTCATCTGTTGAAGGTAGAGTCATAAAACAAACCGTTTTAGAGGTTAAGCAAAATCCGGCGCTAATTTAAAAATAAATAATCAACCTGTGATATATTTATATCGAAAGGAGTTTTTGTAATTTTAACATATAACTTTACTGAAGAAGAATTTAATACTTAATCATATGCGAAAATATCTGATTATTCTTTATTCATTAATTATTCTTTCCTGTTCACCCCTGAGGATGTACCAGGATCTTCCTGAAGTAAAAGCATTGGAAAGCGAAATAGAACAATTTGAAAAACTCGATATAGACAAGTCTTATCCATCGAATGCTGTTATGTTTGCCGGCAGTTCGAGTATCAGGCTCTGGTCAACAATGGGAAAGGATATGCTTCCGTACAATGTTATCCAGAGAGGTTATGGTGGTGCCAAACTAAGCGATTTTGCAGTTTATGCCGACAGGATCCTATACCCTCACGAATGTAGCGCGATTGTACTTTTTATTGGTAATGATATCTCTGGTGACCAGAATGATAAAAGTCCTGAACAGGTTGCACAATTATTCCGTGCAACACTATTTAAGATACGTAAGAGATTCCCTGATACTCCTGTTTTCTGGATCAGCATAACTCCAACATCGGCAAGATGGCATGTCTGGCCCGACATTAAAAACACCAATGAATTGATCAGAAAGATATGTGAAAGCCATCATGATACATATTTCATCCACACCGAGCAGGCTTTTCTGAATGCCAGTGGTCTCCCGCGAAATGAATTATTTGTTTCCGATAAATTGCATCTAAACGAAGCCGGATATGCCATATGGACCGGGATCATCAAACAAGAGCTTAACCGGGTTCTTTTAATGAAATGATCCTTCCTGTTCATGCAAAATCTCAGATGAACAAATATAATGTTCTAAAGGTATTAATGTCAGTCTATATTTCTTTGATATAAATGTTTCTGAATTGTACCAGTGCAGGCGGACTGTTCCATACGCCATCTTTTTTGCTGCCATGATGCTGAAGTCCTATTGCCCCTACATCGGGTAAGTCAGGAAGTGCGGCATTGATAATCACAGGGATATCATTTAGTTCCACATTAACCACATTACCTTTGACCGTGATTTTAAATGTGTTCCATTCTCCGATGTTTTTATCAGCATTAGTAACAGGTGTTACAGCGCGGCGCACCTCGGGAGGCATTTTGGCATCCATCCTGTAGCCATACATCTCACCACAGCCTGTTGGCCAGCACCAGATATTAAGCTGCGCTTTGGAAGTGCCTCTCAGCATAACCCCCGAATCGGAATCGGGTACCACCATTGTTATCTGCCTGCCGTTTTCGTCCCGTTTATGAAGGCCCGATGGCAGTATGATCGGCACATTGGGGTTCTTGTAAGGTGTTGATTTAATCCTGAAATCGACATAAAGGATGAAGTCCCTGTATTGTTTTTCGGTCCACAGGTTTTTATCCTTCGGGGCTTCGCTCTCAGCATCGTAGTCGATAACACCGTCGAGAATTTTCCAGTGTCCGTTATCACCCTCAGGTACTTTCCAGAAGGTAAAATCCTTGCCGTTAAAGATGGATGTGAACCCATCGGGCACCTTTGAATCCTGAGCATTCGTTAAAAGGCTTAATGCCAGAATCGCTGTTAGAAGAGTAATTGATTTTTTCATATGGGGTACTTAGTTTAATTAAATGATATAAGGCATTTTTTGTCCTATTAAAATTAAGAAATGTTTTGGTTCTGAAGAACAATTATTTGTGATTTTATTCAACACCTTCGCAGGGACACGCCATGACGTGTCCCTGCTTAGGAATTTTTGTGAAAACTATGATAATCATTTTTGGAATTTATCAAAATGTATCAGTCTATGATTACAGGTGAATCTTTGGTTAAAGTCCCTTGTCTTTGAATTGCGTTTTAAGTATATTTGTTCAGGATAACAGCACAAACCTAACCGGATAGTTCTATAAAATAAACACTGTGATAATGAATCCAATTCGTACTGTCATTATCGACGATGAACGATATGCCTGCGAAAGGTTGAAAAAGCTTCTGGCACCATTTTCACAGATCGAGGTTCTGGATTATTTCACCAATTCAGGGCAGGCACTTGATTTTATCCGGAAGCATAAAACCGGGCTGGTATTCCTGGATGTTGAACTTGAGAATAATGTATCGGGATTCGATATAATAGAAAAACTAAACGAAAATCTGCACCCCCCTCAGATTATACTTGTTACTGCCCACTCCCATTATTCCATTAAGGCCATCAAACATGAAGTGTTTGATTATCTGCTTAAACCGGTTGATATTGACGAGCTTGAGGATACTGTTGAACGCTTCATTCAGCATCTTTCCTTAAAGCCCGGTAAAACACTCAGGGAATTCAACATGCTCAGCGACAGGGAGAAGGGTGTGCTAAATTATGTCATCGAAGGGAAAAGCAGCAGTGAAATAGCTAACCTTTTATATATCAGCATAAACACTGTGCATACACACAGACGCAATATCCTGAAAAAAACCGGGGCCAGATCGGTGCTCGATCTTCTCAGAATAAAAAACACCTTTAATGAATAAAGGACGATACCAGGATTACCTGATCCACCCGGCTTTTATAAGCTTTGTTTTATGGTTGGTTGTAATCCTGTTTATCCCTCAACTTTTCTTAAAATACCGGATAAAACATGTTGCAGATGAATATTCCATGGTAAACACAAGTTATTATTACTATGATCTGGATTCCGACGGAATCAGTGAAAAGGTAATTTTTGACTTAAATGATGCAGAGAGAACAAAAATAATCGTAAGCAGGGATAATAAAGTACTTGACCAGTATAATCTAAAGTATCAGCCGCCTGTCAACAGCCCTATTTATACAGATGACTACAACCGTGACGGATATCTTGAATGTTATGTATTTACAATGAATGATGATTCTATTTTTCTGAACATAATCGATCCTGTCAGATCACGAAAAATTATTTTAACAGGCAGGTTTATTGACCTCAGGAGAAAGGCTCAATTCAGTGCTGATGCTCCGGATACTAATCCTGTCGGGATGACGGAAGGATTGAATAAAAAGAATAACGATCTTATATTTTTCATTAATACAGGATACAGTAAACAACCAAGAAATGTATATCGGTATCTGATTGAAGAAGATTCTCTCATAAAATCCCCTGAAAGCGGTGCTGTGATAGGTAGTTGTACTATCCGGGATATTAATAAGGATAATTTACCGGAGTTAATACTTGACGTACAGGCCCCGGGTAATCATGATGAAAATTTTCCATTCACTGATCAATACTCATGGCTGATGGTTTTGGATAATAGTCTGAATTTTCTGTTCCCTCCGGTTAAGTTGAGTGAAAATCCTTCCCGATCAAAAGTATTGGCTCTTAACTTAAAGAGTGGGTCAGTATTAGTCTTATTCAATGATTATTTTGGGTCAGAAAATATTCATTCATCTTTTTCTTTATTCGATGCTAACGGAAATAAGCTCGATGAAAAGATTATAGAGGATTTTGAGCATACGAAGTCACGGATATTCTCAAATGAAGGAAATAATTGTCAGACATTCTATTTTCTAAAAAACTGTAATACAGAAATAGTTGAACTGGACAGCTCATTTAATGAAATAAATACTCTCACAATACCGG
>DATKXL010000134.1:0-7253 GCA_035529055.1 Bacteroidales bacterium
ATTGCATCTCCCGTTGCATCCGACGGCAAAATATATATTGTTGATGAAGAGGGAACTGTTTATATTATTCAGGATGGAGATTCATTCAAACAGCTTGCCGAGATACCGCTGAACGACATTTGCATGACCGCACCTGCGATAACAGATGGCATGATCTATTTCCGGACTCAAAACTATCTTACAGCTGTCGGGAAAAAATAAGAAGGGAATCTTTTACTCTTTTCTGATAGTGGCAATTAATGCCTTGTCCTGAATTGTTTTAAGGGAAATGACCAGAGCTGTCAGACCTGCTGTAAGTATCAGGATTATCGTTAAAAGAATATTGATCCAGGGTATCTGCGAACCGCCAAGAATTGAATGAATTGTTGCCAGAATCGCTGAGATGAGACCGATAAACAAACCGCTCAGGAGTATTATGAACTGTTCCCCGAAAATAATCCTTCTGATCTCATTTACTGAAAAGCCTGTTGCCATCATCAACCCGAATTCCTTTTTCCTGTGATTAAAATTTCTTACAAGGGTAAAACCTAATCCTATCACGCCCAGAATCATGCCGATACCTCCAAGTATTGAGAAAACTGACAGATAAGTATTGGTCACGACAAAGAATGATTCAAGTCGTTTACCTGCAGGTTCAAAACGGGCATCATAGTTTGATAACCTTTCAGTAAGTATCTCCTGATAAAAATCCGATAACTCAGGTTTGCCGTCAACCAGAAAGACCTGTGTCCCGGAAATTGATGGAAAAAATCTGTTGAAATTATCAGTACCGATAATAACATAACCCTGGAACAAAGAAGCCTTTAATCCGGCTGCCATTATAATATTAAGCTGCTGCCCTGTTTCAGATCTGATCATTAAGGTATCACCGGGCTTGATTTTCAATCCCCACTGAAGCACAGTCTGGTCAGCTATTCCATAAATGGTGCCATTCGCAGCAGGGTAATCCAATAGATCCCAGGGATTTAACTTCTTTATACCTCTCATCTTACCGGCAAATGAAAATGATCCCTTCTTTATGAAGCCTGATGGATCCAGTCCTAATAAGGGAGGAGAGGCTATATGATTAAGGTTAAGACAGCTCGCATCATCGCCCTGTTTCTTCCTGGCTTGAATAAACGACAGTTCTTCAACTTCATCTTCATTAAGACCATATTCCATTCTACCCTGCTCACTGTTCAGATTCTCCCTGACCGGCACTGTTGTTTCACCCCATAGGAGAAACCCTCCTGTTCCTCCCGATGGTTTTAACATACTGCTGCTGATATCCATTCTGTTAACTCCTGTAATAATAACTGCGAAGAGGCCTGCAGCTATGAAGATGATAGGGGTGATCGCATGTGAAGGATTATGGGAATAATAGAGGCGTGACAGACTTTTCCTTTTTCTGAAGGAATAATTTTTATTTAAGGGCTTCTTTATATAAAAATTACGTGATAAGAAAACAAGTGAAATAAACATGATTATCCCTCCGGAAAACGAAAGGATGGTCGAGTAGTCGTCCAAAAAAAATGATAGGATCAGACTTGAAAGAGCCAGGAAGAAGGAGGGAATCGCAACCCGTAAGTTTTTGCTCAGGAAAGGTCTTTTCATGATACCTGATTCGGGCTTATTAAGATTCTTCAGAAATATTTTCGTTTTTATTCTGAGAATAATAAGTATGATGACAATACTTACGATGAATCCCGTCAGCAATGGTGCAACAACAAAGTGAGCGTTTAGTGTATCGGTCTGAACAGCTCCCCGCCAGACTGTATTCAAAGCCTTAACAAGTACAATATTAAGTAACCAGCCGGCGAGTACTCCGATTGTTGTGCCCGAAAAAGCTATTAATCCTGATTCACTTAAAAGCAGCTTCTGAATCCATCTGTTGGAGAAACCCAGGGAAAAAAGTGTTTTGATCTGTTGCTCCTGCGATTCAAAATAGATCGAGACAACCAGAGTAAGCAGGATCAGGGCAGATAAAATGATAAAGAATCCCAGACTTAGAAACAGGGTGCTGAAATCGACACTTTCACTGGCAGCCTTAATAGATTCACGCAGGAGATCGGTAATGAAAAATCCTGTTTTAAACGGGTCAATGTTTCCTGAAAGACCAGATCTGATTTCATCTTCAGAAGTACCTGCCGGAAACCTTATGGAGGTTGCAGGACCGAAATTATTTCCCCACAATTCTCTGGCTTTGTCATATGAAATAAATGCTTTGGGAGTGCCTTTGTGCTGATTCCAGTACTCTTCATCCTTCTGGCGGATACGATCCATATTTATCGAAACACCTGCATCCCAGTCTGAGCATGATTCACTTCCGGCAATTCCCGGGAATTCAGGCATCAGTAGAGAATCGCTCCACACACTTTGCATATCAACTATCTGACTGATAATAAAGCTATTACTGAACTCGACAAGATGGTCGGAAGGATCGGGTGAGTACCAGACTACCCTAATTGTGTCGCCTCTGTTTGCATTGAGGTCAGAAGCAAGCCAATCGTTGATTATGATACCGTTTCCCTCAGGTATGGCGGGATAAAGGGAAGATGGCAGCCCTGATATGAATGAGTAAGGAGTTGATCCGGTACCTGAATTGAAACTGTTACCCATATATGTTATAACCGGGTAAGAAGAGGGAAGCTGTTCCCTGATTTCATCAATAGTAAACTGATCCAGAAACACCCTGTCAGAAATAATCTCATAACCACCGGTTTTCGAGATAAATCTTATTCTAAGCCCTATATCTTCAGGAGTTAATAACTCAGTCAGGTTATTGTAAATCTCAGTTTCTGAGATATCATTACTGTTTTCAATAAGGAGTCTGTTGATCTTCGGTATTTTGCCATTATTATCTGTCAGATCGGAACGGTTTATAAAAACATTCAGTGGAGCTATCTGGCTGATGCCTGTAGAAAAATTACCGGATTGGTCAGAGGTGAGAATAACATTGACTCTCAGCACAACTGATCCAGCCTCCTTCGTCTCAGGTGCAAAAGGTGCATCAGCAGGAATATCACTGATCCCGTTGAAACTGATGATAATTTCGTCGCCCTGTGACAGCCCCAGATAGTCGGCAACTCTCTCATTTACAGCTGCTTCTCCAATGTTCACATTCACACCTGCAACCCCCTGGAAATCAAAGAAATCCTTATCAGCGGCATATATCCTGACACCGGATGCAGCCTGTCCGGTAGAAAAATTCCTGCAATATCCGTCAATTTCAAGGATCCCTGTGCAATTCAGACCTGTCTTACTGCCAAACCTGTCTGTAAGGGATGGATCGAAATACCGGGTTCCTGAGCTGATCATTATTCCGGCATTTCCTAACTTTTCGGAAGAGGTCTGTTTAAGGCTGTTTCTGACAGAGCTCCCAGTCATCAGTGAACCTGTGATCACTGCCGAGAGCAGGATTATAATCAGGAACTGGTAAAGGACACCATTTTTATGATAGACCAGGGATCTCTTGATAATATGGAGTAAGCTTAATTTCATTCAATACTATACCTGCAGCTGATTATCAGTAACAAGGGCCCCATCGGTAAGTTTTAACTTTATTGCCATTTTTTCAGCCAGGCCGGTAGAATGAGTTGCAAGTATCAGGGTAATGCCATACTCTTTGTTCATTTTAAGCAGAAGATCACCCAGTATTTCCGCATTTTTCTTATCAAGCGATCCGGTAGGCTCATCCGCAAGCAACAGTGAAGGCTTGTTGACCAGTGCCCTTACAAGTGTTACCCTTTGAGCTTCACCTCCTGAGATATTATAAGGATACTTGCCGGCAAAGTCAGAGATTCCAAGATCTTCCATGAGTGTTACAGCATGGCCGGTTTTTTCCTGATACTCCTCTTCCGTGAGCCGGGAAGCAAGAAGGGGCAGCAAAATATTTTCTTTTACTGTCAGATAGGGAAGGAGAAGATGATCCTGGAAAACAAATCCGATGTTTTTGTTTCTGTATAGGGCCGATTCCTCAGGATTGTATTTCAATAATGATTCACCTCTGAAAATAATATCTCCTTTGTCAGGCCTGTCAAGTAATCCGATTATGTTTAATAATGTGGTTTTTCCGGATCCGGACGGGCCAGTGACAGAAATTGCATCACCTTCGTTGACTTGCAGACTCAGGTTATTAAGAACCTGTCCTCTCTGATGGAAAGACTTTGAAATATTATTTATGCGGAGCATGAATGGTAGTTTTATTGTAAACCTCTGAAAGTCCTGAAGACATTTTATCCAGTGTAAATTCCTCCATTACACTTTTCATGCCTATTTTTCCTAACTTAAGTCTTAATTCCTTATCCTTTAATAATTTAAGCATACCTGAAACTAAATCTGATACTGAATCGGTTGAATATATAATACCTCCCCCTGTTTTTTCAACTATTTCGGGAAATGCTCCGGTTGCCGGCTGTACTACAGGTACTCCCGCCGCATTTGCTTCAAGGATATATAGTCCGTAACCGTCGTGTTTCCTGACAGGAACACTCATCAGATCAATATCCCTGAAAAACTCCTGTTTTGCATCACCCCGGAATTCCGGATATATTCTTACATAGCTTTTGAAGCCATGATCTTTGATCTTTTTAATCTGTTCTCTTATAAATGGTTTATCATCGCCTGTATAACCGCCACAGACATGGAGTGCAAGGTCCGGAAGAACATCATTTGATTTCAGCTCAATAAATGCATCGACCAGTTTATCAAATCCGTTCATATGGCTGATCCTGCAAAAATAGCCTATCGAGGGAGAATGAGGATTTTCTTCCCGGGGAACCGGAATTCCCGGATCAATACCAAGCGGAACAATATGGATATTGTTACCTTTCATCCCTGTCTTCTCAAGAAACAGATCCCTGTAGTATTTACTTGGAGTTATAAAGGAGTCAATATATCTGGCCTCTTCTGAGATCAGTTTCCATGCATTTGATTTGAAGGGTTCAGCCATTTCATCTATCCAGTCATCCTCATTAAGAAGAGAGCATACTATTTTCACATCCATTCTTCTTTTAAGCTGACGGGCCAGGCCAATTATAAGGGCATTTGAAAGATGTATTATGTCAGGTTTTCCGTCGTGAGTAATGTATTTTACCAGCCGGTCAACCTCTTTTGCACGGAAGGTATTATCCCCCCTGATCATATTTAATGTAAGATCTTCAAGTCCTTCGGTTCGTGTGGTACCGGCCTGCCTTGCCGCGATCTTTAACAATGGTCCTGAATCAAAAAGCTTATCAAGAAAATCAGGCATTTTTCTGAGGAAATGGATTTTTTCTCTCAGATACATTGAAATTGCACCAAAGAAGATATGGGTATCAAATCCGCTTTCAGCAGCAGGCACATCCGGCGGCAGGTATAAAGGTATAGCAGTTGCAGATATTCCCGGAACCTTACGTATTGCCCGGACGTAAAGCATGTCGCGGTAACAGTTGCCGCAATAGAATGATCCCCCTGATCCGGTAATAAGATATACTATTTTCATATTTTATTTTTTCTTTGTACCAAATGACAGTAACCTTCCGTCTTCTGTCAGGAAATAAAACCTGCCCCTGGTAACAGCCGGAGAACTGCTTACCGGAGCTCCCGCATTGAAACTCCAGATTTTCCTGCCATCAGCCAGCCCAAGGATAAATATATTCCTATCCATACTTCCAAAAAGAACCTTTGACGGGGATACAACAGCTGAACCAACTATACGGCCGTTTGTTCTGTATTTCCAGATCAGCTTCCCATTTGTTGTATTATAGCAATAAAGGTATTTATCCTCATTTCCAACAACCACTGCATTATTGCTAACTGCCGGAATTCCCAGAATCGCTCCCGATCCATCATCCGGAGATATTTTCCATATAACTTTTTTAGTAGTCAGGCTGACACAATAAAGAGCACCGTCATAATCGCCAAAGTATGCTTTTTCACCTGAAAGGGCAGGGGAAGCAGCTATATAAACGCCAATTTCAATATTATCTTTCCCCTTTCCTGTCAATGGATCTGCAACCCTTATCATACCATCACAACCTCCGAATACTATTTTATTATTCGCAACTGCAGGCGTACCATTTAGATAATTTTCAGTTTCCAGTTTCCAGAGAAGTTTCCCTGATGCAGGATCAACACAGTGAAGGAAGTAATCATAACTTCCGAATATAATGCCAGTCTTTTGGCCTGAAATCCAGACATTTGCTGAACCAACAATTTGATTCTCCGAAGAATAGGACCACAACAGCTTGCCGGACGATTTATCGACTGCCCGGAGAACACCGTCAAACGAACCGATTATAACTTTATTGGCATAAACAAGAGGAGGTGCCTCTGCAGGACTCCCGGTTTCGTACGTCCATCTGACCTTGCCATCGGTACCCACAGCATAAAGTGTTCCTTTATCATTACCAAAAAAGATCATACCATCATTAATGACCGGAGATGATTTGGTTTTTGTTCCGGTGGGAAGGCTCCACTGTAATACGGGTGCTGAAGGAAATTCAAAATCGGTGTTTCCGGCAAGATCATGATTTCCCCGGAAAACCGGCCAATCATCGGTTTGGCCCTGTAATTGACAATAAGCTGCAAGAAAAAACAATATTTTACCAATCAATTTCATCTTCATTTTTCTTCGATACAATAGAGATTTGATCTTCCTCTGATATAAATTTTCTTTTCCGAGAATGCAGGAGTGCAATCACTCCTTTCTCCAAGGGGAGAGGATGATAATATTTTTAAGGTACTTCCTGCCTCAACAACGTGCATTATTCCGCTCCTGTCGAGCATCCAGACTTTATTATCGCCAATAACCGGTGAAGCATAGAAAGATTCTTCAAAATAATGTGACCAGAGAGTGTCTCCTGTTTCGGCGTTGTAACATGCAACATCGCCGTAACCGGTAGCAATATAAAGGTAATCTTCATTGGCAACAGGGCTTGAAACATCAGGAGTAAAAGTATTATCTTCCCAGACTTTTGATCCGTTCCTGCCCGGCTTCAGTGCAATAATTTTATAATAATCCGTAGCTGTATAAACCATTTCACTGTTCACGGCAAGTGATGGGGCTACATCTCCTGACACTCCCGGCAGGCTCCACAGCTCTTTTCCGTCAACTGGATCATAGGATGAGTCATTGGGGTTCCCGTTGATCAATAGCTGTGGCTGTCCATTGAAAGTTGCAAGCACAGGTGAGGAATTGACAGGACGTCCGGATCTTATTGTTTCCCATTTCATCTCCCCTGTATTTAATTCAAAACCCGACAGCGTGATTTTATCCTGGCTATCATACTGGA
>DATKXL010000135.1:0-2584 GCA_035529055.1 Bacteroidales bacterium
AAGGAGAAAGGAGAAAAAAATGAATAAAAAAAGTAATGCGAGCAAAGTATTGAACGGAGTCGACTGGAAGGAATTACACAGTGCAATGGCCTTTTCGCAGGCCGGCGATAAAGTAATCCTGTGGTGGGATGGAACCATTTCTACAATGGATTCCGGGACACACCCGAACCCGGATTCAATGGAAAAAATCCTGCATATATTCCACCCGGCAGGTATGGGAAATGTGGATCACCAATCTTCATACTTTGAAAATTGGGGCACGGAGCAAGAAGACGGAACCATATCGGTTGATGAGACCGGCGAAGTTATGACGCTATCGGAAGCCATTGCGGACTGTGTGGAGAACGGAGACTTCACCGACTGGTACGAAGGGTGGGAAAATGAGGTTATGCAGGAATTTGAGGAGGATTAATGCAGTTGGAAAATAATCATGAATGATAAAGCCTGGTTGCTTAAGGAGCGCCAGGCCCTC
Organism: Bacteroidales bacterium; assembly: GCA_035529055.1. Taxonomy (GTDB): domain Bacteria; phylum Bacteroidota; class Bacteroidia; order Bacteroidales; family VadinHA17; genus LD21. The sequence continues at coordinate 473 of DATKXL010000135.1, forward strand.
CCGCTTGATATCAAGGTACGGATGTCCCTTGACCGGATAACGGAGTGGTATAATTATTGGAAGGGTAAGGCTTATGTTTCCTTTTCCGGTGGTAAGGATTCTACTGTATTGCTCTACCTTGTACGATCGATCTTCCCGGACATCGAAGCGGTGTTTGTTGATACGGGGTTGGAATTCCCGGAGATATGGGGGTTTGTAAAGTCGATCGATAATGTAACCTGGCTGCGACCGAAAATAAAATTCCCGGAAGTTATCGAAAAATATGGATATCCGGCTATAAGCAAAGAGGTATCGCAGCAAATATACGAAGCAAAAACAACGAAGTCTGAAAAATTACTCCACAAGAGGTTATGCGGTGGAGATAATAAATATAAGTCTGGGAAGATTCCCGAAAAGTGGAAATATTTAATTCCGTGCGATATCAAAATAGGTCATAAGTGCTGTGATGCACTAAAAAAGAGACCGATAAAGAAATATGAAAAGCAGACCGGCAAAGCGCCGATTGTTGGAATTATGGCAATCGATTCGCAAGCAAGAAAGCAAAAATATATCCGTCGTGGCGCTTGCAATTCATTTTCGGGAAAAATAGAATCGAACCCCCTCTCTTTCTGGACGGATTCTGACGTATGGGAATATATCAGAAAATACGACGTACCGTACTCACAAATATATGATATGGGGTATGATCGTACCGGGTGCATGTTTTGTATGTTTGGCGTCCACCTTGAAGAAGGCGAAAACAGGTTCCAGCGGATGCGCCGCACTCATCCGAAACAATGGGACTATTGCATTAATAGGTTAGGCTGTGGAAAGGTACTTGATATTATTGGGGTTTATTATAATAGCGCAACTCCGTTATTTGAGAAAAAAAATAAAAAAAGTTTGTAAAAAAGCTTGACACGGCGTAAAGCTTGTTATATAATAGAATATAACAACTTGACAGGGTGTCAAGTGAATAAACGGAGGTTTTAAAATGAGATTTCAGATTGAATTTAAAGATGAAGATGGGCGAATCGCGGTTGAAACTTTCACGGCTCCCGATCTTGACGGTGCAATCTGTCAATGGGAAGGAATGATGGAAGATTGCAGATGTTGTTGGAAATACAGAAAGGCTTCCGTTATGAAAGCTGAAAAATACGGTTATACAGCAAGTAAGGTTCCTGGCTTTTTGCTCGGAGCGTTTAGAGGTTAAATTGAACCAGAACTAATTAGTTTAGTTCGGTGATCGGGGTCGCCCGGTCGCCGGCATAAATTAATCAGGAGGATAAAAAAATGGTATTAAAAAAAGAAAATTTACAGTATTTGAGTTTAACCACCGCGGAGGCTGATGTTGTGAAGTACATAAAAGAAAATCCCAGGTCATGCCCGGACGATCTACTGTACTTGCAGTTTGAGCGTGGGGATGATGGGTTTGAAAGCGGTTTCTATCCCGGAGCGGCTATAGCCTCCCTGAATGTTGGCGGAGCGCTGTATGCAAAATGTAACATTGATGATATCACAGATATAACACTCGGTGATCTGAGGGAATTTTTCAATATTTAATGGAGGTTAATTGTGGATAAGCTAATCGAAGAAATTAAAGAATGTCTAAAGGATGAGTGGCGCAGGTTCATGCTGAACCTTTCGGTCATGATATCGGTGATATTTATAGTTATGATACCACGCCCTCATGGGTTGTGGTCTTCCGTGCTTATGCTTGCCGTATTCAATTCTTTTTCTTTCGTGTGGCTGTACGAAAGATATAGGGGGATTAATGAAGAAGAATAGGCAAGTACCAGATAAGAACAACCTTATAACCGTGTCCATGAGAATGGATGCGGACGTTGCGGACGCGATAAGGGCACACTTGAAACCTGGCCTCACCATGTCGAAGATCGTTGAGGCAGCGTTCAGGCTGCTGATCGAACTTGACCCGGAGTCCATCGGTATAAAAGAAAAGTGGAGTAAAAAAAAGGAGTAAAAAATGAAGCGACTAATCGAGCTAAACTCGCCACGAACGGCGTTTAGGCTGATTGATGGTGATACGTCATATACGTATCAACTCGATTCGGATGGTAAGTTTCTCTTAACGGCTAAAACGATAACGATCGTATCCAAACAAGTTACCTTTCA
>DATKXL010000136.1:0-12804 GCA_035529055.1 Bacteroidales bacterium
GGAATGGGGTTCTATATGGGATTGAATTATTTGTTTTAACCTCACCCCCTCCCGTCCCCCGCTCCCAAGAGAGCGGGGGAGGCTTAATCAATGTTCCAATAAAGTCCCTCCCTCCTGGGGAGGGATTCAGGGAGAGGTGGATATTTAAAATCCCTTGAGGAAATAAGCGATCAAAGGCCCGAGATAATTACCGATAACATAGCCGAATATTCCTACCGTAATTCCGGTAATGATCACATCCTTGTTCTTCATGGCAGCGGCAACTACCGGTACAAATGGAGGAGAGTAAATAAATGCAGTTGTGGTTATAAGATAATCGTCGGCATTGACTTTGAAGATCTTTGCCAATAAAAGGTGAAGCAGCAGGGAGCCGAAGTATACATAAAGAACAAATGCAAAGAGCCCCAGGTAGCCAATGTCGAAGATAACTCTCAGGTCCGACTTGGATGCCACTGCAAATGAAAAGACAATAATGAAATACATGCCGAACTGAAAAGTCTTTTCTGTCCTGTTTAGCCATTTAATAAAGGAAGCCATAACTGCAAGGGTGGTGACAGACAGAATAACAATAACATTTTCGAATTCTTTCGGTGCCAGAAGACTTAATCCGACGGAAAGAGCTAGGATTAATACCGATATTCCCAGGGCTTTCAGAAGGGGCAGTACTCTCTCCTTCCCAAACATCCCTGAAAAATCCTCAAAGCCTTCTTCTTCGGCCACTGCTTCATCGGTGTTAATGTTTATACCTTCTCTTTTAAAAGGAGGAAGGAATGCCCTGAAGACTCTGGGTCCGGCAGTTATAAAGAAGATAAGGGTTGCAGCTCCAACAATAATATCATAGGTACTGGTCATCAGGAACAGGCTGGGGTCAACGTCGAGAGCGACTTTGAGAGAAGCCATGTTTGGTGTACCACCTGTATAAACTCCAACCAGCATACCTGCAACTTTCCAGCTATCGGGCACTACATCCCTGAAAATAAAATACCCGGAAGCAATGATTGCCAAAATCGAAACAAGTGCAAGAATCATGGATATTAAGCCCTCTTTCGCAAATTTTAGCCATTTTCTGAAATTCAGCGAAAAAAGCAAGAGGGGAAAAGCAAGCAAAACAGTAACGTTGAGCAGATTTTCCTGAATGACGGCTATGGTGTTTATGAACAGATCGTCCTTGCTGACTGTACCTTTGCTCAGCAGGGTTTCCATCTCAGCCTTTGTCAATGATAATTCACCCTGTAATGCAAAACGGTAAGCTTCACTGCCCTGGGGCAATATCCCTGAAGTTCCAAAAATAAGACCGAATGCATAGGCAAGCGCTATGGATCCGATTTTCCTGAAGAGGGACCATCGCCTGGTCATGTAGATAATTACCAGGGGAAAAGCAAAATAGACAAAAAGCAAGATTACAATTTTATACATTGTTTCAGGTATTTGTTCTAATCAAATATAAAAAAAAAGCGACTTACCGTATAGAAAATCGCCTGAAAAATAGTTATTTATACTTATTCACCTGTCATCACAGTCGCAATCCTCAAAGCTCTTTTTGTATTGTTCAATTGCTTTCAAGCTCATCCCCATACTTGAAAATCCGCCATCATGATAAAGGTTCTGCATCGTAACTTTCCTTGTAAGGTCAGAAAAAAGAACAACACAATAGTCAGCACATTCTTCAGCTGTGGCATTGCCAAGTGGAGACATCCTTTCAGAAAAGTCAACAAGCGAATCAAATCCATGAATACCGCTTCCTGCGGTTGTTGGTGTTGGCGACTGTGAAATGGTATTTATCCTGACTTTTCTGTCCCTGCCGTAAATATATCCGAACGACCGTGCAACCGACTCAAGAAGTGCTTTTGCATCACCCATATCGTTGTAACCGGTCAGTGTACGCTGGGCAGCCACATATGACATAGCAACCACCGAGCCCCATTCATTGATGGCATCAAATTTATATGCGGTCTGCAGTATCCTGTGAAAACTGAGAGCGGAAATATCGAATGTTTTCAACATGTTCTCATAGCTTGTCTGTTCATAAGGAATATCCTTCCTTACATTTGGTGACATCCCGATTGAATGAAGGATAAAATCAAATCTCCCTCCGAACAGATTCATGCTTTCTGTAATAAGCCTCTCAATCTCATCCATCTTTGTGGCATCTGCAGGTATTACCTTGCTTCCGGTAAGGTTGGCCAGCTCGTTTATTGTACCCATCCTTACTGCAACAGGAGAGTTTGTCAAAACAAGCTCAGCACCATGCTGCCATGCTTTTAATGCTACCTGCCAGGCTATTGACTTATCATTCAGGGCTCCGAATATTATGCCCTTCTTCCCCTTCAGAAGCTTTCCTTCCATTATGGATCTGTTTAAACAATTAAATACTTGCTGCCTTTATCAATTCACGTGCATTTTTCATTGCCGTCTCAGTGATCTGACTGCCACTCAGCAACCTTGCCACTTCAAGTATTCTTTCGTCAGCAGATAACAATTTGACCCGAGTAATTGTTGAATCGCCGGCCTCATCTTTATAAACATGATAATGTCTTGTTCCTCTTGAGGCAACCTGAGGAAGGTGGGTAATGTTAACCACCTGCATGTATTTCCCCATGCCTGATAATATTTGTCCCACTTTATCTGCCACTTCACCCGAAACGCCTGCATCTATCTCATCAAAAATAATTGTGGGCAGACTGATGCTTTTTGTAAGCAGCGACTTAAGACTTAGCATGACACGTGAAAGTTCTCCTCCTGATGCTATTCTGGCAAGGTTTTCAGGATCAACCTGCTTATTTGCCGAAAAAAGAAAATCCGCATTGTCAACACCTGTTGGAGAAAATTCCTTCGATTGTGTCAATGATATCCTGAATCTGGCGTTCGGCATGCCAAGCTGTTTAAGCAGATCGGTAATTCTCAACTCTATATCAGCTAAAACAGCCTCTCTTCTTTTTGACAGTTCCAACGACAAAGCGTTCAATGAAAGAACCTGTTTTTGAAGAAGAACCTCCAGTTCCTCCTGTCGCTCATCGCTTGTGATGATGGATTTTATTATGTTTTCTATCTCCTCCTTCTTTGTGATCAGTTCATTAAGGTCTTTTACCCTGTGTTTCTGTATCAGGGAATAAAGAAAATCGAGTCGCTCATTCACCTGTGAAAGGCGTTGGGGATCAGCATCAATCCTCGAAGCCAGTTTCTCAATTTCACCGGCCAGATCGCTCAATTCAATATATGATGAATCTGCCCTTGAAAAGAGTCTCTCTCCATCGGGTAGGAATGAATTGATCTTGTCTATATTGTTTCTTACCTCTTTCAACATTGAGAGAATTGATACATCCTCAGAAGAAAAAAGGAGTGAAGAGTTCATAAGAGCAAGCTTTATCTCCTCTGTATGGCCAAGCATTTCCTGCTCCCTTTCAAGCTCTTCCTGTTCTCCGGTCCGCAATTTTGCCTCCTCAAGCTGATCCAGCTGGAACCGGTAGTATTCCAGATCAGCCTTATTCTTTTCTGTTCTCTCCCTTACTTCGTTATACTCCTTCTTCAGCTTTCTGTAATGATTGTAAATGGTTCTGTATTCATTTCTAAGTTTTACAGTGCCTGCAAATGAATCGACCACATTAAGCTGGAATAAGTTATCACTAAGCATCAGGGTCTGATGCTGTGAATGGATATCAATCAGCCTGTCGCCCAGTTCCTTGAGCAGATTGATTGTGACAGGAGTGTCATTAATGAAAGCCCGTGATTTACCGGCAGGATTTATTTCTCTTCTGAATGTTGTAACAGGCTCATAATCAAGATCATTAAGAGCAAAGAACTCTTCAAGATCGTACTCATCAATTTTGAATGTTCCTTCAACAATGCATTTTTCATGTTTATCAAGGAGAACAGATATATCGGCCCGGGAGCCAAGGATAAGGGAGAGTGCACCTAAAAGGATTGATTTACCGGCGCCTGTTTCACCTGTTATGATGGTCAGTCCGTTATCCAGTTCAACGTCCAGTCCTTTTATAAGTGCGTAATTTTGAACGAACAGTTTTAAAAGCATCGCCGTTTATTAAAGTGGATTGGCTGAATTTATTCTTTCATACTTTGTCTTATTTGAAGGATCAATTTCGGTAAGTATCTGAATTGCACGGCTTTTCTCTTCAGGAAATGCCTCAGAGAAAATATTTACCAGCTCATCCGCCCTTGATTCCATGACTATCTGCAAATAGTACATAAAAGGATCGGGTTTTCTGCGATAAACCTCCTGAATCAGTCTGAGGCTCTCCACCATACTTGTTCTTGCTTCAGATATCCTTGATTCCATTTTATCGAGTCCGTTTTTATTAAAATCGTAAACGAACTTTCTCACACCCTCATACTCTTTGTCAAGGATATTCTTAATAAGCCAGTACCTGTTACGGTTTCTTGAGCCATCGTAGGGTTTCCATCCTGATTCAGGAGCATTCTGCGCATTAGTCACAATCTTTTCAGCCATCTGAAAAAACTCTGTTCCTCCCTGCGGAGAAAATGAATCATAATCGAATCCAAGTATGATATAAGTATAAAAGGCAAGGACTGAGATCAGATTTGTCCGGTGCGTAGTCGGATCAAATTCAAGCGGCTGAAATTCAACATATCTGAACTGAAAGTAATTATCAATAAAATTCAGCAATGTAGTATTATAGGTAGTATTATAGACCGGCCTGCGAAGCTGTATCTGGATTGTCCCCCTGAATTCATCGGCCGAAAGCTGCTCAGTAAGGTTAATCAGAATATTGCAGTCGATTCTTTCAGCATAGTTATAGACATGGTTGGTCCATACTGTGTTGTTCATAAACTCATATATGTCGCGTTGCATGGTTTCAAATACCTGTCTGTTGGAACCTTGTATCTTCTGGGCCGAGATTTGAACATTACAATTAAGCTCCTGGGAATTAAGCATTTCCGGCATTAATGCCAGCATTGATAAGAGCAAATATTTATGTAAACGTAATAATGTCATAATGATCAGTTAAGCAATCATTGAAATTATTTTATCGAGAATATCCCTGGCGGCTTCTTTCTTGGATTTCAACTCAAATTTATCAATATTATTGTTTTTGTCAATAATAGTGATCTTGTTCGAATCGCCACCAAAACCGGCACCCTGATCCTGCAATGAGTTAAGTACAATCATATCCAGTTTTTTGCGCTTAAGCTTTGCAACAGCATTTGCGATCCCTTCTTGTGTTTCCAGAGCAAATCCTGCAATGAACTGTGATTTTTTTCTTGAATTTCCCAGGATCTCAGCAATGTCCTTTGTTGGTTTAAGCTTCATAATCAAGTTATTGCCATGCCTCTTTATTTTTTTCTCTTCAATTTTCTCCGGATAAAAATCTGCCACTGCCGCAGCGAGAATCGCGATATCGCAATCAGGAAATCGTGCAATGCACTCCTTTGCCATCGATCCGGCTGTTATGACATTGATGATTTTCACCGAATTATTATAAGGAATTATTTTCACAGGACCAAGCACAAGTTCGACCTGAGCACCGTATTCTGCTGCTGCATCGGCAATCGCAATACCCATCTTACCCGAAGAATAATTACTGATAAAGCGAACAGGGTCGATAGGTTCCTGAGTGGGACCGGCATTGATCAGGAGACGTTTGCCAGTCAGAGGCTTAGAGTTTTTTTTTTAAGGAATCCTGTTATCTCCCTGACTATGTCCTCAGGTTCGGCCATCCTTCCTTTTCCTGTCAGACCACTGGCAAGCTCGCCGGAAGGAGGATCAAGGACATAATTACCTGTCGATTTAAGGATTTCAAGATTTCTAACTGTTGCAGGGTGGTTCAGCATATCCATGTCCATCGATGGTGCAATAAAAACAGGACAACGTGAGGATAAATATGTGGTCAGCAGAAGATTATCAGCTACACCATTAGCCATTTTGGCAATGGTATTTGCCGTAGCCGGAGCTATAAGAAACAGATCGGCCCATAAGCCAAGGTCCACATGGCTGTTCCAGTTACCGCTTTCAGGATCAAAAAATTCTGTAAGTATCGGGTTTTTTGATAATGTTGCAAGAGTAAGAGGTGTAATAAACTCCCTTGCATGTTCAGTCATTATTACTTTCACCTGGGCACCCTCCTTAACAAGTAACCGGACGATAGTTGCAGTTTTATAAGCTGCAATACCTCCGGTAACACCAATAAGTATGTTTTTGCCCTTTAGCATTTTATGCTAAATTTTGCTTTTCCCTGCTCTTGTTTCCGGGTTTCTGTAAAAGATCTTACCCTCCTCAAGCTCCTGTAACGATATAAGGGTAGGCTTGGGAAGACGTTCATAGAATTTTGAAATCTCTATCTGCTCACGGTTTTCAAACACTTCCTCAAGATTGTCAGTATAAGATGCAAACTCTTCAAGCTTCTTATTAAGTTCCTGCTTCATTTCAACAGCAATCTGATTTGCTCTTCTTGATACAATAATCACTGTTTCATAAATATTCCCGGTATCCCTTGTCAGGAGATCCAAATTTCGTGTAACAGTTGTTACGGGTGCCATTGATTTTCTGTAATCCATATATAATTATTGAATAGTAACTAAATTATCTCCGCTTCCTATTTTAAGGAATCGTGCGGTATCCTCGTATATTTTCTTCACCTCTTTTGAGTATTTGCTTTGCGGAAACTCCTCCATGAAGGAGTAGTACTCATCCAATGTAGCCTGATAACGCTCCTTTTGCTTATTGGCCGTGCTGTATTCTGCATAAAGGAACAGCGAATTAAGTTTAAGAAACATCATCTCCTCGCGGTATTTTGTATCGGAATACTCCTTGAGGTTGTTGTTAAGAGCCACCGAAGCCGCTTTATATTTTTTCATCTCATAATAAAGCTTTGCACTCAGGTACGATTTCTCAACAAGCCTTTCCTCGAGTTCTTTGATCAGTTTTTTACTCTCTTCAACCTTAGGACTGGCAGGATACCGGCTTATAAAAACATTGAATCCCTCTATTGAAGAAAGAGTGCTTTCCTGATCAAGATAAGCTCTCGGGGACATATTATAATCACACTTGGCCGACAGAAAGGTAGCCTCCTCAGCATATTTGCCAAAAGGATACTGTTCAACCAGATTCTTGAAATAACTTCCCGCCATTATAAAATCTTTCATCCCGTAAAAGCTTTGAGCATTGATCCAATTGAGCTCTTCTGCTTCATCTGTAGCCCGGTAACGAGGTAAGATCTGGCTTAATAACTCTGTGGATTTCACATACTTCCCTGCCTCAAAGAATTCTTTTGCCTTAGCTTTTTTAAGTTCATAATCAGAACTTTTAAGAAGCTTTGCATACTCACCGCATGAACTTGCTAAAACCGAAATTATCAGGATGATAAATATTCTGATCTTCATATTAAAAAATGTTGCACAAAATTACTGATTTTTTTTGATTTTATATCTAAGAACGTAATAATTATACAGATATTTCAGAACAGTAGAAAAGAACAATAATAGTCAAATTAGGTATAAATAGGTATTATGATATACCTGTTTATCTTTACTTTTGTGCCAGTTCAACATTAAAGCAGTTTATTATGGATATTTTCGACAAAATCAAAACAAACAGAGGTGCGCTGGGCCAGTATTCAGATATAGCTCACGGTTATTTTACATTTCCCAAGCTGGAAGGAGAGATAGCTCCGCGAATGAAATTCAGAGGCAAAGAAGTTCTGACATGGAGCATGAATAATTACCTCGGACTGGCAAATCATCCCGAGGTAAGAGAGTACGATGCTGAGACAACCGCAAAATACGGGCTCGCATATCCGATGGGCGCAAGAATGATGTCTGGACAAACCACCATGCATGAGAAATTTGAGAAAATGGCAGCTGAGTTTACCGGAAAAGAAGATGCGTATCTTCTGAATTACGGGTACCAGGGTATGGTTTCAATAATTGATGCATTGGTCGATCGACATGATGTAATAGTTTATGATTCGGAATCCCACGCCTGTATTATGGATGGACTGAGACTACATATGGGCAAAAGATTTGTATTCCGTCATAACGATATTGAGAATTGTGAGAAACAGTTGCAGCGTGCAACAAAGCTGGTTGAAGACACTAAAGGAGGAATACTTGTAATCACCGAAGGTGTTTTTGGTATGGCGGGTGATCTTGGAAAACTTGATAAAATTGCTGCCCTCAAAGAGAAATATAATTTCCGCTTTCTTGTTGATGATGCTCATGGTTTCGGGACAATGGGTAAAAATGGTGCCGGTACCGGTGAATATTTTGGTGTTCAGGACAAGATTGATGTCTATTTTGCAACTTTTGCAAAATCGATGGCAGGTATAGGTGGATTTGTATCCAGTACCAAAGAGGTTGTCAACTATCTCCGTTATAATCTTCGTTCCCAGATATATGCAAAGTCACTGCCTATGGCTATGACACTTGGAGCAATAAAAAGACTTGAAATGATTCAGGCACACCCCGAGTTAATGGACAAATTGTGGACTATTGTCAGGGCTCTCCAGAAAGGCCTCAGAGATGCCGGGCTTGATCTCGGAAAAACTGAATCACCTGTCACTCCTATCTTCATAAAAGGAGGAATTACACAGGTTACGCAACTTATTTATGACCTGAGAGAAAACTATGGGATATTCTGTTCTGTTGTTATTTATCCCGTAGTACCAAGAGATGTAATAATGCTCCGTCTTATTCCGACTGCCGTGCATACGCTTGAGGATGTCGAATATACCGTGAAAGCATTTAAGGAGATAAAAAGGAAGATTGACAATGATGAATATCCGCATGAGGTTGCTGATTTTACAAAATAGAAATGTGATCCAATAAAAAAAGAGCTGCATCATCAGGTGCGGCTTTTTTTGAACAATTCCGCTTTCTGTCGGTTATATTCTTTTAAGTAATACAAACTTCATTATCCTGAAGTTATTCTTTAACAGTCTGTTAATAAAATGGAAGTTAATAAAGACGTGAACCGGAATAACCTTTTAAAAGGTTATAATATGTTACTCTATTTTACCGGAAGTATGATTACGTATGAACCTACTGAAGAGTGTGTTGCCGATTTCTGGAAGAATGGACTTGTAAAGAGCATGCCTGTCTCCAGCACCAATCCAAGGTTTATGACAGCATTATCGCAGTTCAGGGATTCATGTCTCGACAAAACATTTTGTGCAAGCTTAATGAGAGAGGATTTTAAAAGACTCTTTGCAGTTGGAGAGTCGGCTCTTGCACCATTAATTGGATCATACTATTCTGATGGTTCGTCCGATACCAACAACAGTCACGATAAAGTAGGAGAGTTTTACGATTCATACGACTGGACGTCCAGGCTCAGGGGCAAAATACCTGATGATCACCTTGGTGTTGAGTTGCTCTTTCTGTCACAGCTGGTTGAAGAATATATTATGCTGGATGACAAAGCCTGTTGCAGCGAAATGCAAAATGAAATTATCAGGTTTATAGACCAGCATATTCTTTCCTGGATTCCACAGTGGAACCACCTTATCCAGAAACATGCCGACACGTTATGTTATAAAAGTATAGGAACCCTGATATATGCTCTTGCTGAAGATATCAGAAACCTGATGGTATCTAAAAGAGATTCAGACCGGTCAGTGGAAGTACTTAAAAATTAGGATTGAAAAAGCTGATTATCGCACCGATATAATATTCCCTCCATCCCTCAGCGATATCAGAAAAATCATCATCGGGAATATTTATATGTTCGACGGTTACTACTGAATTTTCCCTGTCGGGCTGAATAGTAATTGTAACTATTGATTTCTCTGACTGATTACCAAAATACCACTCCTGAACTACTTTCCTGTCAGGGATAAATTCCACGTTTCTACCGGTTATATCTTCTTCCCATAATGAAAATTCGCTTCCGGGTTCAGTATCCATTTTGGCAGGATATCCCGACCAGAGCTCAATAGTGTATGGATTGGTCAGTGCAGCATAAATATCTGATGGTTGAGCATTTATGTTAAATGTCCTTTTAAATGTTTTCATTAAGATTTATGTATGTAACTCTGATAAATACCTTTCTGCATCAATCGCCGCCATGCAGCCAGAGCCTGCAGCCGTCACTGCCTGACGGTAAACCGGATCCTGAACATCCCCCGCTGCAAAGACCCCCGGTACATTTGTTTTTGAAGTGCCGGGAACCGTTTTAATATAACCCACCGGATCAGTCCCGATATAATCTTTGAAGACATCAGAATTTGGTGAGTGGCCTATAGCAAGAAAAAATCCGTCAATTTTTATTTTTACGATCTCTTCCTGCGGGGTACCTTTCTTTTTCACAAGCGTTGCACCCTCAACACCATCCTCTCCAAACAGATCAACAGTCTGGTGCTCCCAGAGTATTTCAATATTTGGAGTGTTCTTTACCCTTTGCTGCATAACCACTGAGGCTCTCAGAACATCCCTTCTCACAATCATATAGACTTTACGGCAAAGCCCGGCAAGATAGGTTGCCTCCTCGGCAGCAGTGTCACCACCGCCGACAACTGCAACATCCTTTCCCCTGTAGAAAAATCCATCGCAGGTAGCGCAGGCCGAGACACCCATTCCGGCATATTTTGCTTCTGCTTCCAGCCCCAGATATTTTGCTGTTGCTCCGGTTGCTATGATCACTGCATCCGCTTCAATAGTTTTTTTATCATCAAATGTTACTCTATGAACCTTTCCGGAAAAGTCCGCCTTAACAGCTATTCCGAACCTGACTTCTGTTCCGAACCTTTCAGCCTGTTTCTTAAACTGTTCCATCATTTCGGGACCAGTAACTCCATCAGGATATCCGGGATAATTCTCCACTTCAGTTGTAGTTGTAAGCTGCCCGCCCATCTGAAGACCGGTATAGAGGAGAGGTTTGAGATTGGCTCTCGCAGCATAAATAGCAGCTGTATAGCCGGCCGGACCAGACCCTATAATAAGACACCTGACTTTTTCAACATTTTCAATATTAGTATTTTGACTCTCATTTTGAAGATCGAGGGGTTTGAATATTTCCATAAAGAATATTATTATTTACAAGTTACAAAATTACAAAAAAAGAGTATTTTTTTGTCCAAACTGCTCATAAAGAAATATTACATCAGCTTTTCTCTTTGTGTTGTTTTGTGGGGGTTTTATAATCAAAAAATATATTTAAACGAAATGACTTTTAAAGTACCCTGCAACTAGTTGAGTTTTTCTATAAAAAGGTGATTTTCAGAAAGCTTTTTAATGGTGTCACCTGAAGGTAACTTAATTTCAGTTGATGAAAACTTTTCATTTTCCCAATTATGAAGTCCAATAAAACTCTGATATGACTCACCATTAATAAATCTAATGGAAAGTATTGTTTTATCATCATTGTTCAAAATGACTGCAGTGTAACCAGCTGCTCCTTTAAAGTAATCTTCCAGATCCGGTGAACCATTAACGATCCCCAGCCTTCCTCTGGCAAGAAGGCTGTTTTTCTGTATTGTTTCATACGGGATACCTGGCAACCAGGATGAAAGGTCAATTTCCGTTTCTTTAATCTTATCTGTTATAATCTTTCCAATCCTAAGTGAAGCTGTACTGTCCGATCTGTTCCCTGCACTGTTGATTATGCTGATATAGTATGGTCCCTTGCAGATCTGAAGCTGATACCTGGTCTGGCATGTAAAATCTGACAATGGAGGCATGCTGAGGCAGCGATATCTTGAAACTGAGAAGATACCAAAAGCAGCTTCAGGATTGTTCATCTTAAATATTTCAGTTTTATATTTCCCGCCCAGAAATGAAATTTCAGTAACAGAAGCGGAAGTGAAACCATATTCAAGGTAAAGTTCCGCACCACCGTTGATATAGCCGAAGAGGGAAGAACCGGCGAAGGTTCTCGCAGTTGAAAAGGTAGCATCAGGCAGATCTTTTTTAGTAACTGCAGGGAAATCCACCGGGACCTGAGAGAAACCGGCGGAAGATATAAAACCCAGTGTAAATAATAACAGAATGAATCTTTTGAACATATGATCAAAGGTTAACGGCTCACGACTCAGTGTTTGTATTAACACCAGCCCTGCGGCCTGTGCCCTGCGTCCTGCGTCATTATCTAAGATATGAAATTATTTTGTAATATCCTATGACATTTCTATTACTTTCAGATTGATTTTATTCTTATCAGAAGTACCGAGTCCCAGTGCAGTTGCCATAGTCAGAAATGTCAGAGATTCAGGAGTCGGAGTCTTCTGCAAGCCCTCTGCAATTCTTTTTTCAGCAATAATATCGTAAGCTATTCTGTCCATTGCAACAGGATCGGAAGATACAAGAAGGGAATTATAGTTACAAATGAATTGTGGAATAGCGCCTGGCCCGCCATTGAAGCATCCTCTCAGACCATCGCAGATATTCAGCACAACCTTATCTCTCAGTGGAGCGAATGAACAGACCTCGGCACATGTATCATTCCACAGCTTTGCATGAAGCCTGCCGGTATTTGAAACAGCGCCAAAAGCAAGGTTCTTCATTGCATTTGTTATGGAGCCTCCGGCATTTTTGAGGATCGGGATATTAATGATCTTATCAACCTCGCTGGTAACTATCTTTGTGAAGTAGGAGTATTTTCCGCCATTCACCATATAAGGCATAGTATCCGAGTCGTATTCGCCTTCAACATCTGCCCAGTAGAACCATTCCCTGTCAATATTTCTTTCACCGTATAGTTTACCTTCTTTGTCGTAAAATGAACCATTCTCATCGTGGTATTCTGTCCCTCTGATTTTTATCCCCGGGTAATTTTCAGATGTAAATCCAACATCCTTAAGTTCCATATCCCGCCTGTCCCAGATAATTATGTCCTTT
>DATKXL010000137.1:0-2391 GCA_035529055.1 Bacteroidales bacterium
TTCTTAATTTCCTGCGACGGGATATCAGCTTTCCCGCCAATTACAATTTTGGGATCCAAACCAACATTGGTGAATAAAGTCATATAACCGATCTGGTTAGTCCGGAGTTTAAGGCCAACAGGGATTGATAGAAACTGGATCCTGTAGGTGATATTTTCCTCCGGATTAAGTTCCGTAGTACTGTTCTTAAAGCGTATTGTAGTTGTGTCGCTGTAAAAAACCCTGCCAGATACATTCATCATACTAATCCCCGTTGATAAAGCATAATTGTCAGCAAAATATTTATCAAAAATAAGTCCTAAACTAAATCCCGGCCTTGCTCCTTCATTGCTACTTCCCTTTGTGTCGGATGAAAACCAGCCTATCAGAGGATCAGCGTACAGGCTGAACTGAAGATCCTGCGACTTAATGTTGCCTGATACAATTAGCCCAATTACTACGATTGATGCGATATGTAACCGGCGTTTCCTGAAAATGCTCATAAAAATTTTATTAAAGACAAGTAATAGTATAGTAGGTTGTATCTCGTTACGAATTTAACAAATAATCCAGATTAGCCCAATATATTAATCAATGTATGACCTATGCCAAAAAAGCTCTAATTTTGTGGATCAAACTCAACATTTATATATAATGAAACCATTCATGTCAATAGTTTTAATACTCATTTTTATTCCTTTCATTTCCTGTAAGAAAAATCCTTACAGGATTAACCTGAAAGGCATTGAATATGAAGTTGCAATCAGCAGGCTCGAAAAGGAGTTATTTGATGGCGATCCCGGCACTTTATCAGAAAGGAAAAATGAACTGATTGAGGAGTTCGGTGAGTTTATCAATCTATTCGGGTATGTAATAAATATTGGTGACATTGAAGATGAACAGTGGGCCAATCATCTGGTATCATTTGTAACCGACAAAACAAATTATGAGGTATACAACAGTGTCATTGCCAGATACCCTGATCTTAGTAATATTGAACAGGACCTTTCGCAGGCTATGAGGCATTTCAGGTACTATTTCCCTGAAGCTGAGATACCGGCCTTTTATTCTTTTATTTCAGGATTTAATAACAGCATTGTAATAGGTGATTCGATCCTGGCAATCGGACTTGACCGTTACCTGGGAGCCGACTCAAAATATTACCCTATGCTGGGCATTTTCAATTATATGGCAAAAAGAATGGTGCCTGAAAAAATTATATCAGATTGTATGTATGCTCTGGCAAATACCACCTGGCCTGTTGAAGAGAACCAGGAGGAGGATAATCTCCTGAGATCAATGTTATATGAGGGCAAGCTTATCTATTTTACCAGATGTATGCTTCCTGAGGAGGCTGATTCTGTTTTGTTCGGCTTTACCGCAGATCAGATGAGGTTTTGTAAGAATAATGAATCCCACATGTGGGAGTATCTTATTGAGCATGATCTATTATTCAATTCAGACCCCTTGCTGATCCGTAAGCTTACAGGCGATGCTCCATTTACCAGCTATTTCTCAAATGAATCGCCAGGTAAAGCAGCTGTCTGGATTGCCTTCAGGCTGATTGAATCATTTATGAAGTATAATCCTGATATCTCACTTGAAGGATTGATGGTGATTAATGATTATCAGAAGATCCTTGAAGGAGCCAGATATTCGCCTTAAAAAAAAAGCTGCCGGAAGGGCAGCCTTTAATTGGTTTCGATTATACTATTCCGGGTGAATAGCTTCAACCGGGCAAACATCGGCGCAAGCACCACAATCTGTGCATACTTCAGGATCAATAACGTAGATATCACCTTCTGATATTGCCTCGACCGGGCATTCATCAATACATGTTCCACAAGCAGTACAATCGTCGTTAATAACGTATGCCATTTTTCTTATTTTTAGTTATAAATTCAATTGAATGACTCTGCAAAAATATCTTATTTTTTTATTTGGAAAAATTATAAAGGGTTTAATAATCATTTATATGTTTTCAAATATTGTTTACCAGATCAAGAGCTATCATCGACATGGTTGCAACACCAAATCTCATGGCTGATTCATCAATATCAAAATCAGGAGTATGCAAAAATCGCTGCCTCATGTTCCTCCCTTTAACACCCAGGCGATAGAAAAATACAGGATATTCCCGGGATATAGAACGCAAAATCTTCAGAACTCATCCTTAATTCAAGGGGAACAACATTTTCCGAACCCCAGAGACAGGATGCAGCTTTACTTCCCCTTGAAGAAAGATATGTATCGTTCGTCAGGACCGGGTATCCTTTTCTAATTTCCAATTCGATCTTAACACCATATTCTGATTCAATCTGTTGGCATACATCTTTAACCAGCAAATGCATCCTGTTTCTTATTTTTTCATCAAAAGTCCTCAGTGTACCTTCAATATGGACCCTGTCAGGA
>DATKXL010000138.1:0-4525 GCA_035529055.1 Bacteroidales bacterium
TCCATCTCAGGCAGCATAATATCAAGAATTATGAGGTCGGGTGCTTCTTCGATAGCTTTACGAAGGCCTTCAACCCCATTAGCAGCCCAGTCCACATCGAATCCTTCATCAGACAGGTTGAGTTTCAGTCCTTTAATCAGATCTTGTTCATCTTCTATTATTAGGATCTTCTTCATTAGTATTTATATGTATCGGAATTTAAATTGTTAAGTCTCCAGTCCACACAATGGAATCCTGACCGTAAACCTGCTGCCTTTGCCGACTTCGCTTTCAACCTCTATTGTTCCCCCATGAGCTTCAGTAATATGTTTAACCAGGGTAAGTCCTAATCCGCTTCCCCTGGCTTCAGAAGCAATTTTATTCTCTGACTGATAAAATCTCAGGAAGATTTTTGAGATTTCTTTTTGTGAAATGCCTATACCTTTATCTGCGACCTGAAGGACAGCATTCCCGTTATCTCTGAATAATTTCACCGTCACTTCCTTTTCCTTCAGCGAAAATTTCATTGCATTGCTCAACAGATTAATTAAAACGCTTGCAATTGCTTCTCCGTCAAAATTCATCTCCGGAAGATCCCGGGCAATATCGCTAAGGATGACAAATCCTTTTTTCTCAAGATGATAGCGATATGATTCCAGAGTATCGATGACAACATCCTGTAAATATCCTTTTTTAAAATCAAATTCTTTTCTGCCCATTTCAATCCTTGAAAAATCAAGAACGTTGTTAATGAGATGTGACAGACGCTCACTTTCCCTGGTGATTATCTCATAACATTCTTTCTTCTCTATGTTTGTGAGATTTTCTTTGTGCTGGAGTGTCTCACCATAAAGACGAATGAGAGTCAGCGGGGTCTTTAGTTCATGAGAGATATTATTTACAAATTCTGTCTTTAAGCGGTTGGTTTCGGATTCACGGGAAATGTCACGTGCTATCAGAACAGCGCCTAAAAGCATTAAAGTTACTATAACAATCAGAAGGAATCCGTAGAAAAAGATCTCCCTGCGCGCGGTCTTCTCAATGGCTTTTATTTCAGGGTGAGAAACAAGAAGCTTCCAGGGCAGAGGAAACATACGAAAAGTTAAAACCAGAGATTCCTCTGATGTAAATTCTTCTTCACCTGTTGTGATATTTTGATTTCTTTCATCAATTAGCTTAAAATCCAGCCCGGATTCTTTTGATATGTCTTCAAGGATTTTTGTGATTATCTGATTTTTTAAGAGATTGAGATCCCAGCAAAAGCCGCCATAAAAAGTCTGCTCTGACTGAAAATATGGCAGAATGGCATAAGAAACCAGAAAGAAATCATCTTCAGAAGCTCCGGGAAATCGTTCCTGTGTAACCTCACCTTCTGTCCGGGAAAGAGACAATTTCTCCTTTATTCCCGGAATAGCATTTCTCTCAAGAAAATCTGTAAATAGCAGGGTTTGCCTGTAAGGAGATAGTTGTTTTTGGATATCTGTATAAGATTTTTGAATTTCAGGGAATTTTCCTTCAATAAACTTACTGTTTAGAATTGATTCAATTTCTGCAATATAAAAATCATAAGCAGGCCGGTTAATAAGCCAGATTCCTTCCCGTATTTTTTCATAAAGGTCGAGAAAGATACCAAGGGAGTGTTCTTCCTCCTTCTTTTCCCGGGCAATTTCGTATAATTGAAAAATGGCAACAATACCATACGGGTGTCCTGCCATGTTTTGAAGTTGTCCGTAATTTTCGGAAAGTTTATTATATACTTTATATGCCTCATCATATTCTTCAGATGATAAAAGGCAGCGTCCCAAACCTTCAAAAGCTATTGCACGAAACTGATCTGAGGGAGCGGACAATGTACACTCTTTATATAATTCTGCAGCCCGGGTATAATTTTTTTTAGAGAATTCAAAAAACTCAGCCCTTTGAAAAAATTGTGCAAACTGGCTGTTTTGTATCTCCTTTTCAAATTGAATCTCTGAAGCATTTTCACTTCCAGTTTCAGGGAAAATTATTTTGAAATCCGCATCGAGCAGAAAAAGATGTCCAACAGAATCTTCTGAAAATCGGGAAGAAATAAAATTATCCTGGTCAGCCTTCTTTGACTGGATCAAACGAATAAAATTTTCTGATCTTAAAGCTTTTTGTTCATGTTCAAGAAGTGCTCCTTCAACCGATTTAAGAGCAGCTTCTCCTGAGACCCAGAGATTTGATTCAAGAAGTTTTCTTACAGCTTCGCGCCTCTTTGAAAAGGTACTTAAGCTTAAATAACCCACAATTAATAAGGGAAGAAAAATTGCAAGAAGGAAAATAAAGATAATCTTCTTGTGGGTAAATATTCTAGGGGTAAATATTTTCATCCCTGACTTAAAAATTCAGTTTAAATATCAATACCCTATTGTAAAATATCATAATAGTATCCGATTAATATTGAGAGATTCCTCACTGCGTTCGGAATGACATGTAGTTCAAGATTAACCGTTTAATAATGATAAAATATGTAAAATTATACCGGCAAAATGTCAAAGAAATGTAAAAGATTGTCAATGAATGTCATTGTCGTGTATCATCCAGACCTCATTTATTGACCAATCCCTTTAGATATAAGAACCTTTATTCTTTACCTGCTGATACTTACTTATTCCAGGCGGATAAGATATTTATAGAGTTCACTTTTCGTTGAAAGGATAATGGTTGTTGTTGTATCAAAAGTTCTTTCAAAGGTTTCCATCGATTTAACAAAACTGTAAAGGTTCCTTGCGGAAGCTGTCTGGTTATAAGCACCTGCATAAATAGCGGTAGCTTTGGCGTCGGCTTCCCCCCGTATCTCTTCTGCCTTGCGAAAGGCTTCTGACTGAATGGTTTTAAGATCCCTTTCTTTTTCGCCGTTTATTTTTGAAGCTTCACCCTGCCCTTCCGACCTGAATTTCTCGGCAATGCGGAACCGTTCACTTTTCATGCGCTCATAGACCTGCACCCTTACTTCCTCAACATAATTGAGCCGTTTCAGCCGGAAATCGAGTATGACTATACCCAGGTCACTTGCTTTTTCATTAGCTGATTTAAGTATCCTGCTCTGTATTATCTGGCGGCCTGTGACAATATCAGAAAGAGTGTCGCCGACTTCTTCTCCCACCATGCCTGATGGCATGGGAGTTCTGTTGCTTGTACGGACTGCTTCCTCAAGATTATTATTGGCAATATAGTCGCGTGTTTCACCGTCAAGGATATCATCAAGTCTCGATTGAGCTCCCCTTTCATTGGTAAGCCGCTTGAAAAACTGAAGCGGATCTGTGATCTGCCAGCGGGCATAAGCATCCACAAAGATGAATTTTTTGTCTTTTGTGGGAACCTGATTTGGAT
Source organism: Bacteroidales bacterium (assembly GCA_035529055.1). Classification (GTDB taxonomy): domain Bacteria; phylum Bacteroidota; class Bacteroidia; order Bacteroidales; family VadinHA17; genus LD21. The sequence goes on from DATKXL010000138.1 coordinate 3,337, forward strand.
CGCCATCCCACTCAAGAAATCTTTTCTCAAAATAGTTGGTTTTCTGGATGAAGGGGGCTTTCATCTTCAATCCGGGTGTAACCTTGGCCTCCCCGACCGGTTTTCCGAACTGCGTGATCACAACCTGTTCGGTTTCCTTTATAACATAAGTGCATTCAAGGATAAGGATCAGGGCAGTGATGACCAAAGCAGTACCGATAATTATTTTTTTGTTTTTCATTATGCTGTAGGTTTTTATTTTTCTTTAAGCTGCATCTGGAGAAGGGGCAATACGTTGCTCCCATCCTCATCGGTTATTATTTTGTTACCAAGCTTAGGGATGACATCTGTCATCGTTTCAAGGTAAATTCTTCTTTTTGTCACTTCGGGAGCTTTTATATATTCCCTGTATAAGGCATTGAATCTTGCAGCTTCGCCAAGAGCATTGTTAACACGTTCAGTGGCATATCCTTCCGCTTTCTGAATGGTTTCCTCTGCCTGACCACTTGCTCTTGGAATGACTTTATTATATTCCGACCGGGCCTGGTTTATCAATGTTTCCTTTTCCTGTTGTGCCTGGTTTACAGCGTTAAATGCATCTTTTACCGGGTCGGGGGGATTTACATCCTGAAGAACCACCTGTTCAATTTTTATCCCAAGTGAATATTCAGTACATAATTTCTGAATCTCCTCGTGTACGCTGTTTGCAATTTCGCTCCTTCCCACTGTTAAAACTTCATTTACTGTACGGTCTCCAACAATCTGGCGCATTGATGCTTCGGATATATCACGCAGGGTGTTAACCGGAGCCCTTACTTTGAACAGGTACATGTAGGGATCCTCTATCCTGTACTGGACAACCCATTCCACATCAGCCAGATTGAGGTCGCCGGTAAGCATCAGTGATTCATCAGCAGTCCCGGTTTTGGTATAATTCGATTGTACTCCGGCACTGAGGGTGCGAAAACCAAATTCCTCCTTTTGCTGTCTTTCCACCGCTACCTTATATATCCTTTCAAGTACGGGGATCTTTACATTAAGGCCTGGCTCAACGGCCCGGATATATTTGCCGAAGCGTGTAATAACACCGACTTCTTCAGGTTCAACCTGGAACAGGGATGCCCATAAGATGAAGACTACAAACACAGCAAGAAGAATTTTCTTATAGTTGGAAAGGTACTTCTTCAATTGCGGGGGAATGTTAAAATTG
>DATKXL010000139.1:0-14749 GCA_035529055.1 Bacteroidales bacterium
CGGGCCGCAGATAGGAGAAGGAATATATCTCAATACGGGGGCTGGGATAACGCAGCTTCTTGGTATCTCGCCCGAAGATTTTACTGAAAGCCTCTTCCATGGCATGATTGAAGAGATAATTCCTCTTTCCGATGATATACCACTTGATTCTGCAAAAAGCCGCAGTAAATTCATTAACGGCGATATAAAGACCTATATGGCGGAACTTCTCATGAGGACTTCCGGCGGAGTTAAAAAATGGATCTTTGACACTTCAGTGCCGCTCCATGACGAAGAGACCGGGAGTATCATCGGTTCCCAGGGTGTTCTGTATAACGACAGCCACAGAATGAAGATACTTGATTCTGTAATAGAAACCAGGGTGAGGGCTGATGAGACGGATAGGCTCAAAGCAGCTTTCCTTCATAACATATCCCATGAAATAAGGACACCACTGAATGCAATCGTAGGATTTTCCACACTGCTTACAGAATATCTCGACAGTCCTGAGAAGCGCAGGGAGTATTTGGATGTTATCTCCCGAAGCTCCGATCATCTGCTGGAGATTATTGACGACATAGTGGAAATCTCAAAAATTGAAGCAAAGAGTGTAAAGATCACCAGGGAGAGGGTGAATATCGATCTGGTGTTGTGGAAGATATATGAGCAACTCCGCCACATGGCTTCTGAGAAGGGCATTGTTCTGAATTACGTTGTTATGCCTGAGAGCAGCAGCCCTGAGGTTTATACGGATGGATACAAACTGATGCAGGTTCTCAAAAACCTTGTAAGCAACGGGTTGAAATTCACGTGTGAAGGCAGGGTGGAATACGGTTACGGGCGTAAGGGGGGAATGATTGAGTTTTATGTTTCCGACACCGGTATTGGCATTCCTTCCGGGCAGCAGTCGTTTATCTTCAGCCGGTTTTACCAGGGCGATTGTTCGGAAAAGCGAAATTTCGGGGGAACAGGTCTGGGTCTCTCAATCTCCAAGGCTTATATTGAGCTTCTGGGCGGTGATATCTGGTTCACCTCCCGCCCGGGAGAGGGATCAGTTTTCAGGTTTACCATTCCTGAGTAGAGGGTGGGGTAAATAAGCTATTGTTAATACTAGTATTAGGTTACAATGGATTTATGTACTGATAATGTTATGTTTCATAGTGATATAAACAAGAAGCACAAATATTTGGCCATAAGGACTATGAATTGGCACTCCTGCCGTCATTTATGCAATTTCATCGTGATAATAAACATAAAACTTATCTGACAGGACTCTCCCATAGCTTCTGACACCTTATGATTGTTTCTTCATGGCAAAAATATTCCGATACCTACGACAGTTCCTGATCCCGGCCAATTCTTGAAACTGGCTGTGGATAAAGCACCACAAAATTGTGTATAATCAGCTAAAACATATTATAACAATATTAGCCATAGCAATAATAGCCTCGTCTTGCAGGACATTGGTCTATAATATCCCTGATGAATCCGATTATAAAATATTTCCCTCTCGGGTTATAAAGAACTCTCCGGATTCTGTTTTCTATTTCTTAAAATCTGATACTTTAAACAACATAGGAAAAGTAATCATAACACGCTACAATGAATTATTACCAGACGTTAAAACTCTTGATGATTATCTGGAAGGATCAAAGACGGCAGCTTTTATTATTATTAGAAATGACACCATTTTATACTCCAAATACACTGGAAAATATCAGGAGAACTCTGTTTTCGATATATTTTCAGTTACAAAGGCTTTTATTACAACACTGGTGGGAATTGCTATTGATGAAGGGATGATCAAGAATGTTGACCAGTCAGTTACTGAATACATTCCTGAGCTTTTAGAAAAAGAAGGATTTAATGAAATCACTATCCGGCACTTATTACTTCACACTTCAGGAATAGAATTTTCAGACTCCAGGTTTAATCCTTTCGCCGATAATGCCAGGTATTATTATGGTCGCAATTTGCGAAAATTGGTTCTTAATGCAGAGCTTCATGAGAGCCCTGGTGAAGAAGTCCATTATAGCAGTGCAAATGTCCAATTACTGGTTTTGATATTAGAAAGAGCAACTGGTACCACATTATCATCATATTTACAGGAAAAGGTTTGGCAAAGAATTGGAATGCAATACAATGCAACATGGAGTTTAGATAATAAAAGAAAAAATCCAGTTGAAAGAGGGTTCTCTGGCTTAAATTGTACAGCTATTGATTTAGCGAAACTAGGCAGATTATACTTAAATAATGGTGTCTGGGCTGATACACAAATTTTGTCACAAAGTTATGTCTATGAAGCTACTAAAAGAGACACAACTTATGGTAGTACCTGGGATTTTCAGTATAGCTTCAGATTAGGTCCTAAACAATATGGAAGCTATATTATGCCAGGGGTCTTTATGGACAATTGTTATATATCTATCCTAAAAAGAATATAATAATAGTCCGGATGGGGGAAGCAGATCTTAAATATAATCCACAATTTATTAATGAAATTGTAGAGCAAATAATTGACCAGATTTGAATTATTAATAAATTGCTCGACGATTATTCAGTTTGGTTCATAAATTATTAACTGACTATAAAACAATTGAATATTACTTGTGCTAACACGGACAATAAAATTAATAGGTTTCCCGCTGCGCGGGATAAGTTGTCACGGTTTTTGCTTTCCTGCCTCCCGGCAGGCAGGCTTGCACCGGGACTACTTCGTGGCTAAAGTCGGAGGACGGTGGCCGGTGCTTCGTCAGGTAACACCACGCGACAACTTTCCAGTGGCACCTAGATTTAAGGTATGGCAACAATAATCTTTATAACATAAAAACAATTTGGATCCAACATTGAATGCCAATAGATCAAATTTATTTGCACAACTAATATGCTCGTTATATATTTAATTTGGATTCGCAAAAAATGAAATCTAATAAATCAATTATGAGACATATATTCATTCTGTTCTTTTTTGGTCTATCCTTGCCAATTCTTTTGTCGTGTAGGCATAATCGTCTTAAAACCAGTGAAAAAGAACTTTCTGATGAGATCCTTGCTCAAGAAAAAGCAAAAAATGAAGCCAAAATAGCAGAACTTAATAATGAATCTCCAGAATCCAGGGATAACCTCTCAGGCACATTAAGGAAAAAAGAGATCCGTTCGATTGATTCAAGAAGACCACCAATTAAACTGAACTTACTTGAAACGAATAAGAACATACGTGACTTTAAACTTTCCGATGTAGCATCTTCTGTAATTTATATAAAACTTGAAACTCCACCTGACACAATCTTAGTTTATGATCCATTTTACAATCGAACTAGTCTGATATCATCAATTAAGGTTGCTGATGGACAAATTATTTTTCAGGGATTATTTGGAGTAACTCGCTTCAATATGCAAGGTAAATATCAAGAAACTATCTGGAAGAATGAAAGAGGAATAAATATGGAGGGGCAAGGAGTTTATTGGATGCCTTCAAGTTTTTTTGGGGTAATGCCTAATAACCCCGTTTCTATTTTGAATGGGAACATTTATTACACTTTCACCAATGGGAATAATGGTACTGGTCAATTTATGAAGTATAAGCCTGAATCGACAATCGATATATCTATTCAATCCCAAAGAGAAGTACCTGGACTTAATTCTGTACGGGGTGATACATTGCTAATTTCACAAAAACAACCAATGGATCGCTTTGATTGGATATATGGGGCTGGTTCTGATACTTGGGTAGGTATTAATCAAAAATGGAATGCCGGAAAAACCGGTTCATTACTTGTTACATATAACACTATCGGGGATACAATATGCCAGTTTACGGATTTTGATCGCATTGTAAACTTTAAACAAGCCTTGTACAAACATCCAATTGAGTTTACCAGCTATTATTATGATGGATTACTGACAATTAAACAGGAATTTAACGATACAGTTTTCAGACTTATTCCTCCAAATCGATTATTACCAATATATATAATTGATTTTGGAGAATTTAAAGTCGATTATATGCTAGGTCTCGATCCCAATTCTGATATTTCTGAAAAGTTCATGCTAAACTCCATGCATGAGACAAATGATTTTATATTAATTAGATATACCCAAAACAATGATTCGCCCAATAATCGCAAAAAAAATTCAGTAAAGTTTTTCAATGTCCTCTTCGACAAGAAGCAGATGAAATTATATCATAAGCCAGGATTCTCTAACGAACCTGAAGGTATTATTAATGACATTGACGGAGGTATGTCATTCTGGCCCGATTACATCACTCCTCAAGGTGAAATGATAAAACTTGTCTCAGGTAAAATGATTAAGGATTTTATTAACTCCGCCAGATTCAGAGAATCAACAATTTCTGAAGAAGACCGTAAGAAACAAAATTCAATTGGCACCGAACTAAAATCTTCTGATATGGTCCTTATTTACGTTAAATAAAACTCCCATTGAAATGATTAATAATATCAAAATCATTCTTCGCGATCATATCAATAAACCAATTTATTCCATAATTACATTTTTGGGATTCACTCTAAGTATCGTTGCTGGTTTACTGATTTATCTTTGGGTATTTAACGAACTTAGTTATGAAAAATTCCATCCTGATTACCAACGAATTTACCGTGTCCTTACTCTTTCAAAACAAGGAGATAAAATCGTAAAATCTGCCCTTTGCTATACTCCTGTGGCTGAAACGATGAAAATGGATTATCCTCAAATAGAAAATGCTGCATATATAAGCTATAGTAGTGAAGATTCACCATTACAGTTTGAATCCGGTGGAGATAAAATTGAAGCCCGAATGTGCTGGACAAATGATGATTTCTTTGAAATATTTAAAGGTTTCAAATTTATAGAGGGCTCACCAAAAACCGCATTTGATAAACCTGAGAATATTGTAATCTCTGAAAAAGTAGCAAAAAAAATCTTTGGCAACAACCAGGCTTTAGGCAAAAAACTAATTAGTTCCAATTATTCTAATGAAGTTTATACTGTTAGCGGTGTAATAAAAATTCCAGTTCAGAGTCATCTTGATTTGGGATTTATTGTATCTAGTAAAAACTCCCGCTATTCCTCATTTTTAAATCAATGGTATTCAAAGACTAATGTTTACATTAAACTTAAAAAGGATGTAAAAATAGATGAACAGTTTCTAAACTCTATTTCAAATCACCTTAGTCGGTATACAAAATATACAGATAAGCTCATGTTCCAACCGTTAGCAGATATTCATCTATATACTGATTACGAGACTTATAACCGGGACAGAGACATAAGCAGTTACAAATATGTTTGGATATTTTCAATGCTTGCCATTTTGATTGTCCTGATGGCATCGCTTAATTTTTCTACATTATCAGTTGCCAGAGCCTCGGAACGTGCTGTTGAAATTGGAATTAGAAAGGTGAACGGCGCTAGCAGGATCAAGATATTCAGACAGTTTATGGCTGATTCACTATTTCAGACTTTCCTGGCAACCATTTTAGCCCTTCTCCTCGTAAAGTTAATTCTTCCTTCATTCAATTACCTGGCTTCGAAAGAACTTTTTCTTAATATTTCTCCAAGGCTCATCATTAATCTTTTCATTTTGACATTTGTTGCAGGTATTATTTCTGGTATATATCCTTCATTATACCTCTCCTCATTTCCTCCAATATCCATTTTCAGAAGAGGCACAGTTTCCGGATCAAGAAGCAATTTTATCAAATTACTTGTGACTGTACAGTTTACACTTGCAATCTTCTTCATAGTTGCTACTTTGATTTTCATAAAACAGTTAAATTTTATTCATAATAAAGACCTTGGACTTGATGACAAAAATGTCATAGTCATTCCAACAGGCTTGTGGTATAGTAATCAAGAATTCAAACAGGAACTCCTAAGAAATCCAAATATTCTAAATGTTTCAGCAAGCGTTGCCGCACCAATCGACTTCGGATGGAAACACCAATTTCCACTAAGTCACCAGGGTAGAAGTGATAGCCTTGAAGCATCTTTATTTTGGGTTGATGAAGATTTTGCAGAAACATATCATTTAGAAGTTATTAAGGGTCAATTCTTGCAAATGGATTATAACGATTTCTGGAAAGAACTAGAAAATAAAAAGAAAAATGACGGGAAGGATTATACTGTTTCTCTTCCCATAGTTATTAATGAAACGGCAGAAAAATTATTAGGATTTGATGATCCAATCGGACAGCGTATTGGTAATAACCTAATTGTTGGAGTGGTTAAAGACTTCCATTTCAGACCATTGCATTATCCTATAAGTCCGTTAATTATGACAAATGACCCACAAAATATAATGACAATGAATGTACGTATTTCACCGGGAAATACTTCTGAAACATTAAATTACATTCGTGACACATACAAGAAACATAGAAATGACAGAGAGTTTTCTTACCGGTTCTTTGATGATCTCCTTAACGAAAAATATCAGGAGGAGACACGATTACGGAATATTACCATTGCTTTTGCCCTCTTGGCCATTGTAATTTCCATTCTCGGAATTCTTGGGTTGTCCGTTTTTTCTATCGACCGTCGTACCAAAGAAATAGGTATTCGTAGAGTAGCTGGAGCAAAAAGCTCAGAAATACTTCTATTATTGAATATGGAATTCATCAAATGGGTAATGGTTGCATTTATAGTTGCAACTCCAATTGCATGGTATACAATGCATAATTGGTTACAGAATTTTGTGTATAAAACAGAATTAAGTTGGTGGATCTTTCTTTTAGCCGGAATAATTGCATTTGGGATTGCATTATTAACAGTAACCTGGCAAAGTTGGAAAGCAGCGATAAGAAATCCAGTAGAAGCATTAAGATATGAGTAATTATCGCAAATCATCAATAATTTAATACTTTTAATACTTTCCAGATGCTGTCAGGCACATCCCGCAACACAAACTCACAAGGCAATACAAAATTTTAAAGTTTGCGGGAAGAGCCTTCCAGCACTAGCATACCAAATGACGAGATTGAAGCTTTGAGAAACAAAATTTTCGTACATCTTGACAGTTTTAAAATTAATTCTACACCTAACACGGATGGTATGGGTAATCGCCTTCAGCAGCCCAGACAACTTATCAATCAGCTCAAAAAGTCTATGCGAGAAACCACCTCACAACTTATTAACCTTTGTGTACCATGACTACTCCTGCTGCCGTAACAAAGTCAATAGGGCTTCTGGCTAAAGTACCGGGACTCTGCCCGGTGTTGCGTCAGGAAGTTTTTCGTACATTGCATCCTCAAAGGTCAATATATCAAAATAAAATCACTTCTGATGAAAACAAGACCATTGTTTTTTCTGTTGTATGCATTTGTAGTACTGATACTTAACTCATGCGCACCGGCATACATTCCCAATGTCCTTAATGCCCCTTTGCTAACCAATAAAAATGAGGTGCAGGTTGCGATACATGCCGGAACATCAGGATTTGATCCGCAGGTTGCCTATGCAATTACAAACCATTTCGGTGTGATGGTCAATGCAAGCTTTCTGGATGAAACATCGGATTCAACTGATAGTTACCATAAGCATGGCTTTGCTGAGCTCGGTGCAGGATACTTTACAAATTTCGCATCAAGATTTAAGTTTGAAATTTTCGGGGGAGCGGGTTTTGGAAAAATCTCGGCTCTTTATGATAATAATAAGTGGATTTCACGTTCACAGGTAGACGTCACAAGGTATTTTATTCAACCTTCGCTTGGCATTACATCAAAGGTTGTTGATTTTGGCATTTCAACTAGATTCTCATTGGTCAGTATGAAACAGGAGACAGCAAATGTCACAGGTTTAATGTTTGAACCTGCAGCTACATTGAAACTTGGCTGGGATCATCTCAAAGCCATGGCCCAGATCGGAGTTTCGGCTCCAATGACTAAAGACGTAGGATTCAATTATCAACCATTTCTTATTTCACTGGGACTTCAGGCCAACTTCGGTAAAATTTTCCAGTAAACCCTCTCAATAAGACTATCAGACAAACAGACGCTTCTGATTGGTACATTTTTTGTGCAGATTTATACAAACCTGCTAACCATGAAGAAGATATTTCTGGTCTGTTTACTGTTAGCCTTCCTCTTTTCATGTGAAAAGGACAAATTTGAAAATACATGCGGTGTTGATAATCCGCTGGAAGATCTGGCCTGGTTAAAAGAGCAGATCGAATCTATAGAACAGACTAATCCTGAGAGATTAAAATACTATTACATCAAAATGGCAGAATATGAGGGTCAGACAGTTTTTCTACCATGGAACTGTGATCCTGCTGCTAATTCAATATTTATCGTCCTGGATTGTTCCGGGGAGAGGATAGGGATTATCGGGAGCGGTGAAGATATGATCAGCTGGGATCAACTAACCGGTCAGCAGGTAATCTGGAAGCCTGAAAACTCAGCCTGTATCTTTCAATAACCAAAGCAAGTCGGAAAGTTATTTATTCGATGGTCTACGACCATCAAAAACACCTCTCAAATCTTGTTCTACAATATTTTGATGATCTACGATCATCTTGACATCTCAAACGTTAGCAAGCCGGGGCTGAGATATTATTCAACAATCAAGGATCATCCGGTTGCTGCCAATTATGATACTGACATTACTAGAACAAAGATCTTCGTAAAAGATCAAAATATTGTAGATCAACGAATTCCAACGAGATTTAGATCCTCGTAGGGAAGCAGGATCGCTAATCCATTTTTTGGGAGATCCTCGTAGAGGATCGAATTATTGTAGCAGCAGATCTTTTTTGATGCTTTCAAGTGCAGGGAAAAATGCAACGAACTTGCCAGGGAGAGGCTGAATGTAGATGCCAGGATCTGCGGATTATGTGTTTCAGTTTGTCCGCTGGGGAAAAGGGGGAGTATATTTACTCGTTAGCTATAGGTCATGACTTCGTCTGTCCTTTCCGTGCCAGATAGCGGTTTCTTGCCTCTTCGGGATCGGCATCCCGGGCTATATAAATCCTTGTTCTGTGGTCAATTACTACTTCCTGCAGCTTATTAAGATCCGGAGATTTGATTGCAGCGAGTTTTTTATCGAATATGTTATTGTTCTTCATTACATTAGAATTAATTCAAAGATCATTTGATTTATTAACTGAAAAAGCCTGATTTTAAAAAAAAAGTCCCGCTTTTGGCGGGACCAAAAATTTTAAATGTTTATTATAGATAAACTAAGCAAGTTTAACATTTACTGCATTTAATCCTTTTTTTCCCTGTTCCAGGTCAAATGTCACTTCATCGTTTTCTGTGATATTGTCCTTTAATCCTGAAGAGTGTACAAAATACTCTTTTGGTGAATTTTCCTCTTTAATGAATCCAAATCCTTTTGATGCATTAAAAAATTTTACTGTTCCTTTACTCATAATTTGATTTTTATTAATTCGGCGCAAGATACGGATTATTTTCAATATATTTCATTTATTTTCAATAAATTAAAATATTTCTGCATTTATAACCTGTTTTTCAGTTATTGTATTATCTTCTTTTTTTAGTAACTTGTAAAATGCATATTAAACATCCACATTATGAGAAATTTATTAGTTCTTCTGACTTTGGCCATTTGGATTCCGGCACTTTCTGCCCAGGACTATTTCACAGTCATCAAGGTTAGCGGCAATATCGTGATTGAACGCACCGGATCATCATTGGGCACAGGTACTTCTTTCTCCCAGGATGAGAATCTGCTTTTCAAAATACCTGATTCAAGAGCAGCCGTATATAACACGCAAAAGGGTAGGTTTATAATAACTTCCCAGAATGTAGCGGAGTTTAAAAGCTTGAAATCCAATTATCTGCCGTCTGCAGGAAAAATAAGCACACGAGCAGTGGGGATCAGCTCAAGAAGAGATGATTTCAAAAAGCAGTTTGAAGGGGATTATGTAATACTTGACCTGGCTAAAATAAAAGTCGATGCGGATGTTTTCCCCCTTACCGACAAAAAATACTTCTACCTGACATATGATTACAACAACAAAATCATAAATAAGAAGCTGGCTTTCGTTAAAGATACTCTCCTTATCAAAAAAGATGAACTGCTTACAGTTGACGGAGTAATTATACCTGATCCCCGGATCAGCGAAATGAAACTTGTCTATCTTGAAGAAGGAGAAGAATACGGCTCTGAGATAATTTGTTCCTTCAAACCTGTATTCCCTGACATCCAACAGCTGAAAAAGGAAATAAATGTCATTATTGACCAGATGGAAATGAATCACTATGAAGAGAAAGTTGACGAAATATCAACATTTATCAAGGAGTTTTACGGCAGGATTGATGAAAGTAATCTGAAGAGATGGCTTGGTGATAATCTCAATCTGAAGCCGTAATATAAGACCTATAGAACATCTTTCCTTATGAGGAAAATACTCTTGTTCCTGTTCCTTCTTGCTTCATTTTCCTTGTGCTTTGCGCAAAGGACTACTTCCAAAATAAAATATTACTCACCGAGGGAATATGGAAAAGGACGGGGAGCCCAAAATCTGGCATGCGTACAGGATAAGAACGGAGTGCTCTATTTCGGGAATGCCGGTGGATTATTACAGTATGACGGCGGAAGCTGGTCATTTATCCCGGTGAAGAATCAAAGTGTTTGGGTCTACTCCCTTGCTGTGAGTGATGATAATGTTGTATATATAGGGGCACAGGGTGAATTCGGATACCTTGCTGCAGATGAATCAGGGAAGCTTGCTTACGCTTCATTATCTGACCGGTTGCCGGATAACCAGAATATCTTTTCAGATATAATTCGTGTCTGGGCATGGAAAAACATCGTGGCTTTTCAGTGCGCAGAAGCTATATTTATATATTCAGAAAATGAATTAACTGTTTTAAGCCCCGAAACATCTTTTCATATTTCTTTTCTCGTCGACAATGAATTGTATGTCAGACAGAGGGAAATTGGGATTATGAAGCTCACTGGCAATAAATTGCATCTTATAAAAGGAAGTGAGTATTTGAGAGATTTCGGCGTTTTTTCCATCCTGAAAAGTTCAGACCCGGACAGGTATATTTTTATAACGTCTGAGGATGGTTTCTGGACAGTAAATAAAGAGACATTCGAAGGTTCACCAATAAAAACGGAAGACAGCTTAATTTTCAGACAGTCTGAAATATATGGTGCAATAAAACTTAAAGATGGCAGGATAGCAGTAAATACAATTGCGAACGGGATCATTATTACTGACGAAACATTTAAGATCCTGTCGGTTATAAATAAGGACAATGGGTTGAAAGTTAATGCAACTAACTCCCTGCTTCAGGATTTTCAGGGGAATATATGGGCAGGTCTGGATAACGGGATTGCACAGATCTATTATTCTTTGCCGCTATCGTTATTCGGTCCTGAATCAGGGATTTCGGGAAACATCAGCACAATAATAAGGTATAATGGCAAACTATTCGTTGGAACCACAGAAGGGCTTTTTGTTCAGAATAATAATTATAAACTCCAGTCAATTGCATTTATCCCTTTTGGCAGCCTTTCCACAGAGATCAAAAATCTCTGCCTGGTCGATGACCGGTTAATAGCCGGCACAAGGGATGGAATATTTGAGATCAGGAACAATGAGACCAGGAAGATCGTTAATGCTGAAATAAATACTTTCTATTATTCGGAAAAACTGAAAACTCTCTTCATTTCAGTGAAAGAGAATTTTTTATTGTATGGATACACCGGAGGATGGAAGAAGCTGAAGGAGCTGCCGGAAATAACCGAGGAGGTTGTCCGGTTTGAGGAAACGATAGCCGATGGTATTGTTACATTATGGCTGGGAACTCCTCTTCAGGGAATAGTGAGACTGCGATTCACCAGCTCTCAGGATTATAAAGTCGACAAATATAATGGCTTACAGGACGGACTGATCGATAATGACTGGATCTTTCCTTTCAAAATCGATAATAATATGGTCTTTTCACAACGTAGCGGACTGATGTCATTTGTGGATGAAAAAACCATAAGGGACCAATTGCCTGATTCCATGAAAAACCAGCCGCTTGATTTCTATAAAGGTTATTTCGACTTGTTCAGCATAGACACAACAAGGGAACGTATCAGCAAGCCATTTTATGTTATTGAAGATACCGGCCAAAGGATATATGTCAATCTTGATGGAGACCTGGGATATTTTGACAAAGCTGCGTCTTATTCATTTGTTGATCAGCCGTTCCGGATAGAAGATATTGGCAAGATAAATGTCATCTTTCATGAAGCTGACGGCTTCAGCTGGATAGGAGGGAATGACGGACTTCTGTTGTTCAACGAGAACAGCTTCAAAGATTATAATATAGATTTTAAAGCCCTCGTAACAGGTGTTTCCATCGGAAGAAGAGATTCTGTGATATATAATGGGCATGATCAGAATATTGCTAATATACAAAACAGTGATGCTCCTTCCAGAAAACCTGAAATAAAACACAATCTGAACAAATTTACCTTCACTTTTGCTGCCCCTTTTTATGAAGGGCAGGAAAAGATGCTTTATTCATACCTGCTTTCCGGGCAAGACACAGCGTACAGTTCATGGGGTACAGACAATAGTGTAGTATTCGGAAACCTGTGGGAAGGGGATTATGATTTTAAGGTCAGGGCAAAGAATGTTTATGGGCATGTCAGCTCTGAAGCTGCTTTCGAATTCAGGGTTTTATCACCATGGTATCGTAAAACATGGGCCATCCTGATGTACATTCTTCTGTTAATCTCAGCAGTTTATGCCGTAATCCGGATCTATGCCAGGCGTCTTATTGCAAAAAACAAGAGGCTTGAAGCAATCATCCGTGCCAGAACGCGTGAAATACAGGAAAAAAATGTTGCCCTTCAGATGCAGAAAGAAGAAATCCTGGCATCAATTAACTATGCCCAGAGAATCCAGAACGCTGTCCTGCCCGCTGAGGATCTTGTTCAGATGTGGCTCGGTGATCACTTCGTAATTTACCGGCCGAAGGATATTGTAAGCGGAGACTTCTACTGGACCAATATATATAATCAGTATGTTGTTTTCTGCGTGGCAGATTGCACAGGACACGGGGTTCCGGGAGCTTTTATGAGCATGCTCTGCATTTCTTTGCTCAATGAGATCGTACTAAAAGAAAAGGTCTTTCATCCGGATAAAATACTAAATAAGGTAAGGGAAATGATTATTGAATCCCTGAAACAGAAAGGATTAAGGGGCGAGCAGAAAGATGGAATGGATATTGCCATCTGTGTTTACAATAAAGAGACTTCTGAACTTGAGTATGCCGGTGCCAACAATCCTCTGTACATAATAAGAAGGAAAGACAAAGAGCCTTTATCATGCGACCGGCAGTTTGAAAATGAAGATCATGTCCTGTATGAAATAAAAGCTGACAGGATGCCTATTTCCATATTTGACAACATGGAATCATTTAAGCGATGCACTGCCAGGCTGCAGAAACAAGACAGGCTATACATGTTCTCAGATGGGGTAATTGACCAGTTTGGAGGACCGGCGGGCAAAAAATTAACAAATAAGGTTCTGATAAATGCCCTGCTGGAAACCATGGCTCCTGAAATGAAGGATCAGAAGAGAAGCCTGGAAGAAATGATCGATAAGTGGCAGGCTTTTATTGATCCCAGAACATCTCAAACATACAGCCAGATTGATGATATATGTATCATGGGGATCATAATCTGAAAACTTTGATAACTAAATCCATTGAAATATGAAACGTTATCTTTTAATAACAATTATGCTTATTGTTGCAGCTTGTGCAGCTGCCCAGCCTTCGAAATTCAATACGGTCCTTTACGGTGTAGCATATTACCACGAGTACATGCCATATGAGAGGCTCGAGAAGGACATTCAGCTCATGCAGCAGGCAGGAATAAGCGTTGTGCGTCTTGGAGAATCAACATGGAGCCTTTTTGAACCACAGGAAGGACACTTCGAGTTTGCCTGGATGGACCGGATAATTGACGCGATGCATAAAGCAGGCATTAAGGTGATACTTGGTACGCCCACCTATTCAATTCCGGCATGGATGGCATTAAAACATCCTGAGATATTCGTGGAAAGACTTAACGGTACAAAAAGCAGCTATGGCATCAGGCAGAACTTTGATATTACCAGTCCGGTCTACCTGTTCTATTCTGAAAGAATAATCAGGAAACTTATGGAACACTATGCAAAACATCCTGCGATCATTGGATACCAGGTTGATAACGAAACAGGTACATATGGAGCCGCCAACTATGATTATTTCAGAGGGTTTATTGATTACCTCAAGGACAAGTATGTGACAACCGATACTCTCAATAAACTGTGGGGACTGAACTACTGGGGTATGACCCTTAACGACTGGGATGAATTCCCTCCCAGGCAAAACGCGACAAATCCTTCATATAAGCTCGAATGGGATATGTATGGTCAGAAAGTCGTGGCTGATTACCTTACCTGGCAGGCAGAGATCGTAAGTGAATACAAACGCCCTGACCAGTTTATTACCCATTGTTTCATGCCCTCGCTGACCACCCTGGATCAGCTTGCAGCATCAAGAAGGCTGGATATGCCATCTCTCAATATTTACCATGGAAGTCAGAATGATGCCAGGGGAGAGGATGTAATGTGGGCAGATGATTTTTACAGAAGCCTGAAGAAGAATAACCACCTCGTTACCGAAACGAATGCCCAGACAATAGGCTGGGATGCCAGGGGACAGACACCCCCGTTTGACGGACAGGGACGTCTGTTTGTCTATTCACACCTCGCAGGAGGCGCCAATATGGTGGAATACTGGCACTGGCATTC
>DATKXL010000140.1:0-4027 GCA_035529055.1 Bacteroidales bacterium
ACTCATTTTTGTCTATCACCTCCGAATAGGGTTTAGAAATGATAACCCATTATTTATTAGGTGGTTAATAGCATATCAGAACAAGTTATTAAGTCTTGAGTGAAGTAAACCTGAAGTAAACCCGAAGTAAACTTGAAGGAAGTCTGAAATTCATGCCTGAAAAAGTCAAAACTGCTATTTTTGGTAAAGATTTACGTATCGAATTGAAAAACTACCCACTAAGCAAGAGTGGGAACAAGATTGATATTGTGGATACTGGAGATGGTTATTTCATGCCTGAAATTGGGCCGACAACGTTTCTTGATTGGCCTTCTTTCAAACGATATTTCTTATTTGGCCCAAGAACCTATAAACGCGTCTTTTTCGCATTAAAAAAGGGCGCTAAATGTGTTGATTTCGGGAAGGATGAGGGAATAGTTTACGGTCCAGACCAAGAGCAACTGAAAAAGGCAAATGCGAATCTTCTCGCTACTAAAATAGGCCAAGATAACGTTAAAGGCACTCCGTGGTATGTCTGGTTCTTGATAATCATGCTAACTCTGAATTTCATTCTACAATTACGAATTTCAGGAGTGATAACGTAATGTCAGAGAGCAAAGAAGAGACCATAACAATAAAATCGCCTCAGGACCTGTTTGAATGGATGTCAGTTGCTTTAGGCAAGGACCCGAAAGCGATTCAATCAATGGCTAAATACATGAATCTTGATAGTAACGATGAACGCTCTTATTTTCCAAATCAATTGACTGCTTTAGCAATTGCACAACTTAGAATTTTGGGGAAAGCCCATTATCCTAATGATACCTGGAATGAATACGACCTCGTTGCTGATTATATCGCAATAGGTTTTATGGGATATAAGGGTTTCAAGTCTGAGCAATACAAGGATATAACGTCAGGACAGCCTAATTTGGATAAACTTCAAGGACTGCCAGAAGAAACGAAGAAAGGGGTTCTATCGGGAATATTTGGAAGAGGAAAGAAAGAATGAGCGAGAAAGGATACTGTAAATGGTGTGACACGATAGTTCCTGATACAGATGTAATCGAGGCGTTAGACGACTCTCATAGAGTGGTGTGGAGCGGTTGCCTTAGTTGCTACAATAAACGAAATGAGGCGTTGAAACATGCCACTGTTAAACGCAATAACTAGCCGAGTTATTAGAGATATGACTTGGGGAAGAATCAAGACAGAATTTGTCACATATCCTTGGTTTGGACAGCGAATAATCGCACCTAGAGGCTGGTTTCATTCGCTCAAGGACAGATGGGAACCTGAGAGTCTTAATTATCTCATTCAAAACGTCAAAAAGGGGGATTATTTTGTTGATGTTGGCGCGTGTTTCGGACTATATACAGTCATAGCCTCTAAATTGGTTGGTAATGAAGGGCTTGTCTATGCGTTTGAACCTGATCCCTGTATGTTTCGACTTCTGAAAGCAAATATTGAGCGGCTCCATTTAGAAAACGTCTTTGTTGCTAAAATTGCATTGAGTGATATTGATAAAATAACAAAATTCTATGTGACAAATGGGGGGATGAGTAGCCTTCAACCAATGCAAGGACTACGCTCTATAATCAGTACGCGTGTTAGAATGCTCGATTCAATCAATATTAGAAAAATAGATTGGATGAAGATTGATACAGAAGGCACAGAACATCTTGTATTAAAAGGTGCAGAAGAAACGATAGAACGATGCAAGCCAAAAATGCTAATTGAATTTCTTCCGCAGTTTGGAAACACAGATAAACTCTTAGAAGCCTTAGAAGGATGGAAAATAATAGGGCTGGACAATAACATCTTATGCATAAAGGAGAGTGATTGAAAATGTCATCGTCAAAAAGCAAATATGAGATTTGGCGACAGGCAAGCCTATCACAAATTCTCTCAGACAAAGTTCCTCTTTACGCTAAATTGGCAGGCGCAGATGTTCAGATAAGTGACAGTATCGCGGTATTATCATTTATCAACGATCCTGAGAATTTTAAACAACCACCCATTGATTTCATGTTGGGATTACTGAATGTTCTAAGATTATCCCATTTTGCGACTTCTGAAAAGGTAAATGAGATCACAAAGATGGGGATGCAGATGCCAAAATCCGAAAATATCATCGCGGATTTTGATGAAGAGAAAGAGGAAGAGTAATGCCTAAAATTTATTCGTTCAATTCATTTATCAAACACATCTACGGAAAAAGCGAGAGTGTCTTTACATGTGTATTAGGGCCAAACGAAACGGGAAAAACCAACTTCAATTTCTTAATTATGGAACGAATACACGAATTGGGCATTGTTGATAGGTTCGGAACTAATGTAAAATATGTAAAGGCAGAGTTTCCAATCGATTTTATTGAGGATTTTCAAACACTCAAAAAGACATGTGAAATGCTTAACCCCAACCCCAAAAAACATGGTTTGAAACGTTATTTATTTTTTGGTTCAGAAATAGGTAAATGGGCAGCAAGGGATAAAGCGTGGCTAAACACAGACCTCATAGGAGAATTGCAAACGGTCAGGAAATATGGTCTTTCGATGATTACTGATGCAATCGACCGAGTAGATGCCCGGGTATTAAGTCCTCGATTCTTTGCTGGTGAATTTGAAAAACCATTTAAAAATAATAAGAAATTTGCGACTTGGAAAGATTATTCTACTGGACAGGAATATACATTCAAAGATATTCCTAAGACTAAGATTGAATATGATACCTATGACACTGCAAACTTCTATATGATGCCCCAAGTTCCCGAAGATGCAATAATACCTCTGAATCCAGAACATGAGATCATTAAGAAATATTTGGATTGTGGAAGTTGGAGAAAGGCAGGGATACACAGACAAGAAGGTAAACGAGCACTTACTAAAGTCCTTGAATATCATATGAAACATTGTCTTCAATCCATCCAAAAGGAAGAGATAACTGAAGAGGTTTCTGAGCCTATAGCAGAGAGTTAATTGATAATTTGTATAGGGATATATAAACGTCACACTGTCACAAAGGGCTTGCTTGGTTATAGTATGGTTCACGGGTGACGTTAGCGCCCATACATATATAAATTGGCAGTATATCTACATATTATGACAACTTGTGACAAAGGAATGATGAGAAAGATGAAACGTGATGAAGGCTGCAAAGGCTGTGTTTGGAATTTTGGGAAACCTGATTTTATTTGTCCTTTGTGTGAAGAATACGACCTTTATTTTTCGTGGGAAACAGGCGACAAAAAATATGGTTGTCCTGTTTGTCATAAGGAATTACGCAAGACTGAAAATGAACCAGAATACTGGCTGTGCGATAAATGTATCAAAGGGTTCAATCGTGAAGAATTGAAAAGGAATGATGAACATGCCCCCGTTTCAATGGCTATTAGAAATAATTGTCGGAAGATTGGTTCTTGATTTGCCTATCGAGGACTTGAAAACAATTAACAAGATGATAGTGAGGAATCAAAATAATGCCGAAGTACAAGAAGAAGATAACCAGCCCACTGAACTATGATGATTTCAAGGAAAGGATAAGCGACCTTCCAATAATGAAACAAGCATTTCTCTCAATCCTTTTCTTTGCAGGAGTAAGGGTATCAGAAGCACTAGCGTTAACATCTGATGATGTCAATTGTACTTCGGACATAATCTATATTAAATTCTTTAGGCTGAAAGGGAGCAAACAAACGGACCCTATCCCACTTCCACGAAATATTCATCTAAACTGGCTTTGTGACCAAGAGGGAAAAATCTTTGATTTCCATAGAGTTACGGGATGGCGTATCGTAAAGAAAGCATTTCCCGATCCTTCCTTGTATCCTCATTTTTTCAGACAGAATAGAATAACTTGG
This sequence comes from Bacteroidales bacterium, assembly GCA_035529055.1. GTDB lineage: Bacteria > Bacteroidota > Bacteroidia > Bacteroidales > VadinHA17 > LD21. The sequence goes on from DATKXL010000140.1 coordinate 3,839, forward strand.
ATCTCAGAAAAAAAAGGAGATGCGTATGTGTATTCTTGGACTGGGATATGCGCGCAGTCAATAGACCACTATCGCGGAAAGGTTGACATAAAGAAGGTTGGGCAGGCATTACGAGAGGAACTAGGCTAGTCTACATGAATATTTTATCTCGATATGAAATATACATACAACAGGCAAGAAGAAACAAAC
>DATKXL010000141.1:0-3179 GCA_035529055.1 Bacteroidales bacterium
GACTTTATGGTTCACATTAATTTTGACGACTATGGCAATAAGGTTCGCCTAAACATATCACTAGAAAACAAAGACGCTGAATGGAAAAAAGTAGATTTCTGTCCTCACTGTGGAGAAGAAATAAAAATTTCTCTTGGAAAGGCTTGACAATGACACACGGTAGCTTATTCTCTGGTATTGGTGGGTTTGATCTGGCCGCTCAATGGGCTGGGATTGAAAACAAATGGCAGGTTGAATGGGATGATTACTGTCAGAAAGTATTGAAAAAGAACTTTCCAGATGTGAAAAAATACCATGATATCACAAAAGTAAATGGAGGTGAACTTGAATCAGTCGATGTTATTTCCGGAGGATTCCCCTGCCAACCCTTTAGTCAAGCCGGGAAGCAAGAGGGCAAGAAAGATGACCGTTACCTCTGGCCAGAAATGCTTAGAATTATTCAAATTGTCCGGCCGACCTATGTTATTGGCGAAAATGTTGCTGGAATTGTCAACATGGAACTCGACACGGTGTTATTTGACCTGGAAACTGAAGGTTACACCACGGAAACGTTTATTATTCCAGCTTGCGCCGTCGATGCCTTACATCGAAGAGACCGGGTCTGGATTATTGGGTACACCAACCAAAACAGCCAATCAAATGGCTCCCTCAATGAAGCTCCGGACAAAGTGGTGGTTAACTCCATCAACCATTCAAATAATACCATCGGAAAACAGAAGAGTAGAGCGGAAAAAATACCGAGAGAGCGAAGGAAGGAAAGATGCGCCCGGGTCTTTGGTAGAACAAGTAATGACTCCGAAGTTTTGGCCGACTCCGAGAGCAACAGATCAAGGGGGGTCGACATCGGAAGGATACGGAAACAAGTTGTCAGAAGTAGCAAAGATGTTTCCAACTCCAACGGGCAGGGACTGGAAGGGGGGAAGAAAACCAGAAACACTAAAAGCCAAAGGGAGGAAACCATCGAACAGCCTAAGCGATACGATAACTGGTCAACTGAACCCGATGTGGGTCGAGTGGCTAATGGGATACCCTCCAGGGTGGACAGACTTAAGGGATTAGGAAACGCCATTGTCCCCCAAATAGCCTATATTTTATTTTGTGCTATCAAATCACTTGACATCCGATAATTATGTGATAGAATGGGAGCGTGAGAGTAAGAAATGGAAATCAAATTAAAAAATAATAGCCCCCGGAGTGTATCAGAAATTCTGCCGATTCAGGCATTCTCAAAAAACCGTTTGATACTCTCACACCTCCGGGGGCTTATATATATCGGAATATTTATGGGAAAAGCTAGCAGAGACAGAGGTATTGTATGGTCTGAACCATACGATGGGATGAATGAGAACTCGGCAGAGTTCATGGGCGGGACTGTCTCACCCATTCAAAGGAGGGGGGATGAAACTATCAGATGCTATTAAAAGATTAGATGATAAACGTAATGAATTAATAGGTATCGTTGCAAATCGAGATGATAGCGAAATTAAAACATGGAAAGCGTATATGACAAGGGTTCACGATGTCAATGAAACAATTAGTCTATTGAAACAAATTGACTGCGAATGTAATGCCCAAAAATGATCTGCCGAGAGATGTTGGTGGATGAGTAAAGTATATGGCAAACCCGCAAAAAGAGAAAGGCTATACAGCAATAGCAAATGAAATAATGGAGGCCTTATGTAGAATAAGGATTCCAGGGGAGGCACGGCAAGTGCTTGATACTGTATTGAGAAAGACTTATGGATTTGGTAAAAAAGAAGATAGGATAAGCTTGTCTCAGTTCTGCCTAAGTACCGGATTATCAAAAGTTTCTGTATGTAAAAGTCAAAAGAAACTGCAATTAATGAACGTTGTTCATATTACCCAAAAAGGTAATGATATAATCAAAACATTCAGTATTAATAAGAACTTTGACACATGGAAACCATTACCCAAAAAGGTAACATTACCCAAAAAGGTAATGGGTGTTACCCAAAAAGGTAATTTGCCGTTACCCAAAAAGGTACATACAATAGTAGATAACACCAAAGTAGATATTACAAAAGAAAATATACCTAAAACTCCAGAACCAAAAAAAAAGAAAAAAAAATATTCGCAAGTTGTAATGGATTTAGTTGATATCTTTATGGATACGCTCGAAGAGAACCAAAGAAAGAGAGATGCAAAAAAAATTGTTAATTATTGGGATACGTGCGATAAGTTGATACGTATTGACGGATACAAAGAGGATGAGATAAGGACAGCGATAATAAACGGTCGCAATGATGAATTTTGGAGAGGGAATTTTCTATCATTTAATAAATTGCGGACAGTCAATGAAAAACTTGGGGTGAAACATATAGACAAATTTATTTCAATTGAAAATCCAACACAAAACCGGAAACAGGGCAGGGTTGATAAAAATTTTGACGGCATGGAGGACGCATTCAAATGAACTGTGAATTTTACGGAAAAGAAAAAAGCATTGATTATTACCATGCGAAGACAAATACGCATTGCCATAAGGTTGAATGTGATCGGCAGTGGCATATTTATTATAATGGGAAACTCCATAATGATATTGCATTTATGATAAAGTGTCCAACATGGGTGAGTCAATTACGGGGTGATTATATTGACACAAAATACCCCATAAGCGGATATGCCAAAGAACAAACATTTGAAAATTTTGATATTGCTTTCAATAATCATAAAGTCGAATCTGAATCTTGTCAATCGTTTCTTGATAGTGAAGATAAAATTTTATTGTTAGCAGGCCCGTCCCACATAGGAAAGACACATCTTGCAAATGCTACATTGAACAAGTCCAGAGCAAACGGATACCCAGGAACATTCAAAACAATAAAAGAATTGGAAAATTTATTCATTGCTATAAGTGGATTCCAGACGCACAGTGAAGCAATGAACAATTTTAATCAACTGAAATCAATTTATTTTTTGGTCATTGATGAGCTGAATGAAATAAATCAAAGGTTTGTTAATGAGTTCCAGGATTTGCTGGATGGTAGAATACAAAACAATAACAAAACAGTGATCACAACAAATCTTAACCCTGGATCTATTCAAGAGATATATGGTGAAAAGATATTCAATAGATTTGGCATTAAGACAAAAGTAATAGCAATGGAAGGGAGGAAATATGGTAGACAAGAAAAAAAACAACCAAAGAATTTATGATT
>DATKXL010000142.1:0-4269 GCA_035529055.1 Bacteroidales bacterium
CATAGATATTTTATAATGACTGTTCAGTTCTGGCAATAATATCATCCTGGGTGTCAGGCGAAAGCGTTGTGAAGAATGCGGAATAGCCGGCTACACGGACGACCAGATCCCTGTAATCTTCAGGGTTCTTTTTTGCCGCCATCAGGGTTTCCCTCGAAACAATATTATACTGCACATGCCAGCCCTTGAGGGTCTCAAAAAATGTCCGGATTATTGAGATCAGCTTTTGTTTCTGTGTTTCACTTGAAAGAGCTGATGGCGACAATTTCTGATTAAGCAGAACACCTCCAAGGATCCTGTTTGTCGGGAGCTTTGATACTGACTTGAACACGGCGGTGGGTCCAAGGATATCCGTACCCGAAGTCGGGGAGCTTCCCTCAGCGAGAGGAGTAAAAGCTTTTCTTCCGTCGGGTGTGGCCGGGACCACCGAACCCGATGGCACATTAGCCGAAATACTGGATGTCCCTGCATAATACCTGCAGCCGAAAGGCCCTCTGCCAAAACGGGTTGTGTGGTATTTCATCAGCTCATCTATAAAGTACGAATATGCTTCATGTAAAAGCATGTCAACATAATCATCATCATTACCATATTTAGGGGCGTAATTGAGTAACAGCCGACGAACCTTCTCACCCTCTTTTCCCTCAAAATCATTTTTCAGGTTCTCCATGAGATCGCTCCTGCTAATAATCCCTTCTTCAAAAACAAGCTTCTTTATTGCTGCAAGGGAATTGCCAAGGTTCGCTATGCCGACCTGAAGGCCTGAAATAAAATCATACACCGAGCCTCCCTCTTTTATTGTCTTACCGCGGGTAATACAATCGTCAACAAATGCAGAGCAGAGGACATCCGGGACGAGCTCTTCAAGGGCAAGATCGACCGCAGTATCAATTTCGACAGTTGCCCTTGTGTAAAATTCAATCTGGTTTTTCCATGCATACATGAGACCGGAAAAATCGTGGAATTCCTCAAAATTTCCCGTACCCCGATGAAATGTCTTCCCTGACTTTGTATCAAGTCCGTTATTCATGGCAGCAAGAAACACACGCATGAAGTTAAGAAAACTCATTCCCGTACAACGATATCCCCATTTTCCGGGTACAGCTATTTCAATACATCCGATGGCCGAATAATTATAAGCATCTTCTTTCTTCACCCCGAGGTTAATAAGCGATGGTATGACAATTTCGTCATTATTGAAGGCAGGCATCCCAAACCCCTTTCCGATCACATTTACACACTGAGTTAAAAACTCATTGCTGATGTTTTTATGGAACCTGACCGATAAATTTGGCTGGGTGAGCTTGATTCTCCCTACCGAATCGAGTATAAGAAAACTGAGTTCATTGATGGCATCTTTACCATCAGTAGTCTGGCCGCCTATCGTAACATTTTGATAAAGAGGACCTCCGGCCGAATATCTTGTATGCGACCACGACCTGATCTTACTAACAGAGAGTAATTTCAGCCAGGTATTTTCGAGAAGCTCCAGCACAAAATCATCATTAATTTTCCCGGCTATGGTGTCATTTTTATAAAACCTGCAGAGGTACTGGTCCATTCTTCCAAGGGAAACCGAATGTCCGTTGCTTTCTATCTGAAGAACAAGTTGAACAAACCAGGTAAGCTGCAACGCCTGGTAAAAGGTTGCCGGGCTCTTTTCAGAAATATGCCTGCAGTTTTCGCTAATTTCAAGAAGTTCGGATTCTCTTACGGGGTCCGGTTCTCTTTCCGATAGTTCTGACGCGAGCTTCGCATATCTTCTGATAAAAACCTGCAGGGCTTCGAGCCCGATTTTCAAAGCTTTATAAAAATCATGTTTTTTATCCGATTCAGGATCCGAATACTTAAGGAATTTCTGTTTAGAATCAACCTCACTGAGATATCCGTCAAGTCCCCGTTCCAATATCTTTTCAATGTTGACAGCAATATGGGCATCACCTGATGTAAGGTTCCCTTCGGCTCGTATAATTCCCGAGTCGTGTATTTCCCTGTTAATAGGCGACATAAGTGAATGGCCCCTCTCGATAAGTGTTTTACCATGCCACCAGCCACAGATTTCTTTCAGCTCCTTTTTCTGTTCCTCTGATATAAAGAAAGCATCACCGGGCCTTTTATCAAATTCATCAAGCTCATTTATGATCCATTCAACAACATATTCAGGGAATATAGGAGCAGCTCTGAGCTTTGATGATTGATTTCCCACAATGAGCTCTCCGTCATTGATATAAATAGTCATTTCGCGGAGGGTTTTATCAAAGGCTATGGCACGTTTTATTATAACCGGAGAACCCTCATACTCCTGATAAATCGCTGTATAGAATTTAGCCCGTTCTGTACAGATAGTGGGCAGAGCTGACAGTACATTTTCTTTTAGCCCGGCAATCCGGTCGGTGATAACTGCCGTTGTGGCTTGAGATATCATTTCAGTTTATAATCTTTGTAGTAAGTCCTCTTTCCTCAGCATACTCTGTGAAAATTTTCATATCTTCCCTCCCGACCTTGCTGTAATCTCCAAAAATATAATCTTTTCCCAACATCATATATTTTTCCCTGGCCAAATCATGATAAGGTATAAAATTGATTTCAGAAGCATTTTTTAAACCAGCTGCAAAATCGATAATTGCTGTCATTTCGGGGAGTGAATAATTAAACCGGGGAATTACAGGTACACGGACAATAAAGCTACTTCCGGTATCATCCAGTTTCCTGAAATTATTCATCACAAGGGTCGCATCGCCTCCCGTGAAGCTAAAAAAGTTTTTGCTGTCGGTGTGCTTCAGGTCAGCCAGAAAAACATCCACAAGGTCAGTATAGGGTTCAATCAGTTCCCATGGCAGGTGAAGTGAAGTCTCTGCGGAAACATGAATACCCCGCTTTTTCAGCTCAATAATTAAATCCTTCAGTTCCGCTCCCTGGGCAAACGGTTCTCCTCCTGTCAGGGTTACACCTCCTTCACTCATTTTATAAAATGGAACATCTTTTTCAATCTCCCGAATTATATCCGGAACGCTCCATTCCTGCCCGGCAACAATGAGGGCTTTTGAGGGACATATATTTCTGAAAATGTTTACATCTTTAATCAGATCCCGGTTGATGCTTAGCCTCTCATCATTTAAGATTATCTCTCCGTTGCCTGCTTTAATACAGTCGCCAAACCGGCGGCAGAGTCTTTCATCAAACATTATTGAAGGAGAAGGTTCAAGGCTTTCAGGGTTATTACACCACTGACAGCGGAGGGGGCAGCCTTTGAAAAATATATTGGTTCTAACGCCATTCCCGTCATGAAGCGAATACCTTTGAATATTAAAAACGTTCAGCATGCAAATTTCAATAACAGAAAGGAAAATTACTCAATTGATCAGGAATTAGTTACGATTTTTTCCAGATCCTCAATAATATTCTTACGATAACCTGTTAGTTCTTTAATAATGGAAGGATTTCTTATTTTTAGCCAGGAGAAACGGAGGGTGCGAAGCCGTTCGCGGAAGATCTCCTGGTAGAATAATACGAAATAACCTGCCAGGGGAACCAGTAGTGTCAGAAGGAAGCCGGTGGAGCCTGCAAAAACTGCTGCAAGAATCAACACAACGGGGAAATAGATAAGGTATAGAACAGTGCCTGAACTTACATATAACGAACTGTAAAACCGCGGATCTTTTATAAGCTTATCGCAGATGAATTTTGGTGTAAGAAAGGGGATCAGGTTGCTTAAATAACCGGCAACAAACAATGGAAATCCTGCCACCAGTGCAAAATATCTTAAAAATCCCCAATCAAGTTTTCGTGCAATATTTTCATCCCTCACCTTGTTTTTTGCCAGAAGATCAAAGTAGTTTTTGACATCGTTTGTGAGCGATTCCAGTTTTTCTGTATTTGTACTGCTCAGGTGATTGATTTTTTCACTTATTCCTTTCTCCATCAATCTCCTGTCATCTGTATTGAAGCGCCATCTGAAGAAGGGAAGTACCATGTCATTTCGGCCCATTTTCAGAAGCTGTTCCGCAAGCCAATCGTTTTTCAGATCTTCAATTATGATTACTTCATTACGCAGGCTTATATCACATTTCTCGTTAAAAACGAGCAAGGCTTTTGCCGGATGCGCTTTGTAAATATCTGTAAGCTCCCGGATACTGAAAGGATCAGAGAAATTTATCATCACCTCTTTGCGGAACCTGTCCGGATAGGTGTAGTTAATACCTACAGGAACTATATTAACATCAAGACCAAATTTCTCTTCGGCCCCGAAAGCCAGTCTGGCCGTTCCTT
>DATKXL010000143.1:0-6957 GCA_035529055.1 Bacteroidales bacterium
GCGATCCCTATTTCAAAAGGTTCAAGATTATATCCGTTCGGACCTTTTAATTCCTGGAACCAGGGGGTCATATACCAGGTTCCATAAATCATGAAATTACCATATCCTACCCGGGCAGTAGCACCGCCTTTTAATAAATTAAGATTAAAATCGCCATTGGTCCTTAATTTATCGCCATCCTCGAATACCATTCTTGTCCATGCCCGTAGTTTTATTCCACCGATCACTCCTGCTGCAATATTTAAATGATGGCCGGAAAAGCCTGGGATCTGAAGTTCAAGCATAGCGGGAATGGTTAAGTAGATCGTGGAAAACTTCGATTTTTTAATTGTAACAGGAGTATCGGGTATCAGCTCTCCGATGTTATTGTTTTCAGCGATTGTTATACTGTTATTACGCCCGAACCTGTAATTATTCCAGTTAAATCCTATTCCTGTGACTATTCCGAAATGCTGGGTTATCCCAAGGCTTAGCTGAGAAATATTCAGGTTGAAGCAATTTGAGCTGCTTGTATTTAATGACATATAGGAGATTTCATCGGGCATAACCATCGATTCGGCAAAAAGATAATTATTGAATCCCATTTCAATACCCGACCAGTGTCCGTTGAATCTTCTGGCCATTCCGGAACGGTCACTCTCCTGATGCTCCTGGTCCCATTCCTTATGATCAGCCTCCTCATATTTCTCAAAAGATAATTTCGGGCCCTCCAGAGATTCAAGGATAGAAAGCCCCCTGTTCATAACCCTGAAATTAACTGCTGTATCTCTGTCTTCAAGATGAAACAGGTTTTTGCCGATTATAATTCTCAGGTTTTCATTGGTGTCAGCAGCAGTTAAAAGCTGGTTTTCTTCACGGGTTCCCTCAACAGCCTCCTGAGCAAAGCTACGACTGATAAATGCTGTTAGCATCAGCAGGATTACTATTCTTTTCATGGTTTCTATTTTCTTTTCGGTTAACATATTTTCATGGATGGGACGGAGGAAGAAATTAAAAAGTTACAGAGCCCGGGAGGTTTTTTTAACAGGCGCATTGAATTTCAGAATTTTTGAACTGAAATAGATGGATTTCAGTTCTCCGTTATCATCAGTGTTCCTGTAAAAGGCCATTTCCCAGCCAAGTAATTTATTAATACCCGTGACTCCTGCTTCAGCTATTTCATAGGCTTTGATCGGTCTGTCAACAGCTATGGTGTCCTTCATGATCTTCTCGTGGAAAAATTTTGCGACAAATCTTTGAACATTGCTTCTTTCATCGTCGTAAATAAGAGGAGCAATTATTACCGGTTTATGTGCAATCAGTACATCATCTGAAATACCTTTCAACAGTCTTATATTATTCGATATCACTATTCTTGAAATGTTAAATTCTTCAATATTCCGGATGTTCACTGTCGAATCTGAGTGATCAGTGATTAGAGCGGCATCTGATAAGGTAACCGGCCCTGACTCTGATTTTCCGGTCTTGATATAGTTAAGCTCCGAAGTCGGGGTAATAATATTTTCCGGACTTATAACTTCCTTTTGAAATAAGACGGCCGAAGATTTCAGAAGAATTGTATCATTTGTTGCATTCTGAACGATCCGGCTGTTTCTTTCAGGTATATTTCCCGGTATGAAAAGATAAGCCAGTATCAGTAATCCGACAGTGGCGGCAACACTTAATCCGGTAACCGCAAGACGGATTATTCTTTGTCCTGGTGTCACCTTTCTAAGCCTGTCTTTATTTGGAAATCCAAAAACAGGAGGGATGAGTTTTGTTTTCCGGATCAGGTCATAAAGCTTTTTCCTTGAAGCATCGCCGGTTATAATATCATTAAGTTCAGAGATCTGTTCAGGAGAAAGGTCATTTTCCATGGCGGCTGTTGCAAGGTATTCGAATTGCGCCTGAGTAAGTTCAGATGTAGATTTTTTCAGTTTCTCTATAAGCAGGAATGAGTTATTTTCCGGAAAGAGCTTTACCATGTTTAAGGCATCAAATTCCTGCTTTATGTCGGGATTTTCGTCCAGAAATGATTGCAATATTTCAATCTGACCGGGACTCAGTTTCCCATCCATCCAGTCAATAAGCCATGTTTCGTAATTTGATCTTTCAGGTTTCATGGTTATAGAACTGTTTCAATCTTTCCAATATAATTTTTAAGAGCAAGTCTTCCCCTGTAAATATTAATTTTAACCTGTGCTTCCGTCATTCCTGTTATTTCACCTATCTCCTTATAACTGTACCCCTCATAATCACGCAGCAGAACTGTAGATTTCTGCTGATCCGGCAGGCGGTTGAGTGCATCATGGAGTATCTCGTTGAGGTCGCTGTATTGCGAGTCTGTCAGGAAATTGTTTTCATCCATATTATCAAGGGAAGCAATTCTCTTTTCTTTTCTTATTATATCAATCATGGTATGATAAGCAGTTGAAAAGAGCCACGATTTAACCACAGGATATTCTATCTCAGCAACATTTCTCCAAAGTTTTTCATAGCTGTCCTGTACAATATCATTTGACCTCTCCTCATCCTTAAGATTTGCCCGGATGAAGCGGTAAACAGAATCAGCAAATTCCTCAACAGATCTGTTATATTCCTTTACTGTCATAAAATGAATTCCAATTCAAAGACGGATAAAATCAGGGAAAGTTACATACGATCGCATAAAATGTAGAGACGCCCAATTTGGGCGTCTCTACAGATGCCTGATATATAACGTTGTAAGGGCGTAGCATGCTACGCCCTTACAACAATAATAATTATGTTGCTATTTGAATTGATACACCCGCACCCAGTCAATTTCCATTGTTGTCATGCCGTTAATGGGTTTGTCAAGGCCACCTGCGAGGAGAACATACATTGGAACCTGAGGAACATCCGAGGTATTACGAAAGACCTCTTCACCGTTGATTTTCCAGACAAGTTTGTCCTGCGTCCATTCCAGTGTGTAAATGTAGAAATCATTTGCATAACGCGATCCGATACGGGTTTTTGCAATTCTGCCGGGATTTGAAATATAGTCAAACCATACATTGCCATTGGAGGTGCGGCAGATATCTATGTGGGGTGTGATTTTTTCTGCAAGCATCCAGAAGTTATTCCTGGCTGATGGATTGCCAAGCTTTATCTTTGCCGAGAAGATTCCATATTTCTGCCGGAAGCTGTTGCCAGAATTTATAAGACCTGAAGTATAGCTGAATTCTTTATTCTTAAAACCGGATGAAGCAGACCATACTTTACCGTTAACCCGCTGTGGCTTTGTATGAATTTTCAGAAGACTGTTCCTGATTTCAAAATTCTCTTTTTCGGTATATGCCTGAAGATCTGATTCCACTGAATAATGGTCTCTGAGAAGCTTCTCTCCCCAGTAATAATTTGTTATCCATTTCCTGGTATCGAGAGTATCTCCGTTAAACTCATCATTGAAAGTCATTTCTTTTTTCTTAAGGACATCAAACTTATTGGAATCCTTTACCTTGAAATACCAGACAATATCATCTGCTTTCTTCAGCTTTTCGTATTCCCGGATATCCTTAAACATATCGGTCTTTTCAAACCTTTTCTTATCGAGGAGATAATTTTTCTTTTCTTTGAATTCCTGTGTGGCAACATATTCTTTCAGTTCATTGTACCTCGCAAGGCGCCCTGAGCCGTCGGTATTCAGAAAGTTGGCATACTCTTTCGATGATTTGAATTTGTAATACTCCTTAATGTCAAGGCTGTTTTTCAGACGGTTATACTCAAGCAGTTTTTTGTATTCTTCTGTATCTTTGAAGGTTATAGGCTTCATGTTCTTTTTTGCAAGAAATTCAGCAGATCTGATATAAGCACCCAGTTCTTCAAATCTCAGAACAGTTTTGGATTTTGTTGTTTCTCCTTTTGCGGCCGCCTTAAAGTAGGCTTTGATCTCGGGATCGGATTTTAAAGCTTTATATTCCAGAAACTTTCTGTATTCGTCAGAGTCCTTGAAAGTTATTGGCTTCATCTTTTGCTTTTGTTTGAAGCCGTGAGATTTAATGAAAGTCTCCAGGGATTCAAAATCCTTGATCTTCTGGGATCCATCCATATCCTTAAACCTCTTCAGCATACTACCGGAGATTGTTCTGAAATAGAGAACAATATCCTTTGCTTTTTGAAGGGAAAAATGCTCTTTCTCTTTCGCGAACTCTTCCGAATTCTTATGCTTAAGCGATTCTATTTCCTTTCTTTTTTGCACGAAAGCCGAAGAATTAACCAGATCATTCAGCTTATTATACTCTGAAAGCATATCAGATTTTGAAAAAACTCCGAGCTTTTCAAACTCGGCTATCAGATCTTTTTCTGCCTGCTCAATTTTGGAAGTAGAGGGGATTAATCCAAAAAGAAACTTGAGACTTGCCATTGTAAAAATGTTTAAAGTAGGTTTGTTAAAGGTAAAAATCTTTCCTTAATAAACGTTTATGATCATTAAATATTTGATCTAAGGCTATTTTGATCTGGCATAATCAGAAAAAAACATAAATATCATATTACAATAGCGGATATTAATATAAATTCTACTTTTGCCGGGCCGTATAATAATTAACATCTTATTTACAGAACCGTGAAACAAAATAGAATTTTCATCGTTCAACTTATGTCAATGCCAATCTTATATAAATAGCCTCTTTTAATGAAGAAGATATTATTAATAGTATTCTTTACGGCAATCTCATCACTCTTATCAGCCCAGACAATATTGACAAGAGAAGGAATAGTTGTAAACAATACTGAACCAGGAAACTGGGAAGGAGTTAATATTCCAAGATCAGTACCTGCAACATTTTCTTTTTTAAACAACTCCATCACATCTGTAAATTCCAGCGGTTTTTTGTTACAGGCTGGTGATGAAGCGCCCCTTTCAACAAATAATAACCTTGACGGAGCCATAATAACAGGAAATAAATTTACCTGGAACGGAACAGACCCCTCTTCGATAACACACGGGATGTTCATGGGTTATAATATCAACTTCACTGTCAAATACAACTATCTTGACAAGACTCCGTACGGAATACTCTTTAAATCAGGGAATGACGCAGGATTTAACATGTCTTATTCAACAGGCTATGGTGCGGCATATAACATTGTAAAGAATGCAAAGTTGTCGTTAAGGATGAAAGGAATTAACGGAGTACAGGTTTATAATAACACATTTTATTCCTCCCAGAGATCCGGCTCAGTGATACTTATTGATGCAAACCGAGACAGGACAAATCCTGCTCCTTCGACAGGAGCAAAAATTAAAAACAACATATTCTACACTGTCTATCAGATGTATAATATTTCTATTGAAAGTGGCTGTCTGGTAAATTTTGAAAGTGATTATAATGTGTATTATTGTGAGTCAGGCACACCACTGTTTTCTGTTGACGGAGTTTCTAAAACATTTTCTCAATGGCAGGCTATGGGTTATGATTTACATTCTGTCGTTATAAATCCGGGATTTATTAATACTACCGGTTTTGTTCCTGCAAAAAGGCTGGATTATGGAACAAGCCTCGGATCAGGGTGGCAGCCAGGGTTGTCAACAACTGCTGCGTGGAGTGCAGGATCTGCCCCGGCAACAACTAATCAAAACGGGAAATGGCAGGTCGGAGCAGTAATATATCCGGAACAGCCTGCAACTAATCCTCCAGTAATAAATACAACGCCTCCGGTGGTTCCGGTAAACACACCACCGGTGGTAATCATAAGTACTCAACCGAGCTACTTTTCGGGATTTGTCGGAGAACTGGATGCAAGCGGAAGTTATGACTTAAACAATGATAACCTGTCTTTTGCATGGATCGTACCTGGAAATATGCCTGTCTCTTCCACTAGCAGCTCTAAAATTCAGTTTCTCGGTCCGGTATTAAGTACACCTCAGGCAATTGAAGTTACATTGAAGATAAGTGACGGGAAAACAACCCAATCCAAGACTATTCCGGTGAATATTCTCCCATATAAACCGGAACTTGAAGCTGCCGAAATATTGAATATTGAAGCATCCTCATTTCAGTCACCGAATTATCCCCACAACATCCTGGATGGAGACATTGGGACCATGTGGTCGGTCAGTGGTGATAATCAATGGCTTGTTATGGAATTGAAGGAGGCTTTCAATATTCAGCATGTCAAGATTGCATTTCAGCCCGGACAAAACAGGGAATCCTATTTTGATATTCTGGGATCGGAAGATAAAGTAACCTGGGAACCTGTATTAACTAAATCAGCATCATGTTCCTTTTCGGGGAATCTCCAGGTGTTTGATTTTCCTCCGGCCAAAACCGGAATAGAATTCAGATATGTGAAACTGGCAGGACGCACAAATTCACTCGATAGCTGGAACTACATTTCAGAGTTTAAAATATTTGGTTACCGGCAACGTAATCCGGCGAGTTACGAAGACCAGCCTGTAAAATTTTATCCAAATCCGGCTCTCGAATTTGTCAACATCCGGATAGATGATTCGACTTTTAAACCTGATTTTATCAGGATAATTAACATGTCAGGCAAGGTAGTTTTCCAGGACAAGATGAATCCTGATACCAGGGATCTGCAAATTCCCCTGAATCTCAAACAGGGTATTTATATTGTACAAATGGGATCATCTGATTTTACCCTTTTTACCCAAAAACTGGTTGTAAATATATGAGAGGGTCCTATCCTTTTATCCACATAAATTTTTGCATCAATTCCTGTTTTATGCAATCCGTAAATCAAAACAGCCCTTCTGTACAGCATAAACCCTGTTTCGTAAAATCAAATGCAAATATTCTAAGAAAAATTTGGTGACAGTAAAATAATGCTTATCTTTGATTAACCGTTCATTCAAAAACAGATTTATTTTAAGTGATATATTGAATGAGCGTTTAGTCAATACTGTATAAGATGTCACCGAGAACACCAAAACAATTTGAGGAGATAAGAGAAGAAAAAAAAACTCTTATAATGAACATTGCCCTTGAGCATTTT
>DATKXL010000144.1:0-40045 GCA_035529055.1 Bacteroidales bacterium
GTACCGGCTGCCCTGAAAAACAACTCATCGTTCTGAGTTAAAGCCGGAACTGTGAGAAGGAGAAGTAATGCAGAAAATATTGTATTTAAAGCTATCTTTTTCATTATACTCTTTTTGAAGTTAATAGTTTATTTTAGTTCGGCGGAGGTTGAAATCACCCCTGTATTGATTGCACCTGCTGTTATTATTACAGTGCCTTTCCCCAGGATAACCCAGCTTAATTCAACTGATTTGTCTCCTTCAAGCCTTGGCAACCTTTGTTGTTTCTGCCCACTGATAAATTTTTGGTTTTTTGAAATCTCAAGTTTTATGTTCATAAGTCTTGTCCACATATTCATTGCTCCGGCTTCGGCACAAGTGGCAAAAATTCCCTTATTATGCACTTTAAGAGTTAACCTGAAGAGATTATCTCCTATATTTTCAACATTCACATCAAGAAACTCAAGCTCAGGATGCATGGCGGCCACTTCGGTGATAAACTGATAGTTTTTTGTTATAAGGTCGCCAAGTTTATCTGCGGGCGGGTTTATCATAACAAATGGTCTGATCCCTCCTGTTTCAGTTTTTTTCCCGGGGAAATCAGGATGCCTGATTTCTGTCCACGGAACAAATACGTCATCCATTTTATTCTCTCCGGCAAATTTAAGAAATGCTGCTTCTGTGTTTTTCTCTTTTTCGACCGGGAACCACCAGGCCGGGGTGCTGAAACTGTACCTTCCGTAATGGAAATAAGCCCATTCCATAAAATTACCCGGAGCTGATTTTACCGGAGGTGCACCTTTCACACCTGTTATCTCGTGATATTTATCGGATACAAGTTTATTAATTACCTCGTCAGATTTAAGGATAGAGGTAAACTTCCTCTCCTGTCCCGTCATGCGCATTTGCCCCTGACCCTGACCCTGACCTTGAAACCGCCCCTGAACAGCCACCGGTAACTGTGGTGAGGCTTGAGCAGCACCGCCCGGGCGTTCGGATGATTTCATCGGTTGACCCAGGTTATCCTGAGGACCAAAAGAAAAGGTTGCAAAGATGTTAAAACGTTCAAAAAGAAAATCAAGAACAGCTTTTGACTCAGGCTCTGAAACCGGATGTAAACCTGCTGAGGTGCCAAATTCCTCATAATTGAATGTCAGATTCCTGTTAAAACTGACTCCCCCCTGAGCGTCTTCATTGAAACTTTTGTCTTTATCATTGTCAATTCCTTCAGAATAAACAAAGTATGATCCTTTCTGACCTTTTGAAAGATCAGCAGGCACCATTACTCTCTTATCTTCTTCGCTTTCAGTAAAAGTACCTGCCGGGTCATGAACACGAATAAGAGTTATCAAACCATCGTTATTCAGGTCTTCGTATGGATCTTCATCAAAAACAAAGTCCCTGTCATCATCTGTGGATATGGTGTTTACGATCCTTTCATATTTTAAGGGAGAAAAGAATTGTTCAGTTGCATCAGGGCTGACATCAGGGAAAACATAAAAGGTGATTTTATCCAGTAAACCCTTTATTTCCGATGAGGCAGAATTTTTCAGAAGAGATGCAGCAAATCCGAGAGCCACCTCTTTGCCCAAAAGATGGTTCCCTTCTATCCCCCCCAACACAGCAACCCCGGGTTTATTGTCCCTGTCACCGGTCCCTATGGTAATTACCCATATATCTTTACCGCCGGCTGTCTTAACAAGCGACTTAACTCTGCATAAATCAGAATATTCCCTGCTCATCGCATTAATCTTCTGCGACATGGTCTTATGATCAATGTACTGATCCTGAGCTGAAAGATAAGGCAGAGTGATCATGAACATTATTGCCATGACTGAGATTCTAAGAATTATTTTCATAACAGATTAAAATAATGATTGATTAATAATATCCAGACTGATAATATCAAATTCAGGATGACATGGGGATCAAAAATAACGTATATTATTTTATTTGCAACACATAAACCTTTTGTTCTGTTATATGTTAAATTTGTAACCGTTACTTTATTTATCTGATGAAAAGAATTTTTTTCCTTCTCCTGATCATATTTTTTTTATCCTGTGGCCGGAAAGGAGTTGATACGGAAAGCAGGATCATAACGGTAAGCATAGCTCCTTTCAAATACTTTGTTGAAGCAATAGCGGGTGACAGATACAAGATCAATATAATGGTTCCCGCCGGAGCCAATCCCCATATTTATGAACCTTTCCCGGAACAGGTAGCTAAACTCAGAAGATCGGAGGCATATATCAGTAACGGGTACCTTGGTTTTGAAGCGACCTGGCTTGAAAGGTTCTATGAAGCAAACAGGCAAATGAAGAGGCTCTCATTAGGGACTAAAATAGATCCGATAGTTCCGGAACACCAACATGATGGCGAACACATTGAAGGCGCTGATCCTCACTACTGGGTGTCACCCGGATGTGCCTTGATGATGGCCTCTGAAATCAAACAACTTCTTATCGGACTTGATCCACAGAACAAGCAGCAATACGAAAACAATTATCTGGCTCTGATTGATAAAATAGAAGAGGTTGACAGGAAAGCAAAAGAACTTTTCGGTTCGGTTCAGAATAGATCTTTCATGATATTTCATCCTAACCTGGCATATCTTGCAAGAGATTATGATCTGGAGGAGATATCAGTTGAGTACGAAGGGAAGGAACCAACACCCTCGAGGCTGAGAGAATTGATTGACCGCGCAAGAAGAGAAAAACTTGATGTGATTTTAGTGCAGAAAGAGTATGATACAAAAAATGCAAAAGCAATAGCTGATGAAACGGGTGCCAGGGTTGTGATCATCGACCCGTTGTCGGAAGACTGGTTTGGTGCTACTCTTGAGATAATTAATGCCCTGCATGAAGGTTTAGTAAAACAGATGGATTAAAAAAAATGGCTTTATTACTTCAAATGGCCTCATTATCAGTTTTATACGGAGCCAATCCGGCTCTTCAGGATGTTGATTTCAAGGTTTTTGAGCATGATTTCATAGGAGTCATAGGTCCGAATGGAGGAGGCAAAACGACCCTTTTAAAAGTGATATTGGGGCTGGTCAGACCGGCAACGGGCAAAATAGTGTTCAGTAATGATCTTATAAATGGCAATAACATTGGATATCTTCCACAGATGTCAACAGGAGATATCAACTATCCGGTAACAGTTAAAGATGTTATACTTTCAGGACTCATGATCCGTAAAGGGCTCTTCTCAATGATGTCTGCCTCTGACAAGAAAAGAGCTGAAACTGTCAGTAAGGAACTTGGACTGGACGAATTGGAAGAAGCTTCGTTAAATGAATTGTCAGGGGGAGAGTTGCAAAGGGTGTTCCTTGGTCGTGCCGTCATAGGGAATCCAAAGCTGCTGTTACTTGATGAACCGGGTAATTTTGTAGATACCAATTTTGAAAATGATTTCTACGAAAAGCTCAGAGATCTGAATAAACGAATGGCAATCCTGATGGTCTCACACGACGTGGGAACAATTTCATCACATGTCAAATCCTTTGCCTGTGTTAACCGGCAGCTGCACTATCATCCTTCTTCCGAGATTTCAAATGATCAGCTTCTGGCATATGGCTGCCCTATTCAACTTATTACCCATGGAGATGTACCCCACACCGTCTTGAAACATCATAATTAGTGGAAGGAACTATTTTTCAATATGAATTTATTATCAAAGGACTTTTTGGTGCTGTCTTTGCCAGTATAACTGCAGGGTTAGCAGGAACATACATAGTTTCAAAAAGAATGGTCTTCCTGAGCGGGGGAATAACTCATGCTTCATTCGGGGGCATAGGCATAGGTTATTATACCGGAATTAATCCTGTGATCGGAGCAGCGGTTTTTGGAATTCTGTCAGCATTAGGGATTGAGTACCTGTCGGTAAAACAAAAGATCAGAGAAGATTCGGCTATTGGTATCTTGTGGGCTTTTGGCATGGCTATTGGGATAATTTTCATCTACCTTACTCCGGGCTATACTCCAAACCTCATGAGTTATCTCTTCGGCAGCATTCTGACGGTTACAAATGCTGATATTATAGCTCTCGGAATAATGTCAGTTGTACTGATACTTTATTTCAGCATCTTTTACAGGACTATCCTTTATATTTCATTTGATGAGGTTTTTGCCAGAACATATTCTTCATATGTAAATCTCTTTAAATACATTACAACATCGCTCATCGCCCTAACGATAGTACTTAATATCAGAATGGCCGGCGTGGTACTGGTCATTTCGCTTCTTACAATTCCCCCTAATATTGCCATGATATTCACCAGGGTATATTCGAGAATAGTGCTGTGGTCGGTGGCAGCAGGTTTTGCAGGCACTGCTGCAGGTTATATAATCTCATATTTCGCCGGAATACCTGTGGGAGCTACAATAATATTTACGCTTGTAATGTTATGGATTGTTGTAAAAGTTATGAAGCAGATAATCAGGGCGGGGAAGAAAGCAGGTGATCAGTACAAAATATAAATATAATAAAAAATAATCAGAAAAGCAATGGATTACGACCTTATTATCGTAGGAAGCGGCCCGGGAGGCTATGTTGCAGCTATCAGGGCATCACAACTGAAGATGAAAGTTGCTGTGGTTGAAAAAGCTGAACTGGGAGGGATCTGTCTAAACTGGGGATGTATCCCTACGAAATCCTTACTGAAGAGTGCACAGGTTTATGACTATCTGAGGCATGCCTCAGATTATGGAATAAAAGTTGAAGGCGGGGTGACGCCCGATTTTAATGCGATCATTTCACGCAGCCGCAATGTTGCCGATGGCATGAGCAAAGGAATACATTTTCTGTTCAGAAAGAACAATATCCCGCACATAAAGGGATATGGACGACTGGAAGAAAACAAAACAGTAGTTGTTGAAGATACGGACGGCAATGTAAAAAGCTACTCGGCGGCAAACATTATACTTGCCACAGGAGCCAGATCGAAAGAATTGCCAAATCTTAAACAGGACGGAAAGAAAATTATCGGATACAGGGAGGCTATGACTCTTGACAGACTGCCATCATCAATGGTGGTTGTCGGATCAGGAGCCATCGGCAGCGAATTTGCATATTTTTATCAGACACTCGGAACTAATGTCACACTTGTTGAATTTCTTACGAGGGTGGTGCCAAATGAGGACGAGGAGGTGTCAAAACAGCTTGAGAGGTCATTCAAAAAACTTAAGATGAGGGTGATGACAGGTTCTTCAGTTGAATCAGCTGATGCTTCAGGAGAGCTGTGCCGGGTAAAAATCAAAACTCCGGAAGGAGAGGAGAGTGTTGAAGCTGAGGTGGTATTATCCGCTGCAGGAGTGACAACAAATATTGAAGGCATTGGTCTTGAGAAGGTCGGGATTAAGACTGAAAAGGATAAGGTTGTTGTTGATGATTTTTATCTTACTTCAGTACCCGGCATCCATGCCATTGGCGATATAGTTCATGGGCCGGCTCTGGCACATGTAGCTTCAGCTGAAGGGATAATCTGTGTCGAAAAGATTGCCGGCCTCGATCCTGATCCTCTTGATTACAAAAATATCCCTTCCTGCATCTATACAAATCCCGAAATAGCTTCGTGCGGACTTACTGAAACCGCAGCCAGGGAAGCCGGGTTTGATATAAAAGTCGGTAGATTCCCTTTCACCGCTTCAGGTAAAGGAAGTGCATCAGGGTCAAAAGAGGGCTTCGTTAAGCTTATTTTTGACTCAGCATATGGTGAACTTCTTGGAGCTCATATGATTGGGGCTAATGTCACTGAGATGATTGCAGAAATTATTGTAGCCAGAAAGCTTGAGACAACGGCTCATGAAATAATTAAATCAGTTCATCCACATCCGACAATGTCGGAGGCAATAATGGAAGCTGCAGCAGCAGCATATGGAGAGGTTATACATATTTAATATTTTCCTAACGCAACCTTTTATAAAAAATTCACATCATTTATTTAAGAATTACTGGTATTTCAAACAATTATTTTTTTATATCTTTATATTCTGAAAAAGGTAATTAACCTTGACGGATATAAAAAATATACTAAAAGGTTGTTTGGCTGGTAGCAGAAGAGATCAGGAGCTTCTGTACAGGAGGCATGCAGCAAAGTTATATGCTGTGTGTATTCAGTATTCGGGCAATGATGAAGAGGCAAGAGATATCTTACAGGAAGGATTTATAAAGATATTTGAAAACCTTATTCATTATAAACATGAAGGTTCTTTTGAAGGATGGATGCGCAGGATCATTGTTAATACAGCACTTGAACATTATCGCAGCAAGCATAATCTTTACAGAGTCGATGATATTGATATGATACCCGAACAGGATGCTGAACCCGACAGTGAGGATTACGCAGGGCTGGAAGCTGTTGACCTGCTTGATATTATCAGAGAGTTACCCCCTAAATACAGGATGGTTTTCAACCTTTTTGCCATAGAGGGATATTCTCATAAGGAAATAAGTGCGATGGTAAATATTTCGGAAGGAACATCAAAATCAAACCTGTCGCGTGCGAGAGGTATCCTTCAGAGAAGAGTCAGTGCAGTTGCAGGGATCACAAGGAAGATTGTAAATGGGTAATAAAGAAGCAAATATTGACCTTGTTTTCAGGAACGGCCTTAAAGATTTCGAGGTGCTTCCACCGTCTGAGGTCTGGAATAATATTCGTCCCGTAATCAGGAAGAAGCAGCAACCCTTTATTATCCTCAGAAGTGCGGCAGTTATAGCAGTGCTGCTCTCATTAAGTTTTCTGACTTACAGATGGGGAAGAGAAATATCGCCTGCCATCCAGATTTCTGTGTCAGCTCTTGCTGAAGAATCAAAATCACCTGCTCTTAATACCTTCTTGCCGGTTAACGCCCGAACAGCTGAAAGATTAAGATCAGTACCGCTGGTTGCTCAGGAAATCCCAACAACAGATGAAATCAATTCAATTACGTTATCTGACAATATAGAACAGGTACCTGACGATTTCGGTTTCATTCCTCAGACTACAGGATTCCTGCCCAACAAAATATTCCTCTTCCCCGGTACAGGGTTGTCTCCTATTCCCGGCAGATCTGCCTACAACTATAACTTTGATGACTATCTGACTGATCAGACAACTTATCCTTCCGATACGGAGGTTGAAAAAACTAACAAGTGGTCTATTGCTGCCATGGCATCACCAACCTACTATCCGAGGTTTAGTGCAGACGATGATGAGCTGGCAAAACAGATTATGGCATCTGAACAATCGCAGGTTTCATATTCGGGAGGTGTGGCATTCTCATATAAAATCTCCAGGAAACTGAGCATCCAGTCAGGTCTCTATTATTCATCAGTAGGGCAGGAGGTAGGCGGTATAAATTCTTTTGCAGGGTTTCAGAAATATGATTATACAAAAGGTGACCATAATTTTGAAGTCCTTACATCGAGCGGTACAATCTATACAAACAATGTTGATGTATTCCTGCTTGACAGATCCGGGGACAGAGTGCTTTCAAGATATACCAATGACCTATTTGATCCGTTGAAATCAAATCTGCAGTACCTCAATAATTCACTTCGTCAGAGCTTCAGCTACCTTGAAATGCCTGTCATTCTGCGATACAAACTTTTAGATAAGACATTGGATCTAAATGTCATAGGGGGGTTGTCGTATAACCTTCTGGTAAGGAATAATGTTTATACAACAATTGATGGCGGCCGTTATCCCGTTGGCAAAACCGAAGGTCTGAACCCGATCATGCTGAGCAGCTCTATCGGTATGGGAATGGAATACAGCCTCTCTGAAAAATTCTCCCTCAACCTTGAACCCACTTTCAGATACTATATTAATCCCTTCAGTGTTATTCCGGGGATTAAGATCCATCCATATTCGATTGGCATATTCTCGGGGTTGACATATAAATTCTGATCACATACTTCGCTAAGCTGATCTAATAACATTCCACTTTCACATAGGCAACTGTTATTTTTTAGTGACAAAAATGTTACCTTTGCATTTTATTTTCGATTTCTGATAAAAATATGATTAAACCAAACCGGAAAACTATAATTGCTGTTCTTGTACTGCTTAGCACAGCTACTCTTGTATTACTTGTCGCACAGGGTTTTAAGGGATCAGTTAAGACACCTCCACGAAGGGCTTCTCCCGACACAACCTTTTCAAATAAGTCATACAGATTGCCTGATGATGTAACTTTTGCGGGCGAGAGGATGCCACTTGAAAATTTCGATACCCGTGAGAGTCTTGAACGGGAATTGCTGATAAGCGCTTACCGTCATTCTTCAACAATCCTGATAATAAAACGAGCCAACAGGTATCTTCCCGTGATAGAGAAAATACTTAAGCAAAATAATGTTCCTGACGACTTCAAATACCTTGCTGCAGCAGAGAGTGAATATAGTAATATGATCAGTCCTGTCGGCGCTACCGGTTTCTGGCAGATAATGACTGCAACAGGAAAAGAGGCAGGTATGGAAATTAATAATGTGGTTGATGAACGCTATCACGTTGAAAAATCAACACAATTCGCATGTGATTATATTAAGAAATCGTATGAGAGATATGGGAACTGGACACTTGCTGCAGCATCATATAATGGAGGAAGGACTGCAATAAATGAGCAGATAGCAATTCAGAAGGAGAATAATTATTACGATCTTCTTCTGACCGAGGAAACCGCAAGGTATATTTTCAGGGCAGTGGCTTACAAGCTTGTAATTTCAGATCCTGAAAGCTACGGATTCACTATTGATAAAAAAGATCTATATCCGGTATTGAAATATTTTGAAGTCAAAGTAGATAGTGCTGTTACTGACTTTACAGCTTTTGCAAAGAGATACGGGACTAACTATAAAATGTTAAAATTCCTGAATCCATGGCTTAGAAAGCCATATCTCACTCCGGGAGCCAATAAGGAATACATGATCAAGATTCCTGCTGACGGTATGCGTAGGATTGAGAACACTGAAATTGTTAACTGATATTTTGAAGGCGGGGTGAAGAGATGAGCGAGGAGATAAAGGTTCTTGGAGCCAGAGTTCATAACTTGCAGAATATTGATGTAACGATACCCAGGAACAAACTGGTTGTGATAACCGGCCTGAGCGGGAGCGGAAAATCATCACTTGCCTTCGATACAATTTATGCTGAAGGTCAGCGACGATACATGGAGACCCTTTCAGCTTATGCACGTCAGTTTCTGGGGGGAATGGAAAGACCAGACGTGGATAAAATAACAGGCTTAAGCCCGGTCATTTCAATTGAGCAGAAATCGACGAATAAAAACCCACGGTCAACAGTCGGTACAATAACGGAAATTTATGATTTTCTGAGGCTTCTGTATGCCCGTGCTGCCGAAGCTTATTCTTATGCATCCGGCGAGAAAATGGTGAAATATACTGACGACCAGATTCTTGAACTGGTTAAAAGCCGGTTTGCCGGTAAAAAGGTTTATTTTCTTGCACCCGTTGTAAAGGGAAGAAAAGGTCACTATAAAGAGCTTTTCGAACAGCTTAGACGGAAGGGATTTCTGCACGTCAGGATAAACGGAGAAATAAAGGAACTGGTACCGGGATTAAAACTTGACCGTTATAAGACACATTTTATTGAGATTGTTATTGATAAATTCAAAGTTGGTGAGATTACCGATAAAAGACTCCATGATTCGGTACTGATGTCCCTTGATCAGGGTGATGGTGTGATGATGGTCCGGGATACAGAGAGCACTGAGCCCAGATATTTCAGCCGTCACCTTATGTGCCCGGTAACCGGAATATCATACAATGAACCTGCTCCTCATTCATTTTCATTCAACTCTCCCCAGGGGGCATGCCCTCATTGCAACGGACTGGGTGAAATATCAAGTATTGATCTGAGAAAGCTAATCCCCGACAGGGAGCTGAGTATTAGAAAGGGTGGTATTGAGCCCCTGGGTAAATACAGGAATGTCTGGATATTCTGGCAAATTGAGGCAATTGCTGAAAAAAACGGTTTTACCCTTGATACTCCGGTTAAGGATATACCTGAAGAGGCTCTTAACAAGGTCCTGTATGGTTCTGATGAGGTCCTTAAGTTATCAAATACACCTCTGGGGATGACCTCTAACTACTTTCTGACATTTGAAGGAGTTGTCAACTTCGTGGGGAATATTGAGGTAATTAACGGTAAGAAAAACGGCACACGGATAAGAGATCAGTATGTTCAATATGATACCTGTCCGGATTGCAATGGTACACGGCTGAAAAAAGAATCGCTCTATTTCAGGATTGCCGATAAGAATATCGGAGAGCTTTCGGCAATGGATATAAGAGAGTTATCAGCTTTTCTGTCGGATATTGAGGAAAAGATGACCGGTAAACAGAAGGCTATTGCAGCAGAGATTCTAAAAGAGATAAGGGCAAGACTCGGATTCCTTCTTGAAGTAGGCCTTGATTACCTTTCTCTGAACAGAGGAGCACGTACACTCTCAGGAGGAGAAAGTCAGAGGATAAGACTTGCCACACAAATAGGATCGAGACTTGTGAATGTCTTATATATTCTAGATGAACCAAGCATTGGGCTGCACCAGCGAGATAACAGGAGACTGATATCAGCCCTTAAGCAATTGCGTGATTCAGGCAACTCTGTAATTGTCGTTGAACATGACAAGGGAATGATATTATCAGCTGACCATATTATTGACATGGGACCAGGTGCAGGATGGCACGGAGGAAAGGTTGTGGCATACGGAAGTCCAGCCGAGCTGAAAAATTATGATACACTCACATCAAGCTATCTGAATAACAAAAAGAGGTTTCATCTGCCCGACAAAAGAAGATCAGGAAACGGGAGCTTTCTTGTAATGACCGGCGCGTCGGGTCATAACCTGAACAATGTGGATGTTGTACTGCCTCTGGGCACATTCATCTGCGTTACAGGTGTTTCGGGCAGCGGAAAATCCTCTCTTATTAACCAGACCCTCCATCCTGCGCTGGCAAAGAGGTTTCATAATTCCGGAAAACTGCCACTGCCTTACAGGGATATTTCAGGCCTTGAACTGCTGGATAAGGTAATAGAGGTCAGCCAGTCACCAATAGGAAAAACACCCCGGTCGAATCCTGCCACCTACACGGGTGTTTTTACTGATATAAGAAAGCTCTTTGAACAAACCACCGAAGCAAAGATACGCGGGTTTGGAGCTGGCAGATTTTCATTTAATGTAAGGGGTGGCCGTTGTGAAGGTTGCGAAGGCGCAGGGATGAAAACCATTGAGATGAATTTTCTCCCGGATGTTTATATTCATTGCACTGAATGTAACGGAAAGCGATACAATCGCGAGACACTGGAAGTCAAATATAAGGGACAGTCAATAAGCGATGTGCTGGAAATGACTGTCAATGCAGCGGTTGAGTTCTTTGCAAATGTCCCTTCTATCTATCATAAAATAAAAACACTGCAGGATGTAGGGCTTGGATATATCCGACTGGGTCAGCAATCCACTACTCTCTCCGGAGGAGAAGCACAACGGGTTAAACTGGCTACTGAGCTGGCCAGACGTGACACCGGCAAAACACTTTACATCCTTGACGAACCTACAACAGGCCTGCATTTTGAGGATGTAAGGGTTCTTTTGGAGGTATTGAATAAGCTTGTGGACAGGGGCAATACTGTTATTGTTATTGAACATAACATGGACGTAATTAAAATGACTGATTACATTGTTGATCTTGGAAAGGAGGGAGGCAAGGAGGGAGGAAATGTCGTTTTTGCGGGGACGCCTGAAAAACTTGCCGAATGCAAGGAAAGCTATACCGGTATATTTCTGAAACCTGAGCTGGAGGCGCACGAATTTAATTATATTTGAAACTGATTAATCCCTTTTACCTATGTCCAAAATGGAGAAGCCCACTGATCTTATTAAAGATGCTTTTGAACAGAAAACCTGGCAGGAGATTCATATAACCGATTCATGGAGAGTTTTTAAAATTATTTCAGAGCTGGTTGAAGGATTTGAAAAGCTTGCACGGATCGGTCCGTGTGTATCTGTTTTCGGGTCAGCAAGAACCCACTATAATGACAAATACTACAGGCTGGCTGAAGATATTGCATTTAAACTCACACAGAACGGTTACGGAGTTATTACAGGAGGTGGTCCCGGTATAATGGAAGCAGCAAATAAGGGAGCAAAACGGGGCAATGGTAAATCAGTAGGAATCAATATTGATTTACCATTTGAACAGAGGCCAAATACTTTCATCGACCCTGACAAACTAATTACATTCGACCACTTTTTTGTCAGAAAAGTGATGTTCATGAAGTATGCACAGGGTTTTATCGTGCTGCCCGGAGGGTTCGGAACTTTTGATGAGCTTTTTGAAGCTATCACACTCATTCAGACCCGTAAGATCGGAAAATTCCCGATTATACTTGTTGGGAAAAGATACTGGGGCGGAATGATAGTCTGGATTAAGGAAATGATGCTCGCTGAAGAACATAATATTTCCATTGAAGACCTGGATCTCTTCACCCTTGTTGATACGTCAGATGAAGCTGTTGACTATATTGTCCAGTTCTATTCACGATATCTCCTCAGCCCCAATTTCTAAATCAGAGTTTTTTTATACGATCCATTTCCCTGTCGGCGTCTTTGCGTTTAAGAGTCTGACGTTTGTCGTATTCTTTCTTGCCTTTTGATATTGCTATTTCAGCCTTTGCAAGTCCTCTTTCATTGATGAAGACTTTTATTACAATGATGGTCAAGCCTGTTTCTTTTACCTTTCTGTCAATTTTCTTTAATTCCCTGGCAGTCAACAGAAGCTTCCTTTCCCTCAAAGGATCATGATTATTCAGATTACCCCACCAGTATTCTGAGATATGCATTCCCTTAATATAAAGCTCACCATCCCTGAAAACACAATATGAATCTACAAGGTTAGCTTTTCCTGTTCTTATTGATTTTATTTCAGTTCCCGTTAGTTTGATTCCTGCAATAAATTTCTCCAGGAACTCAAAGTCGTGATAAGCCTTCTTGTTCT
Organism: Bacteroidales bacterium; assembly: GCA_035529055.1. Lineage (GTDB taxonomy): Bacteria > Bacteroidota > Bacteroidia > Bacteroidales > VadinHA17 > LD21. Next base: position 12,976 of record DATKXL010000144.1, read on the forward strand.
TTATTGTAATATTTGCAGCGCCACCCTTCATTAAAGAAATCTGTAATTCATTATGAATAAGATTTATTTGCCCAAAAATAACTAAATTTATGGTAACTTACTTTTCCTTCAGAAATCGTTGTAATGGTTGATGATAAGAAAATTTCAGCTTATGACCTTCTGGTAATTACAGGACCAACTGCTTCAGGAAAAACCTCTTTGGCTGCGGCTCTGGCATTGAGACTGGGCGGGGAAATCATCAGTGCAGATTCAAGGCAGGTTTACAGGGGCATGAATCTGGGTACAGGTAAAGACTATTCTGATTACTATGTTGGGGGCAAACAGATACTTTACCATCTTATTGACATTGCGGATCCTGGTTACAAATACAATGTCTTTGAATATCAACGTGATTTCACAGAGGTCTATAACAACATGAAAGCAAGAAGGATTTTCCCGGTTGTGTGCGGAGGTTCGGGGATGTACGTTGACAGCATCATTTCGGGATACAAAATGTTAGAGGTACCCCCTGACACAGGGCTCAGGTCAACTCTTGAAAAGAAAACGATGGAGGAGCTTACCGGTATTCTGTCAAGATATAAGAAGCTTCATAATGTAACTGACATTGATACAAAAAAGCGGGTAATAAGAGCAATCGAAATTGAACATCATGCCACCATCAAACCGGGACTGAAGATCCGTTTCCCTGAGCTGAATCCACTTGTTGTGGGGGTGAAATATGAAAGAGAAGCAAGACGCCGGAGGATCAGTGAGAGGCTCAATCTGAGACTTGCCGCAGGTATGGTTGATGAGGTCAGAAAGCTGATGAACGATGGTTTAAATACTGATACGCTGATTTACTATGGTCTTGAATATAAATATATTACATTGTATTTAACAGGTAATCTGACATATGACGTAATGGTACGGAACCTTGAGATTGCCATACATCAGTTTGCAAAAAGACAGATGACATGGTTCCGGGGAATGGAACGCAAAGGAATCAGGATCCACTGGTTCGAAGGGGAGATGCCGGATGAGGAGAAGGTGGAGAGAGTTTTGAAACTATTGTAAGTACATTTCCAGCCACTCGAAAAACTCACGCTGCCATATCACTGCATTCTGAGGTTTAAGTACCCAGTGATTTTCATCTTCAAAAAACAGAAGCCTGCTTGGGATACTATTCAACTGGGCTGCCTGAAATGCTTCAAGGCTCTGAGAATATGGTATCCTGAAGTCGTTGGTTCCTGTGATTATCAAAATTGGAGTATCCCAGTGGTCAGCCATAAGGTGTGGTGAAAAGGTGTAGCTTTTTGGTGTGTTCCAGTAGGCACCCTCGATATCTTTGTTCGGAAACCACAACTCCTCAGTTGTCCCGTACCAGCTTGTAAAGTTGAACATTCCGCAGTGAGCTATAAAGGCGCTAAACCTGCCTCCGTGTACACCTGCAAGGTAAAATACCGAGAAGCCACCGTAACTGGCTCCTACAGCTCCAAGTCTTTTAGCATCGACAAATGGTTCTTCAGCCATTGCATCGGTGGCATCCAGATAGTCCCGGATATTTGCACCTCCATAATCACCTGATATCTGTTCCTTCCATGGCTGACCGAAACCTGAGTTGCCTCTCCTGTTCGGGGCAAAAACAATATAGCCTTTTGCAGCCATCATCTGGAAGTTCCACCGGTACGACCAGAATTGTCCGAGAGAAGATTGAGGTCCGCCATTGCAAAATAAAAGTGCGGGATATTTTTTTGAAGGATCAAAATCGGGAGGATAGACTATCCACATCTGTAAATCCTTTGAGTCTTTTGTCTTAATATACCTCTCCTCAACTTTTCCCATCCTGATCGACTCGTAAATTGATTTATTAATGAAAGTCAACTGCTTAACTTCACCTGTCTTCAAATCTACTGTGGCGATTTCAGGAGCCATCGACATTGATACCAAACCGGAAACCATTACACCAGATTTGATATCGAGAGGGCCCAGGTCATGGACACCATCAGTGACTTTAGCAATTTTCTCATCGTTGATGTTTATTGTGAAAACCTGAGTGGTCCCGAGATAAGCACAGGTGAAGTATAAATTACTATTATCTGACCAGTTAATATTTTCAACATCGAATTCCCATCCTCTTGTAATCCACGTACGTTTACCCTCTTTCAGGTCATAGACAGACAAGCGGCCCAGGTCTGCTTCATAACCATCCCTTTCCATACTCTGGAAAGCTATTTTTGAACCATCGGGAGAGAATACCGGATATTTGTCATAACCCCTGTTACCCTCAGTTATATTGATCTCTTCACCGGAGCTTGTTTCATAGAGGATAATATCAGAATTTGTACTCATGGCATCATCTTTTCCTCTTAATCGTTTCGTGGTGAATGCAATATATTTTCCGTCGGGACTCCAGGAGATCTCTTCTTCACTGTAAAATGGTGCTATGGGAGATTCGAATTTCTGTCCCTCCATAATATCTTTCTCCCCTGAAACCTTATTCCCGTTAAATGATGCTAAAAAAATATGGTTGTACGAAAAGTCACTCCAGGAATCCCAGTGCCGGTACATCAGGTCGTCGATAACCCTGACATTTGCTTTTGGGAGATTATGTTTCTCATTTGCAGTCTGATCAAGTTTCACCCTCTTTGTAAAATAGATCTTATTTCCTGAAGGCGCTATCCTGAAAGATTCAAAGTCAGAGATACCTGTCACACTCTGCTGGTCCGAACCATCAGCATTCATGGTGAACAGTTTTCCCGCATTAACAAATGCTATTTTTTTGCCATTACTGAACCACTGGGGTGAGGTGCCACCCGAAGTTGTCAGCTGCACAGGATCACCACCGACCGTTGGGATTTTAAAAATATTTGTTTTTCTTGCTTCAGTCTGAAGATCGATAGTGGTGACAGTATATAGAAGGGAGGAGCCGTCGGGAGACAATGTAAACGCCCCTCGTCTCTGGAATTTCCACATGATTTCAGGCGTCATTATACCTCCTGCCTTCTCCTCATCACTAAGTTGAATGTTAAACTGAGGCCCCTGTTCCTGAATAACTGTTTCCTTCTGTTTGCAGGAAAAACAAAGCAGGATGAACAGGATCATCATTGTAAATAGCGATCTCTTCATAATATTTGTTAAGTATTTGGGATTAGTGTTTTTTGAGGGCTTCGGATACTTTTGATTTCAGTTCGTCGTACAGTTCCGGATTGTCTTTAATGATCTGTTTGACCGCGTCACGTCCCTGTCCTAGCTTGGTATCGCCATAACTGAACCAGGAACCGCTTTTCTTTATTATGTCAAAATCAACTCCCAGATCCACAATTTCGCCAAGCTGGGAAATCCCTTCCCCGTAAAGAATATCAAAATCAGCCTTCCTAAACGGTGGAGCCAGCTTATTCTTTACAATTTTTACTCTGGTCCGGTTGCCTACGATCTCTTCCCCCTCTTTGATCTGATTTGTTTTGCGTATATCCACCCTGACTGATGCATAGAATTTCAATGCATTGCCGCCTGTTGTGGTTTCCGGATTTCCAAACATGACACCTATCTTATCTCTCAGCTGATTAATAAAGACACACGATGTATTTGTTTTATTGATATTGGCAGTAAGTTTCCGAAGGGCTTGAGACATTAATCTGGCCTGCAGTCCCATCTTCGAGTCACCCATCTCGCCTTCAATTTCAGCCTTTGGTGTAAGAGCTGCTACAGAGTCGATCACAATAATATCCAGGGCACCCGACCTGATGAGATTGTCGGTAATCTCAAGGGCTTGTTCTCCGTTATCGGGTTGAGAGATCAGGAGATTCTCAACATCTACTCCCAGTTTTTCGGCATAGTTACGATCGAATGTATGTTCCGCGTCAATTATTGCAGCTATTCCTCCGTTTTTCTGGGCTTCAGCAATAGCATGTATGGCCAGGGTAGTTTTACCTGAAGCTTCGGGTCCATAAATCTCTATCACACGGCCACGGGGAAATCCCCCTATTCCGAGTGCGGCGTCCAGTCCGATTGATCCTGTCGATATGATCTGGATATTATCGATTGCATGATCACCCAGTTTCATTATGGTACCCTTGCCAAAATCTTTCTCTATTTTTCCAAGTGTAACCTCCAGTGCCTTTAGTTTCTCTTTGTTGATTTCTTTTCTTTCTATGCTCATATTATTGATTTTATTATTGGTACAATTTGAATATCTGATTTGAGTGATCCTTTGTTTCAACCTGTGAGATTATTTTCTCAATAACTCCTTTTTCATCAATGATAAAGGTTGTTCTGGCAATTCCCAGGAAGCTCTTTCCAAACATTTTCTTAGCACGCCAAACTCCATAGTCATTGACGATCTTTTTTGACGCATCAGCTATCAAAGGAAATGGAAGAGAATATTTTTCAGCGAAGTTCTTATGTGATTTTTCACTGTCCATGCTAACTCCAACAACTGCAAATCCCTGTTTGATAAGCAATTCATAGTTGTCCCTGAGATTGCAGGCCTCTGCTGTGCATCCCGGAGTATTATCTTTAGGGTAAAAGTAAAGGACAATCTTTTTACCGGTGAAATCATCAAGCCTGACTATTTTGCCATTCTGGTCAGTACCTTCGAACCATGGGGCTTTCATACCCTCTTTTATTTCTGTCATTGATACAAAATTTTGTTATTATGGGTAAATTTACGAAGTTTGAATCGTTTTATGATTAAAATGTAACAATTATTATCAACAATAGACGTTTGATTATTAGAAAGTTGTATTTGTTAATATTTTGTAAATTAGATATTTGTGAAAGACAGTATAAGAACAGGCCTGATAATGAAAAGGCAGATCAGCCGGCTTATGATAATAGCGGCCTTGTGCCTTGTGGATGGGAGTTTATTTTCACAGAGTAATCAGTATAAATATTCGCGCCAGACTGCTGTTGAAGCTTTCAGCAAGGGAGATTATGAGCAGGCTTACAATGAGTTTGGGGGACTTTTACTTACTTTCTCAAAAGATCCATTGTATAAATATTATTCCGGAATATGTCTTGTTAAGCTTGAAAGAGATCCTGATAAAGCAGCAGCTCTGTTGCTGCAGTCGATTGAGGGTGCAGCAGCTGTTAAACCTGTACCTTCCGATGCATGGTTCTATCTTGGAAGAGCGCAACAGATGAATGGTAATTTTGCAGATGCATTGAAATCTTACAAGTTATTTGTTGACCATTCAGGTAAAAAAGTTGCTGCTGGATATGATATTTCGGTATATATACAGCAATGCAACGAAAAGAGAGGTCAGATAAGAAAAGATGAACCAAGACTTGCAGAAAACGTTATAAAGAGTGCAGTTGATTTAAAAACGGACGATAAGAACAGAACCACTGATAAAGTTACGAAGACTCAGGAATCACCTGTTGAGGTCAGAAAGGAGAGGCTTCCGGCAGACTATGAAAAGATTTTAGCTGAAGCTATTATTTACCAGGTAAAAGCTGATTCATTAAATGCAATTGTGAGTGAAGATAAAAAGGCCTTGGAGCGACTTCCTGATGCCGGTAAAGTTTCATTAAGATCAAAAATTGCCAGGAACGAATCGCTTGCCGCTTCTTACCAGAAGATAGCTGATCAGAAATACAGTGTAGCTCAGTCTGCTGTAACAGGGCAACCAATACCATTGCCGGTGGTTGAAAAGGAATCAGATTTAATATCTGATTCCTCCACACGTAAGCCTGAATCCTCTGTATCAAAAGCTACTGATCAAAAACAGCCCATCCCTGCGGTTTCAGTGAAAACTGATGAAGTGTATTCAATTTTCAACATTAATCCGAAACCTGTTTATTCACCTGATGAAAAAATAACAATAGATCCTGAACTTCCGGGCGGATTGGTCTATCAGATACAGGTTGCTGTTTTCCGGAACCCTGTTACCCCATCCCTGTTTAAAGGCATAACTCCCATAAACGGTTTTAAAATGGCTGCAACCGGCACTACTAAGTATTATGCAGGCTTGTTCAGAAGGCTGGATGATGCCAGGAAAGCTCTGGAAGCGGTGAAACAGACAAGCTTCAAAGATGCATTCATTGTTGCAGTATTTGATGGTAAAACTGTTTCCGCTGAAAGGGCTCTTTTACTTGAAAATGAATGGAAGGACAAACCTTTCACTGTTACGCCGAAGCCTGTTCCGGTAATCCCTGCGGAGACAGTATCCCCAACACTCTCTTTCAGAGTGGAGGTAACCAGATCGGAAAAGCCGCTTAAAGAAGATCTGGTGGATAATTATAAAAAGCTGGCAATGAACCGCGGATTTGAAATTGTAACTACAGGAGATAACAAGCTTGTTTATCTGATCGGAAAATTTATTACTTTTGAAAGCGCATCTGAATATGCCGATCTGCTTGTTCGTAATGGTTATCGCGAAGCAAAAGTAACGGCATGGCTCGGAAGGAAAGAGATACCTGTAGAAACGGCACGGCAATTATTTGAGAAGCTGGAATGAAGGAGAGAATTTTACATAAGGATGATAAGCTGAAAAGCAAGGGTGAGAAAAACTCCCTTATCCTTTTCGATGATGAGATTAATACGTTTGATCATGTCATTAAATCATTGGTTGAGGTTTGCGGCCACGATCCTGTTCAGGCTGAACAGTGCGCCCTGATCGTCCATCTGAAAGGCAGCTGTGAGATCAAAACAGGAACCAGAGAAATACTACAAATGATGAGCCGGTCGCTGAATGCCAAGGGGCTGAACTCAAAAGTTGCATCCCTGACCCCCTGATGGGGATAAATCTGATTGATTATATGTTAAATTATAAAGTCCCCTTTAGAGGATTTATGGATTATTTCTCCCTGTGGAAAAATCCGGATAACAACCTGTCAAAAAGTGAAAGTATCAGAATACTGATAAATACATAGGTTAACCAGCCTGGAATGTTGTAATCAAGGACAGGAGTAAGGTCAATAGGGGGCAGTGAGAAATCAATATTCCGGATAAAACTGAAAAATTTCAGTCCGGCGGAATCATTCCCGTTTCCGGGCAGGAGAACTGTAGCAATAATCAGAGTAAAAGTGATAACAGCTGAAACCAGAGGGACCAGACTTTTCCTGCTAAACCTTCCATGAACTTCAGCCCTCCTGGTGTCAGTCCGGATCTGCGTCATGATCCTTACTGTAAATCCCTCCGGAGCTTTCTCGATCCGTTCCGGAGATATATACTTCCTCAGGAGATCTTCATCAAATTTTTTCGGGTCATTCATGGTATATCATTTTTTTCTTTTCTTCCTTTTCAATAATCTGAATCATATGTTGCCTCGCCCTGAACAGTTTCACTTTAAAATTCGATTTGCTTATTCCAGTTATTTCTGAAATCTCTTCACTGCTTAATTCATCATAATAATAGAGAGTGATCAACCCTCTCTCATCTTCGGAAATTTTCTGCAGGGCAAAATTAATCAGGGAATTTCTGTACTCATTTTCAGCTTCTTCTTCATTTAAATTTTCTGCAAGGAAGTCCGCGAAATCTGCCGGGAAATCTTCTAGTGCCAGAACGCCCTGTTTCCGTGACCTGACAAAAGAAATGGCGGTATTATAAACAATCCTGTACAGCCAGGTTCCAAAACTGCTTTTCTTCCTGAAGCTTTTAAGCGACCGGAATGCTTTTAAAAAAGCATCCTGTGTAATTTCCTCTGCCTCTTCATGACTGCCGCATATTCTGAATGCCAGGTTGTAGGTATTATCTTTATGCCGGTCAACAAGAAATGAAAAGAGATTTACCTTGCCGGCCGTTACCTGATCTATATAGAATATGTCACCTTTATAATCCATTCCGGTCATTTGACGCTCAAAGTTATAAATTGGTTACCATTTTTCGCTTGCATTTGTAACCATTTTGATTAAACCTGTGTCTAAAGGTGCAAAAAGAGTATTTAACTAAAATGAAAAGTTATGGAAACAGCAATTGTATTTATTGGACTTTTTGCAGCAGTGTTCGGGATAATGTATCTCTATTACACAACCCGGCATAAAGAACGTCTTGCCCTTATTGAAAAAGGAGCCGATGCCAGCCTGTTCAATACCGGAAAAGAGAGGAGCAAATTCTCTTTTAACTGGGGCAAATTCACTTTGAAGATCGGGATGCTTTTTATGGGTATTGCATTAGGTATAATGGCCGGGGCAATTCTGTCATATGCCGGGGTGCTTGATGAAGACGCAAATTATCCGGCAATGATCTTCTTTTTCGGCGGTCTCAGCCTTGTGTTGTTCTATGTTATTGACAGGAGATCGAAATAAAATTCGATGGGGATCGTAGGAGCGCAGCATGCTACGCCCCTACAACACCCATTCTGGGCCCCTGCAACACCAGTGTTTGTCATTTTATATAGAATTCGATCATTTTTTCGATGGCATCCCGGCAGACGGTGCAAAATCCTTTCGGACCGTTGCTCTTCATCCGGCAATCCATTTCAGGCCGGTAAATTCCTTTTGCTGAATAGCCTCCTCCTTCAAAAAGACCGGTCATATTCTTATATTTATCTTCTGCAGGAGTGGGGAGAGGAGTCTCTTTCCCTATAAAGCTTTTCCATTTTGAATCAAAGTTCACTCTTGTTGTCAGATTGGGTTCCCACGGCTCAACATCCAGAGAGTAAAATTCTTCATAAGCCACTTCTGAAGAATAGTATTCATCTGCCAGACCAGCAAACCCATGACCGAACTCATGAGTAAATACCTTGAGTGAAAGAGGATGATCGACAGTAGTTCCGCTATAATAATTATAAACACCGCCTCCGCCATATCTGGGACTGTTTATAAGAACAACAACATTATCGTGAGGAACTGCGGCAGCATAATCATTAACAGCTTTAATGTCATGAGTCGTAAGGTAACGGCCAAGGTCGAATGTGTAAAAACTCGAATTCAGAACTGTATTACCATAAATTTTTTCACCAGGAATATCAGTCCCTGAGTCTTCTGAGATTGCTTCAACTGCCCAGATATTGATCTTGTCCCTGTAATCACTAAAAGGTACTTCCGCAAACAGGATCTCTGCCATCTTCCTGACATCTTCCCTGAATTTTATGATCTCATCAGCTTTATATCCTTCGGCAATAAAAGCAATATCGACACAGTTGTTGGGATCACCTGCATTATAGATTTGTGTTACTCCAACATTTACGGTATTCTCCTTTCTTATGAAGTAGTCAGACGGATCAATAATTGTTTCATAGAGTTTAATGAATGAACCATTCCGTTCACGCATGCTGAGAACAAAACGGACTCTCTCTTTAGGGTAGGGCATTGTTACTACTTCATAAAAACTTCTTTCCATGCTCTTTGCCTCAGTTGTGGTTTGCCACTCCTGGAAAAGAGTGCAGAATCCTCTTGAGTAGATCAGATTATTTCCGGTAAGGTCAAGAAGTTCATATTTAAAGTTCCCGTAATTAAAAGGATCAATGAGATTTTTATTTGATCCGGCCCAGAATGGCTCCTCCTTCATACCGGCTGGATATACAAGGGTTTTCTGGCTGTTTCCGGCAAACATAAGGTCAAATCTTAAGACTTTATCTATGAAATAGTTATCAAAAGTACTCTGAGCTGCTCCCTGAAGAGAGCACCAGATTAAAATAATTGCAGCGAAAGTTCTCATAATGAGATTGTTTAATGATGAATTATGTAAAGCTATTAATAATCAACAGCACAGTTTAATAAATTGTATAATTTTGCCCCCTGTAAATAAAGTTACCTGTTCTGCCTTTAGAGAGTGATGAGTTAAAAGTTTATTAGCCACTCCGGAACAAAATGGGGGAAAAAATGTTATATACCAAATAATTAATACCATGGCTGACCTTAACACCAAAATTAGCGATTTTGTCTGGAAAAATATTAACGAGAAACACTTCAACGGCAAAAAAGATTCCTTCTGGGAATCTCTCAGGAATACAGGAACTGAACTATGGCTCGATACAGGTGATATGGAAGAGGCAGAAGCTAACTGGTCAGCTGAAATGAGTGCCCTTACAACAAATAATACCCTTCTTAACAATGAGATACAAAAAGGTATATATGATGTCTTCATATCCGAAGCAAAGAGTATTGTAAGGGAGCTTCCGTCCGAAGAAAAAATTAAGGAGATAGCGTTCATGCTTAATGCAAGGCATGGGCTCAGACTTGCTTCCAGATTCGGAGGTTATGTAAGCGTTGAGCTTCATACCGACGCCGCACATGATATTAAGGCAATTGAATACTACGGAAAGAGATTTCATGAAATCTGTCCTGAACAATTTATAATAAAGGTTCCTTATACTGCCGAGGGACTTATTGGTGCCAGACGCCTGAAAGAAGCAGGAGTTAAGATCAATTTTACTCTTGGATTCAGTGCACGTCAGAACGTCATTGTAACCAGGGTTGCCATGCCTGATTATCTTAATGTATTTCTTGGCCGTATAGGAGCGTTTATGATTGATAATAAACTGGGTGATGGCTCCGGGGCAGGAGAAAAGGCAGTCATATCTTCCCAGAACTGGGTCATCGGATTATCCGCCAGGAATCCATGGCAGACAAAACTTATCGCTGCCAGTCTGCGCAACTATAATCAGCTTGAACTTCTGGCGGGGACAGACGTTTACACCATGCCTCCGAGGGTTGCATCCGCAGGCCGTAAAACATTAAGCGGGATATTCACATCCCGTATACATGAAAACTATGATGTGAGCCTTTATTCTTCAGCCGAGGGAGCACATATTGAAAAATTCTGGGAGGTTGATGATAAGGTTCTTAACCTGGCTGAAAGACTCGCTTCCAAAGTTCCGGCCAGTGGTGCTGAACTGATTCATATAGCCCATGAAGAGGGTTGTGAAGATATGTTCCCCTCGCTTATTAGAGAGGAAAAGCTGTTGCTGGCAACTGATGGTAAGATACCATTCTTTTCACGGTGGTCTCAAAAAATCAGGGATGGTAAAATTGCTCCTGATACACTGCTGAATCTTGCAGGTCTGGCTTCATTTGCTGCAGATCAGCAAGTGCTGGATCAGAGAATAAAAAGTATTATTGAGTGATCATAGTGGAGCGCTGCCTCATAACCTCATAAAAAAGAATGCCTGCAGCAACTGATACGTTCAGTGAACCTATATTACCTGTCATGGGTATTTTGACCCGGTAATCAGCAAGCGCTGACAATTCACGGCTTACACCCTTGTCCTCAGAACCCAGTACCAGTGTCATTGGTCCGGTAAGATCAGTTTCATAAAGAGCCGTGTCCGACCTTTCAACTGCACAGATAACTTTCAGTCCCGATTCTTTCAGATATTCAAGTGAACGGACAATGCTTTTTTCCCTGCAGACTGGAAATGAATGTAAAGCCCCTGCTGAAGTTTTGATTGCATCAGCTGTTATCATTGCAGATCCTTTCTCGGGAATTAGCACTGCATGCACACCCATACAGGAAGCTGAACGGGCTATGGCACCAAAATTTCTTACATCCGAAATGCCATCAAGCACAATTATTAAGGGATCTTCTCCTTTTTCGAAGATCATAGGCAACAAATTCTCAATGTGCTGGTATTCAACTAACGAAAGCCATGCCAGAACACCCTGATGATTTTTACGTGTCACCAGTTCAATCCTCTCAAGTGGTACAATCTGGTAAACAATGTTGTGTTTCTTTACCTCAATCATCAATTCGTGGTAAAGTGCTCCCTGAAGCCCCTGCCTGATAAGAAGCCGATCAATCTGTTTGCCGGCTTTAATGGCTTCAATTACAGCTCTTAAGCCAAAAATGCAATCTCTTTCTTTCAGCATGATAGTTATAAATCTTCCGGATTATCGAGACGGAATACTATGCCTTTTCGCCAGCTCTGAACAGCCTGGTCCCAGTAAGTAACCAGTGTTTCACTTCTGCTCAGATAAAAGTCATTATCAGAAAAGGCGTTTTTCCTGTGTTTGAAATTAAAGAAAAGATAATTTTCCCTGACATGATACCTTCCTCCCCATGAGGTCTTTATTACTGGTTTGCGATATCCCCAGCTTTCTCCATCCGATGTTTTATATACCTTATCAGGAGGACCATAAATTATATAGATCATACCTCTCTCGGTACGCCAGCCCTCCCTGTATGTCGTAAAGTAATAGTTTGAATAGAGAATCCTTGTATAATAGATCCTGATGAGCTCCCTTGATTTTTCAACATTACCTCCGTATTTTATCCAGAAATCATCCAGAGCTGACTTTTGTCTGGCTGATGAACGTAAGTTACTTACCTCATCTTCCGATGCCAGATAAATAAGAGGTTCTATCATCACTTCAGGAGTTGTCATTGCAGGAAATGACTCGCCAAAATTGCAAAATGTAAACCCTTCCCTGATATCTCTGCCCGTAGAGCAGAAATAGATGCCTTCTTTTGGAAACATTATCGGAAGAGTGTCGGAATAAGAAAGGGCAATCACCGTGTCAGGGTCATAATCAAGCACTTTTTCAGGAAGCAGCATCGAAGGAGGATAGGGGACTTCACTGAATGATCTGTAAAATGAAATGTACAAACTGTCAACAGGGACCCTGTTAAAAAGCAGATTGACATATTCATTTACCCTTATAACAGGGTTGAATAGCATGTTCTTCATGAAATGTCCCTGAGCTAAGAAATTATATTTATTGTTATAGGATAAGGTGTTAAATGGCACAAACGCCTGTACTACCTGCATCCTGAGCCTGTCAAGTATTTTTACCTCGGCCATATACTCTACTCCGTTCTTTACTCTCAAAGGGATGTTATAGACATATTCAGGTTGTGACCCTTCCTTGATGATACTGAGGTTATAAAATGCTGTATCCGCAAGCCTTCTTCCCTGAGTAATATTAAAAAGCTTAACTGTAATCAGGATTCTAGCTATAGGAATACCCTGGGGATTTGCTTCTGAGAAAAAGAGATCATTTGCAAAGAATTTCACCGAAAGAACTGATGATCCATCTGATTCATTTAAAACATTATAGCGTGGACTAAAAGGATTCTTTGTCGGGTTGTAAAGGTAGGAGAGATCTTTGGAATCGATGGCCGTCTGTGTTGGCTTACAGGAGGCAATCATCACCAGAACGATGACCGGAGTCAGCATCACGTTGATAATCCGGGAGAAATAACCAGGTTTCATAATCTAATAAATTTTAAATTGTTTTGTAAAAACTCTTCAACTTCGTGTGAATAGATTGTCCACTCATTCATCTCTTCATTAAGTTTGATCTTAAGATCCTCATGTTTTCTGTAAAGCTCCTCATGGTTGAGTGAAGATTGATCAGGTTTCGATAATAATCGTTCCAGGTCTTTAAGTTCAGCTTCCATCTTTTCTATTGACTGTTCCGATTCCTCAAGCTTTTTACGTAGTTTTCTCAGGTTCCTCTCATACTCCTTCTTTTCAAAATATCTTTGCTTATTGGATGAGATATCCTCTGTTTTTGTTTCTTTCAATAATTTATCTCTTTTTTCTATATCTCTGAGATTATCGATCTTTCTTTTTCTCAGGAAATCGTAAATACCTCCCAGGTGTTCCTTTATCCTGGTGTATCTGAATTCGTAAACCTTGCTTACAAGTCCGTTGAGAAAATCTCTGTCATGAGAAACCACAATTAATGTGCCATCATATTCAGTAAGTGCCTTTTTGAGTATATCTTTTGAGCGCATATCAAGATGGTTTGTAGGTTCATCAAGCACAAGGAGGTTATAGGGTTCAAGCAGCAACTTCACGAGTGCCAGACGCGACCGTTCACCACCTGACAATACTTTTACCTTCTTATCGATATCATCACCTCTGAAAAGGAACGCTCCCAGCATATCCCTTATCCTGCTCCTTATTTCTCCTTTAGCCACATCATCAATTGTCTGAAGCACTGTCTTGTTTTCATCCATCAGCTCATCCTGATTCTGGGCAAAATAGCCTGTTTTTACATTGTGACCTTTTTTCAGGATTCCGTCAAAGCCAAGCTCCCCTGTTATAATCCTTGCAAATGTTGTTTTGCCTTCTCCGTTGCGACCAACAAATGCAACTTTTTCTCCTCTTGTAATCGTCAATGCAGTTTTGTTCAGCACAACATGCGATCCGAAATTCTTCGACAGATTTACGGCTTCGACAACTACTGTTCCGGATCGCGGGGCATGAGGAAACCTCAGGATTATTGAACTGGTATCCTCCTCATCAACTTCAATTCTCTCAACTTTATTGAGTTGTTTGATCCTGGATTGCACCTGGACAGCCTTGGTTGCTTTATACCTGAACCTCTCAATGAATCTTTCAGTATCTCCTATCATCTTCTGCTGGTTCCTGTATGCAGCTAATTGTTGTTCTCTCCTTTCTTTTCTGAGTTCTGTGAACCGTGACCATGAGGTTTTATAATCATAAATCCTGCCAAGCGAGATTTCAATTGTTCTTGTTGTAACATTATCGAGAAAAGCCCTGTCATGTGAAACAAGCATAACAGCACCGGGATAGCCTTTAAGGAAAGACTCAAGCCATTGTATAGATTCAATATCAAGGTGGTTTGTCGGTTCATCAAGCAGAAAAAGTGAGGGTTTTTTCAGGATTATCTTGGCCAGCTCGATCCTCATCCTCCATCCGCCGCTTAATTCCCCGGTAGGTCGGTCAAAATCATCCCTCTCAAAACCAAGGCCAATGAGCGTTTGTTCAGTTTCAGCCAGGTAGCTGTCTCCGCCAAGTATTCTGAATCTCTCTTCGGTCTCAGTAAGATGGTCACAAAGTCTCAGATATTCAGCGGAATCATAATCATCCCTTTTAGCAATCTCTGCACTACAGTTTTCTATCTCCTCTCCCAAGGTGATAAGACCTGAGAAGGCAAACAGTGCTTCCTTCAATACGGTCGTTGTGTTATCCACGCTGATCTGCTGAGGAAGATAACCGATAGTCACCTGTTTTGACATATCAATAACACCCGAGGAAGGCCCCTGAAGTCCGGCAATAATTCTGAGGAGCGTTGATTTTCCGGCTCCGTTTTTACCGGCAAGGCCAATCCGGTTCTGATCATTGATCAGAAATGAGATATTAGTTAATAAGTCAAAACTGCCGAACGAAACAGAGATATCCTGTACAGAAACCATACCCTAAAATAATTGAGTGCAAATATATGAAAAGTATATCAGCAGTTGAAGCAGGGTTTCTGAGTGTAAAGAATTATATTTGCATCAGTCATTCTGTTCTGACAAGGACTACATTTGCTAAATTGATCATTAAACCATGTCAATGAAAAATATCAGGATAATTATCAGGGTTGGTTCACTCTTTTTTCTTTACCTGGTACTTCTGACTTCGTGCCGAAAGGATGATGAACGACCAGACTACTCCTATTTTATATCAAAGGAGTTTGCGATATCCTATAAGACAGGATATATTAACAATCTGCTTGATATTGCTTCAGGAACTTATCCCGAGATCGATGATCTGAAACCATTTGTATCCAGTGATGTAAATGTTTACAAAGTGATTTATAATACTAATATAAATGATAAGGATATCACTGCATCAGGTCTGGTATGTGTTCCAACCACATCGGGAGAGTATCCGGTTCTCTGTTTTCAGAACGGAACCAATACCATAAATTCCTCTGCACCAAGCGAGTATGTTATTAGTCCCCTTTATCAGTTAGTTGAGCTTATCGCCTCGATGGGGTATATAGTCGTTATTCCTGATTATCCCGGATTTGGCGAATCGGCACAGGTGGCTCATCCTTATCTTGTTGCCGGACCCACAGTCGGATCAATCGTTGATATGCTTTTTGCAGTCAAAGAGCTTGGAATCTCTGAACTTCCCGGTATCACAATAAAGAATGAGTTTTACCTTTTAGGGTATTCCCAGGGAGGCTGGGCCACTCTTGCGTTGCATAAGGCACTTGAGCAGGAGTATCCGGATGATTTTGATCTCCAGGGCAGTGCCTGTGGAGCCGGCCCTTATAATCTAAGTCTTCTTTTTCAAAGCATGGTGAATGTCTCCAGCTACCCTATGCCGGTCTATATCGGTTACATTATAAATGCTTATAAAGCCTATAACCAGTTTACAAATCCTGTTACCGATATCCTGAAGGAACCCTATGCTTCAAGATTGAGTTCATTGTACACAGGTACTTTGAGTTCAGATCAGATTAATAATCAGCTGACAACATCAATACCCGATCTTTTTAACTCCGGTTTTATTACGGGATTTGCATCAGCCCAGCAATATGCCTCAGTGAGGGAAGCCCTTGTCAAGAACAGCGTAACTGCATGGAACACCAAAAAACCTCTTTACCTCCTTCATGGAGAAATGGATACCCATGTAAATGTGTTAACAACTGAAAACATTTATGATTCCATGATACAGGCAGGAACCTCTTCCCAGACCTGTATTAAAGAAATCATACCCGGAGCAGATCATGGCGATGGATTAGTACCATGCATGACAAAAGGTCTGATGTTCCTGATTAATCTCGGTAACCCTAAGTAAAACAATTTCAGCAACAAGAGGAAGTTTAGCTGTAAATAATAATTCATTTTCAGAGTGGGAAGAAGAAAGAATTTACCTCTGCTTGACAAAGTAACGATAACCGACATTGGAGCGGAAGGGAACGCTGTTGCAAGGGTGGATAATCTTGTAGTGTTTGTTCCCATGTTCATTCCCGGGGATATAGTTGATATTCAGGTTTATAAGAAAAAGAAAAGATATCTTGAAGGAAAGGTGGTCCGGGTTCATCAGTACTCAGCCGACAGGATTGAACCTCTATGCATGCATTTCGGGATTTGCGGAGGATGCAAATGGCAGCATCTTCCTTACCATCTGCAGCTTTATTATAAGGAGAAGCAGGTAAGAGATTCTCTGGTAAGGATAGGGAAAGTAAGCTTCCCCGAAATTGATCCGATTATTGGTTCTGAAGATATTTTTTTCTACAGGAATAAACTTGAATATACTTTTTCCGACAAGCGGTGGCTAACCCGTGAGGAGGTCGTTTCGGATAATGAATTTGCAAAGGAGGATGCCATCGGCTTCCACATCCCGGGATTTTTTGATAAAGTGCTTGACATAAGGGAGTGTCATTTGCAGCCTGAACCTTCCAACTCAATCAGGGATGCTATAAGAGAGTATGCCCATAAAGACCGTCTGACATTTTTTAATGTAAGGGAACAATCGGGATTTATAAGGAATCTTATTATCCGGAATACCCTTGATGGCGATGTGATGGTTATTATTGTTTTTTTCTATGAGGACAGGAAGAGGAGGGAGGGGCTGCTTGACTACCTGGATTTAAAGTTTCCTCAGATCACTTCATTGATGTATATAATCAATTCAAAGAAAAATGACTCCCTGGGCGACCAGACTGCTCATCCTTACAGGGGAAATGAGCATCTTGTCGAAGAGATGGACGGACTTAAATTCAAAGTAGGGCCAAAGTCTTTTTTTCAGACAAATACAAAACAGGCCAGGGAATTATATCGTGTGGTAAAAGATTTTGCGGACTTAAAGGGCAGCGAGATCGTATATGATCTATACACGGGAACTGGTACAATCGCAAACTTCATGGCCTCTTCCTCACAAAAAGTTATAGGTATTGAGTTCATTGAAGAAGCAGTAAAAGATGCAATAGTTAATGCTGAATTAAACAAAATTGATAATACTTTCTTTTTCACAGGTGATATCAGATCCATATTATCGGAACAGTTTATTTCAGACAACGGCAAACCTGATGTCATCATCACTGATCCGCCCAGGGCCGGGATGCATGAAGATGTTGTCAGAACGATTATAGCCGCAGCCCCTGCGAAAATTGTCTATATAAGCTGCAATCCATCCACCCAGGCACGCGATATACTGTTAATGTCGGAGCATTACAAGGTAACCCGTGTGCAGCCTGTTGATATGTTTCCACATACTCATCATGTTGAAAATGTTATTCTTCTAAAAAGGCTTCATGTTTAAAAAGGATACTCATCCTGATTGCATGATCTAAAAATAATGTATATTTATTGCCTGTTTGAAATAAGTCAGCTTATGGGTGTCGAAAATCGCGAAAGACTTGATTTTATTCCCCTGGTACATAATCAGGATATTGATGAACATATGGCCAGCCTCAGGTATGCATATATGATCCAGCATGCCTTGATGCCTGACAATGAGCTGCTCAGGACTATGCTTAAAGATTTTTTCATACTTTTTCTTCCGCGCGATATTGTTAGTGGCGATTTCTACTATGTTTTCTGTAACCGTCAGTATGTATGTGTTGCGGCAGGTGATTGCACCGGACACGGGGTTCCCGGAGCATTGATGAGCATTTTGGGGATCAGTTTTTTAAATGAGATATTACAGTCGAAAGTGACCCTGAGAGCAAACAGGATCCTCAACATGATGAGGGAAAAGGTAATGAAAGCACTTCATCAGACAGGTACCCAGGCAGCGACCAAAGACAGTATTGATATCGCATTGTGTATTGCCGAAAAAGGTTCCGGAAGTCTGCAGTATGCCGGTGCAAACAGACCATTGATCATGATGAGGGAGGGAATACTGACTGAATATAAGCCGGACAAAATGACTATTGGTATTGCATATGAGACTGAACATCCTTTCACCAATACTATTATCGAAACAATACCGGGTGATTCATTCTACCTGTTTTCTGACGGCTTTGCCGATCAGATAGGAGAGTTGAGCGATAAGAGATTCAAATACAGACAGTTTAAACAAATTCTTGAATCGGTAACAGGGCTATCTATGGCAAATCAGAAGGAGTGTCTGGAATTTTCATTTAATGAGTGGAAAGGCAATACCCAGCAGGTAGATGATGTACTTGTTTTTGGATTTCAAATATAATATTCTTTGTGATGAAGCTTATAGCTTTCAGAATCAAAAACTTCCGATCGATTGTTGACACAAGCTGGCAAAGCCTTTCTCCTGATAATATCACCTGTCTTATAGGCCAGAATGAATCCGGAAAAACTTCTGTTCTTGAAGCTCTTAAAGTCTTCTATTCAGGGGTGATCTCGGAAGACGTTTTGCGAAGTGACCTTTCTTTACCTGAAGTAAGCTGTCGTTTCAGTATCCCTGACGGATGGCTTATAAAAGTGACTGATAATCCGGGCACAGAACTGAGAGAATTATTATCAGGTTTGAACCATCTTGAACTTACAAGGAAATGGATACCCGACCTGTCGTCGTATATATGTGTCAGTGGGGAGATCAGTCAATATCTTGATTCATTGGAGGATGCATGGAGGTTATATCTTGATGATGTCACAGTCAAGTTACAGGACGAGATTAATCAGATCAATAATCATGAGTCGAATCTGAAAAGCCTGGCAGCACAGGAGGCTGAGATTAAGAACAAACTTTCTGATGCTAAAGGAAGCAGGAAAGGATTTATGTTATTTGGAAGAAGGGCAGTTGATCTGACCTCAGCTCCCGGATCACAATATCATATTTTTAAGAACAGGCTGAATGAGGTCAGGAAAAAAGAGGAGGAGATCAGAGAGGAGTTATTAAAGAAGCAGGCGATTAATAAGGCAGGTGAGACATGGCTTAAGCTCCGGGAAAAGTGTTCATTGCTCGATAATCAGCTGAATGAGCTTTCGGTCAGGCTGGAGGAGAGGCATCAGAAAATGACTTTATTAATGCGACCCAACGGCCATGGAGATGACCTTGACTGGAACAATCTGCTTAATGATTACCGGAAAACAAGAAATGAAAGGGACCAGAAGCACGAGGAGCATAACAGACACATTGCTTTGTCGGGTTACATAATGGAGGGATACCCTGAGGTTGTTGCAGAAAAGAAGGTAAATGAAACTGTTAAGTCGTACAAGTCTCATTTTAACAGTGAAATCCTGGGCAGGAAATACTTTGAATATTGTCCTGTTTTTGAAATGTTCGAAGACTTCGGAAGTCTTCTTCCTAACAGGATAGACCTTGAGGATATTGTTAACAGCAATGACCAGGTTGAGGGATATAAGGCCGCCCGTAATTTCCTCACCCTGGCCCAGCTAGAGTATTCATTTTTTGAACAGCCCTCAAGCAGAATTTTAAAGCAGAAGATTGAAAACCTGAACCATTCACTCACCCGTAATTTCCAGGATTTCTGGCAGCAGTCAATAGGAAGGAACAATAAAATAAATATCCAGTTCGAGCTTGATCACTACAATTCATCTTACGGGACAAAATCCGGAAAACCTTATCTGGAATTCTGGATCAAAGATGAGGGAGAGAGACTTTATCCCAAGCAAAGGAGTCGTGGTGTAAGGTGGTTTCTCTCTTTCTACATTGAATTAAAAGCTTCGGCGAACGAAGAGAGCAAACCGATGGTGCTTCTTGTAGATGAACCCGGTGTTAGTCTGCACGCAAGGGCACAGGAAGATGTATTAAAAGTCTTTGAAGACATCAGCCATAAACTTCAGATTATTTATACCACACATTCACCTCATCTTGTTGAAATCAATAAGCTTCACCGCGTCCTTGCCGTGCAGCGTGATGATCTTGACAATTTCAGGAGCACTACACGGATACTCGATCCTTTGCAATTATCTTCCGCTACCCCGGATACTCTTACTCCATTACAAAGTATTATGGGCAATCCGACAGCCAATGAGGGGTTCTCTGCCCGACGGTTTAACCTGGTAGTAAACGACATAGGCACCTTCTACCTGTTGAATTCCATTATTCATTTAACTGGCTATAAAGGACAGATAAGCATTATTCCATCAACAGATGTATCCTCAATTCCTCTGTTATGCAACATTCTCATGGGGTGGGGTATGGAGTTCGGAGTACTTCTTTTCGAGAATGAAAATGAAAACGGGATTGGAGAAGACCTCAGGAAGACAGTATTTAAAACAGAGACCAGCGGGGCCGAACTGATAATCAAAATGCCCGAATCATTCCTTAATTCAGAGGATCTTTTATCCACTCTCGATTTTAAGAATCATGTTCTTAACAGCAGGGAGGGGATCACCGTACCAAATTCGGTTTATATAAGGGACAAAGAGATACCCAGAAATTTTGTACTTAGCAGATTTCTTCACAATGTAAAAGCAGGGGCAATCAAGGTCTCTGATCTGGATGAGGAGACCCAGGAGAATTTCAGACTATTTACCGGCTTGCTTGAAGAAATGAAATAAAGTATTTATTATTTTGTACTTTATTCCTGTTTTTTTACTTTTATCGCGCGCATAATATTGTTGCGCCTGTTTTGGAGAGATGGGTGAGTGGCTTAAACCAGCAGTTTGCTAAACTGCCGTATGGGTAACTGTACCGGGGGTTCGAATCCCCCTCTCTCCGCCACCCCTGAATAACCCCTACATCAATATCCCTGCAAGCGAAGCTGAAATATACGAAGCCATTGTACCGCAGAGCATCGCTTTAAATCCCAGCCGGGCAAGGTCAGACTTTCGTTGGGGCACCATTGCTCCGATACCCCCGAGCTGAATGGCAATCGAACTGAAATTGGCGAAACCGCAAAGCGCAAAACTTGCAATAACAATTGATTTAGCGCTCAGGACTCCCTGCTGTATCATTGGTGAAAGGTAGGAATAGGCGACAAACTCGTTAATTACCATTTTTGTCCCCATCAATGAACCAACGGTAAATGATTCTGAAGCAGGGACACCCATGACAATAGCAAAGAGTGAAAAGAAAGCTCCGAAAACATCTTTCAGCCGGAGGTTCTCAACATCAAGACCAATTGCATTAAGTGAGATCCCGATCCATCCCAGAAGGTGTCCAAAATACCCGAGAAGAGCATCTGCAAGAGCAACAAGTGCAATGACGCCGATAAGCATGGCAACCACGTTAATTGAAATTTTCATTCCGTCGGTCGCCCCATGGGAAATTGCATCCATAATATTGGTGTGCTCTTTCTTAACTTCCAGCTTTACTTTTCCTTTGGTTTCCGATTCTTCTGTTTCAGGGAAGACTATTTTTGAGACAACCAGTGCCCCGGGTGCAGCCATCAGACTTGCTGCAAGAAGATAGGATGCCGGTACGCCCATCGAAATATAAACAGCCATTACTCCCCCGGCGATACAGGCCATGCTTCCTGTCATAGAGGCAAGCAGTTCCGATCTGGTCATACCCGACAGATACGGACGTATCATTATCTGTGCTTCAACCTGACCGACAAATGCACTTGCGACATTCGAAAGCGCTTCGCTGCCGCTGACTCTCATAGCCCAGTGGACAAAACGGGCAAGGAGTGCCACAATTCTCTGCATCAGTCCAACATGGTAGGCCATGGCAACAAGAACACATACAAATATTATTGTAGGGAGAAGGATAAACAGGAAAATGCCACTTTTAACAATACTTTCCGGAATAATTTCAGTCACTTTTGTAAGATCACCAAAAACAAATAAACTTCCCTCGGAGGAAAAATCCAGTAGCTTATTAATTGCCCGCCCGAGCCAGTAAAAAATGTCCTGCCCGATAGGCACCTTTAAAATAAATATTGCCAGAGCAAGCTGCAGGCCAAGACCTGTAAAAACAAGTCGATAATTAATTGCTTTCCGGTTATTTGACCATAAAAATGCCAATCCAAGAATAACAACAATTCCGATTATTCCAGTAAATCTTCCCATTCAGGTTTGAATTAGTAATGAGTCTGATTCAAACCTACATTTTTTTTTGATTCCAAACTATGTTTTAAGCAAAAAAGAGTTTACAGGTACACGGCTGCCTGCCCTTTTCTTGGGATAGCCCTGTAGAGAGTTTTTGCCTCGGCTTTGGGAAGTATGAGCTTGATATAAGGATGATATTCAGGTATATCAAAACAGATCATACTTTTAAATGCTTGTATTGTATTTCGTATCCTGTCATTTAGATCAAACCCAAATAGATTTACCCTGTCGCGGAATTTAGTTTTCTCCTCCTGGTAAACATAAATTTTTATTCCTTTATTTGTTTCCAGAATGTAGTTTACAGGCTCGTAGTCAGATGTGTCAGGCAGTATGTCGGGTTTATATTCGGAAGTATCTTTCGGAGCCATTTTGATCATCAACGGTTCCTTCTTAATTGAAGCATAATCTTTAGTTACGGTTAAAGGGGAAGAGAGCATCGACAAAATAGCATATTCGTCGCCTTTGCTGAACATTTTGCTTACACGTATTTTCTTTACTCTGGATGAATGTACTGTAACACCGCTTATTTCCAGATTTGCAGTACTGTCGGATAAATTTATTATGAGATATATAGAGTCTGTTTCCGCCATTGCTGTTTTTGACTGGAGGAAAGTTTTTTCTTTATGAAGGCTGAGCCATGCGGAATCAGAAAAAACCCTTTCATCAACTTTGTTGTTCCCTGTTTGAACAATCGTAAATTCCTTCCTTACTTCCTTTAATTTTCGTCCGGGGCCAAACATCAGCATTACGCCGTAACAGATCATAAAGGCTGAAAGAAAAATCAACAGTATTAAAAGAGTATATCTTTTTCCGGATGCAGCTTTATTGGGATCGGTTTCCATGTTAACAGTTGTTCTTAAAGATTAAAATATATATACTTTGGAACCAATATTGAGTGTGTTAAAGATTGCTTCCAGATCCTCATCATTAAGGCGGATGCATCCATGTGTCACAGGCATACCCAGGAATCGTTTGTAAATAGTACCATGTATCAGGTAACCGTCGCCTATGCTGAGGGCATAATCGCCCAGTACTCCGTATTCCCATCTTGATTGATGATCTTTTGGAGGTATCGGAAGACCCTCTTCAACAAATGCCCAGTCGGGTCTTCTCCAAACAGGCGAGGTTGTTTTTCCCTGGATCCAGTATTTTCCTTTGGGGGTCTTAAAAATCCATTTCTTTTCACCTTCGGTCTTGAGCATGGTATAACTACCAGAGCTGCAAAATCCTTCCCTGATCAGCTTCTTGTTCCTATAAAGAAAAAACCTGTTGTCAGTTGTGTTAATTACTATATACGACTGTCCGGATGTATATGAATTATATTTTTTTGAAAGGCGCTGGATATCTCTTGTCAGAAGTACGATCTGCTTCTTGTAATTCTGATCATTCTGCAGTTCGGGGTTGCTTGTAACTTCTGTTTTGTCTATAGGGGCCAGTTCCTGTAATCCTGGGGTGATATAAAGAAAAAATGCAATAACAAACAGGGTGCTGATTATTGAAACAACAGTAAAGAAAGTTTTCCGGAGCAATCTTACAAGTTTTCTGTTCTCCGATATCTTTTGATAGAGTAACTTCAGCCGGCCGGCAACAGAGTCTGCAAACTTTCTGGTCGGAGATAGCTGAGTTTCCGTATCCGGGGGTGAATCCTCTGTAATTTTTTCGTTAATCATCTAAGAATCGTTATCATTTAAGAATTATTATCAAATAAGATTAATTCTCATTTAATAGTTATTCTTATTTAAGAATTTCCTTAAGATCAGTTAAGGATCCTACTATTGTTACAGGTGTACCAATCCTGGCTATTTTATATATAACATCCATTTCCGAATCAGTGAGCGCAATACATCCTTCTGTCCAGTCAATCCACCTGCCTCCGCTGCCATGTATCTCGATCAATCCTCCGATTATGGATGACTTTGGCAGAGTCCCGTTTGCAATCTCCTGGTGAAATTCCTCAATATCTGTTTCATTCGGATAATCGAGCATGAGGGCTTTATAGTACTTTGTCCTGCTTTTCTCAAGCTTTTTTGTTACATTATACATGCCCTCTGGTGTTGCCATATCTCCTTTAACTCGTTTATCCCCAACCCAGTTCTTTCCAAGCTCAACATTGTATTCGTATTTTTTTATCCCGCTGAAATAAACCAGGCATTTTCTCGAAAATTTATCAATAATAATTGAATACCCTGAGTTTTGTTTTGATTCTTTTATTGTCCTTTCAGCCCACCTTTTCCAGACAGGGAATGACCTGAAATACTCTTTCAGATTCAGGATTGCATTTTCATAAGATGATGAGAGAAGATACTCTGAATCTGTCATCTTGTTATTTGCATGAAAGTAATCCCCTTTCTTATAAGCAAGCTCAGATTCTTTCAGTAAAAGCTTCCCCCTGGAGATCCAGCTACGTATCTCGGGAGATAAGGGATAACTGGTAAAGATCTGATCGAGATCGGCAGCGATATTATTAAGAGAATCTATTTTATGTTTTAGTTTGATTCTTAAGCTTGTGGAGCTTGTTTTTGAATATTCGATGGCTTCGCTGGCCTTATCAGCCGATAACTCTGCAAACCTTGCTACCTTGTCATAGTCTCTGAAAAAAATGAATCTCTTGTTTTCTTTTTGCCAGTTCCCCATGGCTGAGTCATAAAGGGCTCTGGCTTCAGTAAATAATTTACTGGAATAGGTACCGGCATGATTCTTATCTGCTTTGGAAAGGGTCTCCCTCGCATATTCCATTTCGCTGACGGGAGGTTGGGGAGTAAACCGTACTAACAGGAATATTATTAATGGAATAAACAGTATAGTGATAGTGATTATCAGCACATTTCTCCAGACCTTCCTCAGTTTCATCATTACAAATATTAAAAAAAAAGAGGGTGTCTCATAAGCCCTCTTTTATATTCCCACCCCTTAATTCCGCTATTGCGGAACTTATTTATTTACTGATATTTTTAAAACCCCCCTCTGCGCCTTCGCGTAGCCGCTTCGGCGGAGCAAGGTGGGGGGATGGGAGGTAAATTAAGTCTTATGAGATACCCTGATGCTTCTTATTTAACGCAATTATCTGCTACCTTCTGACCTTTGCGATAGCTTCTTTAAGTTCGGTATTGATACCTGCTGCTCTTTCCTGTGCAGCTTTGATCTTGTTGAGAGCATCCATGTATGATCCTTTATCAAATAAATCCTGTGCTTCCACTACAGAACCTTCAATAGTTGTCATTTCAGCTTTGATCTGCTCGAGAACAGCTGCTCCCTCTTTTCCTCTCGGAGCTTTAGTGATAAGAGTCTTGTTTTCTTCAATAACAGTTTTGATGTCTGTCAATAAGGTAGTAACCTCAGCTTTTACAGCATCTTTCTTAACAGCAGCATTGGCAGCAACCTGGTTTGCAAGAGTTAAAGTGGCAGCCAGTTTTTCCTTAGCAGGACCAAATTTTTTGAATAATTTTGATTTCTGGGTTTCAATATCAGCTAAAATAGCATTCATTGAATCCTGTACAGCTACAAATTCAGCAGGAACATAAACAGTAGCTTCAGCAGTTTGTGCGGCTTCAATAGCAGCATTGGCGGCATCAATCTCAACCTGTGGAAGTTTACCACAACTCGTCAGAAGAGCAACCATCACAACAGTTGCCAATCCAATTAAAATTTTGTTCTTCATTTTTCTAACCTTTTTAAAACTTTGTGTAATTAAAATTCCGATTATATGATATTAACCGTTTCATTATTAAGAAAATCGGTACAAAGATACTGTAATTTTGTAACATATCAACAAAATAAAACATTATTTTTTATAACTGAAGCCAAGGTTTGTTAATCCAGTCTTTATTTCAGGGCATGACATGAATATATCCCAGAGTAATCCTGACCGGTAGTTTTCGATCATCACAACAACTGGTCCCTGGTCAATTGCAAGATATTTTTGCGGATACCAGTTGTGTTGTTCACTGAAGGCATCATAAAAACCATATTTTCCCCATATTTTATCTCCCAGATTATAGTAAAAATGTCTCATGGCGTTCAATGAATGGTCGGGAGTGTAAGGCATAGAAGATAGTGTTGCTGTAGGTGATATTACTCCAAGATCATTTTTTTCTCCGGGTGAGTGTGCGGCATAAAAGCCTACCGAATAACTTGCAGTGAGACCCCAGCAGTCGGAGCCGTAACCTGCATAATTCTTCGGGTTTTCGGAACACCACTTCCAGTTAATAAGTGTATGATTTGTATTCTGCTGCCAGTAATCTGCATATTTGTCCTTCAGGTTTCGTGGATCCAGTCCGAGATAGGAGTAGTGGGCCCAGAACAATGGGCCTCCATATTCCTCGGCACCGTTATCTTTTTGAGAGAAAGGTTTAACTTTGCCGGTCTCACCATATATCCAGTGCGACCAGGCCCCATGAAAGCGGTCAGCCTTCTGGAGAAAGCCGACAATCTTCCGGAGGTGTTCAAGGCCTTCATCCCGGGTTATAAAACCTCTCTCTGTCCCAACCAGTATTCCCATAACTCCGAAACCGGTACCGC